>NZ_QGAD01000004.1:0-464703 GCF_005233705.1 Paenibacillus sp. CFBP13512 | reverse complement strand
TTTTTTTTTTTATTTCCTTATAACTATAAAATTTATTTTTATTACTGTAAAGTAATTTAAAAAAGAATGTCTTATTTAATTCACAAATTTAAACTTAATTTACAAAAACAATAATCACAAAAAAAGCTGTCGCTCCTGTGAGCACAGCTTTTTCTTCATTTCTATATTGCCGATCCGAACCTTCTATATTCACTCTTCCACTTGATCCCTTACCCATATCCGGAAGCCATTGCCTTCCGCTTGAGCTTCTTCTAGAACACCTAGTACTTGATCTGCTTTGTCACCTAGACGTTGACGGCTAAGATCATAGTTGAGCCACTCCATTTGTAATGGCAATTCGACCATACCTGTTAAACAATCCCATAGAGCATCTAGATTTTTTCCATAAAATTCAGGCAGTTCTAACTTCTGTTGGAGTGTCTCGTGTAGTTCAGCGATGGTATGAAAGTCCTCGCCATTGATTGTTACCATGTTCATCTTTAATCATCCTTTACATCCTAAAGTGCTATTCATAGCGATATGCCAGAAGCAATGATCTGCTCTGGCATACGCTTATGAACAACGTTTATGTTCTACATTTTTGTAAATGAAGCATAGTGATCTGTTGTTTTGTACACTAGACCGTCATTGGAGTACAAAATACGATCGGAGTTACGGAAGCCGGAAGTGTAATTGATATCTGCTTCACGCCATGTGCGTCCACTTGCTGTTGGAAGTAATCCTTCACGGTTGCTGAATACATCTCCACCAATACTTTTACCTGGAGCGACTGTTGCTAAGTTTCCTTTAGAAGAAACCCATCCAAGCGCAGATGCTTGCGATTTCGTAATAAAGTTACATGGCAATGTTTTGTTCGCTTTGATGTAATTCGATACACCTGTGAACGTGTTGATAATGGTACACGTTGCTGCTGAAGCTTTTTCTGGCTGTGCAACAGGTGTAACTTGTGAGCCGGTAAAGAAGACAACCGTTAACATGAGTGCAAGTAGTGCTGTGGACAAAAATCTTTTCATTTTCCAGCCTCCTATGTAGCTCGTATTGGATGAACGTTGTTAACTTATAACGTCATATACACATTATAGGTAACAAGTATTCTCTTTACCATTTATATCACACAAGTTTGTTTAAAATTTTAAATTTAATGCATCTATTTGTAAATTTTTCTAAATATAACGTAAAATGAAAGTAAAAGTAACCCCTATATCTCTCTAATCTTCATCTAAACTTAGAAATAAAGGTTACATGCACATGCTTGTTTATTTTACCATATCAATCCAGCGACATCAGGGATACTTCTATATGTTCTATTCGTGCATCCTTCTTGAATAAGGATATAAAAATAGCTACCTCTTCATCAAGTGTAAAGAGATAGCTCGATCTTTATTTACAATTTTAACAAATCTTCTCGAATCGGAGTAAACACATCCAACAATGCAGAGTCTTCTTCAAGTGCAATGACTCCGTGTAACGCATTCGGAGGAATATTAATAGACTGTCCTTGCGTGACTGTGGTCTGCTCATTGTCGATCGTAAATGTGAATGAACCACGCAGACAGTAACTCATCTGCTGATGAGGATGTTGATGCTGGTATCCTTCTGCGCCTTTGGTAAAATGAACTTCCATCATCATTAAGCCACCATCGGCATTCAGAATACAACGTTTTACTCCTGGTTCTGCATCTTCCCATACTCCTAGATTACTCATACAAATTCTGCCTCCTTATTCATATTGAACAGCTTTCAGGATTGGATCTAGTCAAATATAAGTTTGGACTACGTTATATCTTGATTGCTTCATCTGCATCTACGCGTTTCCATTTGCGATAATTGCCCATAATAATAAGCAATAGAATTAAGAAAGCCACAGCATAACTTGCAATTAACATCAAAGACACTTGAATCGGTGCACGATCCAATGTATAGCCGATCAGTACAGGGAATACAGCATTACCAAAGCCTGCAAATCCGGTAATCAGACTGGTTACTGTACGAGCCATATTAGGTAAAGTATGATTCGCATAGACCATCGTAATTGAGTACACACCTGACATCGTAAATCCTAACAATGGTACTAATAGATAGCCTGCCCATTCTTGACGGAAGACGAGAAATGCCAGCAGAATCAAGAGACTCAGTGACATACTAATCAATAGGAAGCGACTATAATTCACACGGCGAATGATCCAACTGGTTGCCAGTCGCCCGATAACCATGGCTCCCCAGAACGCTCCAATACTAATCGAAGCATAATATTCCGAACTGCCAAAATAACTAATAAAGATAGACGATAAGAAATTATTCAGACTACCTTCTATTCCACAATACACAAAAATCATCAGCAAAAATATGCTTAATAACACTATTTTATGTCTTCCTGTTACCGTAGCTGAAGGCGCAACTTCTACGGCATCGACTGCTTGATTGGATGATGTCTCTTCTTCTCGGGAATATTGAATACGCATCCATACAATCCCCATCACTAGCGAGATCAATCCAGTAACTGCAAATACCCATTGCCAGTGCCCTAGTGCAATAAAACCGCTTGCAAAAACAGGCATACCGAGCGCCCCAAGACCGAACGATACTTCCAAATAACTCATCGTCACCGCTCGCCGACTCACAAATCTCTCCATCACGAGAGCCGCTACAACAACTTCAATCGCAGATACACTGAGACTGTTAAAAAAGTTCAATACGGTAATCCATGAGTACTCTGGTAAAGTGAGCATCATACTCTGGGTGACCGCAATAATAAGCGCTGAACTTGCAAGGGTAACCTTTTCACCAAATCGATGCATCATATAAGCAGACAATGGAACTCCGATTAAGAATCCAATCGAACCGATAAATACCAGTGTTCCACCCTCCGTATAACTTAGATTATAATGCCCCAATAACTGCGGCATAATCGCTCCAATGGTAGTCACCACTAATCCTGCTAGAAAATACATCAGATACGATGCCAATGCAAACTTCTTCATATCAACAACCTTTCCTGCACTTACGCAACCATCTTTATTTACTGGATAAAAAAATACGTTTTCTTCTCTATATTCTTATATCCTATCTTTTCTACCCTATCAGAAAATGTCGAATAATGAAAGCAAAAAAACCTCCTTTCACCAAATCTATGGCAAAAGAAGGCTTTTATTTATCATATTAAAATGTTCGTCATTATACACTGACTTCTATATTATAAAGTGGATGCACTACATAGTTATAAATGTACCACTATATGCATCATTCAAAGTGTAATGTATTAAACTATAATTTTATTGATTTTTTAATTTAGCTTTGTATGCTTTAGAATATTGATCCGCCGCAATAATCGCATCTTTCACATCAGCCGCAGTCACAGGGAAAGGCAGATTATGAGCCGTCTCATCTGCTTTGGTCGCCGCTTCAGCTACACGATAAAGATCTTCATCGCTTGCATCTTGTAAATGTAGATCTTCCAATGTCACCGGCAATTCCAAGCTGATGTAGAAAGCAATATAACGTTCGATTTCTTGAATAGATCGTTTCTCAAGAGCTAACTGTGACAAAGTACCAAAAGCGACTTTCTCACCATGTGTCATATGATGAATTTCTCCATCCAATACAGTGAATCCATTATGGATAGCATGTGCCGCAGCTAGACCTCCACTTTCGAATCCAAGTCCACTGAGTAGTGTATTGGCTTCAACTACCGATTCAAGCGCAGGTGTAACCACTTTACGTTTAACTGATTCATAAGCAAGTACACCATAATCGAACAATACTTCTTCGCATTTACGAGCAATCGCTTCAGCAGCAATCGTTGTTAAACCGCCTGCCATGGTTGTCGCGCGAGCTTCAATTACTGCTCTAGCCTCTACCCATGTTGCTAGTGCATCTGCTATACCCGAAGATAAGAAGCGTGGCGGTGCGCCTGCAATCGTTTTGGTATCGACTAGAATCAAGTCAGGATTTTTGTTGTAAAATTTATAACTTTCAAATACACCTTCGTCTGAATAAATAACAGAAAGTGCACTGGTTGGCGCATCGGTAGACGCTGTTGTTGGGATAATAACACTGTACCCACCCAACTGATCGCTGACCGCTTTGGCGGTATCTAACGTTTTACCACCGCCTACACCGATAACGATCGTTGCCTGACCTTCTTTACCAAGTCCTGCTAGGCGGTTAATCTCATTTGTTGAAGCTTCGCCGTTAAATACGGCTTTGGTGTATTGTACGCCAGCTTTGTCCAAACTTTCCAATACACGGTTCCCTGCTATATCCCAGACAATATCATCAGCAATAACTAATGCTTTGCCATCGTTAATGCCTTTAACGTATTCTCCTGCTTTGTCGGTAACATCTCTACCCTGTACGTATTTTCCTGGGCTGATAAATATGCGTTCTGTCATGAAGATCTTCCCCTTCCAATTCATCAAATAGTTGGTCGAATGGATCCTATTACTCCGCTATGTACCTGAATGTGTACTTCCCTATATTGTAAATGTTGCTCACTATTCATCTTAGTTATTAGGAATCGGCAATGGCGGATCAATAGTCTCTTCTTCTAATTTCACCAAAACTGACCTTTATGAACACTAAGAAGGTTAGCTTTCGGCTTTTCAAAGTAGATAATGATGTTAATTATAAAATATAGATGATCATTGTCAAATAGAGTATTCCAAAAATATGAAATTCTGCTAACAGCGAATATTATTTTATTTTGTTCGCCTTTTTTACGAACAAAGTATTGTATCTTTACAAGTTATACCATATAATAAGAACATAAGTTCTTATACTAGGTGGTGATATGAATGGCTGTATTTTTATCTGAAGAAGAGCGATCTCTGGTAAAAAGCTATCTGCTGCTTGTTTATATTCAAAAGAAATTTGATCGTGATGCAAAGTCGTTAGAAGAAAGTGATCAATTGCCGTCTGCCGAATTATATATGGAAGTGATTCGTAGCGGTATTGACCGCACTAATCTATTGTTGTCAGAAGTTCGTCGTGATCTGCGTAGTCATAATTTACGATTATATGAGATTAATCAATCTCCTACTCATATTGAAGCTCAGATTCTTTGTAGTGGTCATCATGGCGTATTTCAGTTAGGAATAACTGAATTTCATCAAGAAGCGAATGAACGGATGCGTGCTTATCTGGGATTGTCTCCTGTTCCAGCTACTCATACACCTTCGTCTTATGAAGATCAAGGTTCTCCACATCCTGCAACAGTGTCTAATAACACGAAGCTACGGGAACCTTCTCGTTATTCAGGTTATCGTCCTTATCGTACAGGTACACTTGGTTAATTACAGTTATTCTAGGGGTTACTATCTAAATACCGTCTAGATTCCATATCCATTGATTTTAGTGAAACCACACATTTCGCTAGTCTGCATTTTCATTCAACTCCTTGAATGGCTTTTATATAATAAAAGCATCTATGATCTCTGTCTTGTGGGCAGATGTTCATAGATGCTTTTTTGTGTAACTTTATATAACTCTTTGACTGCTTTTATTTGGATGATGCTTTATTCCTCAGATGCTGGCTGAGTAGTATTATCCATTTCATCTAGCGGACTCCGGCGTTCTTCTTTGGAAGGTTGATAAATATAGCTACGACTTAATTTAACAACGTTACGGTTAGGACGGCGAATCAGTACCTGCTCATCATCCCATGCTACAACGATGCCACGAATATCATTTTCTCGAATATCATCACGCACGACACGGACTTTCTCACCGGATACACGGTATGCATCTAATTCATCATCTGTAATCATCAATTCACCCTCTTATTGGTTATATTTATCTGTACAAAAAAAGACCTAAATGAAATCCCATTTAGGTCTGATAATTTGTTGAAATGTCTGTAGATTCTAGTTGACTGTAACGACAAAGGATTTTCCTAAAGCGGATTAACGCTGTGCAGGTTCTTTGGTATCGTTTTTCTCGAACCAAAAATCAAGCACTTTAGCTGACATCACACGTTGTTCTACATATTCTACTTGGTGAGCTGAAAATTCTTGCTCCCATGCAAAATCCAGGTCTTTACACAATCCTACAATGGTCAACAGTTCTGACCAGGCAACATAGCGTTTATACCAAAAGAACTGAGGATGTTCAATCATATAGGGATACAGGTCATCAAATTCAGTGTGCTTACAATCCAAAGCACGCTCGAAGTGAATTTTTGCATCGGCTAGTTTTTTGATGAAGAACTCTTCAGTAATCGGTTCTTTCCCCATTGGTCTGCCTCCCCTCGATAACATATCTTTATTATAAGACAAATATACCCCATTTGGAAAGAGATTGCTCACATTTTCAACAAAAGGTTCAAGATATTTGTAAATGTAGTGACAATTGCGCTTAGATCACCAAGCACTAATATGGGTTATATTGTAACATATCGGAATCTGCTTTACCGAATATAAGACTTTGTTGCAACAAATTTGATTCAACTAGAACTTATTTGTAATTGTCTATCTACATCATAACTACGTGTATGATACCACTTTGGATCACCCGAATGTAATTTGTCCATCTTGAAGTGAAGTGATTTTGACCAGTGAATCCAGACGAATATTCTGATCACGAATCGCTTGTGCTCCACTTTGGAAGCATTTCTCGATTACAATACCTACGCCTAGCAACGTTGCACCGGAGCGTTCAATAATGCGAATCATTCCGCGAGCGGCATCTCCATTAGCGATAATATCATCAATAAATAGAATACGATCTTGCTCGGTCACAAATTGACGGGATAGCATAATATCGGTCACAATCCCTTTGGTAAATGAAGGCACACGCTCGATCAATGAATCGGGATCAGCAAGCAATGTCTTTTTACGACGTGCAAACACAAGCGGTACACCCAGTTCAAAAGCTGTTGTGAAAGCGACCGGAATCCCTGAAGATTCAACGGTAACCACTTTGGTAACCCCTTCTGTCCGGTACAAATCCGCAAACTCTTTGCCCATACGCATAATCAGTTGCGGATCGACTTGATGATTCAGTATGGCATCTAATTTTAGTACATCGTTAGACATAACTGATCCTTCTGCCAAAATACGTTGTTTTAATTCTTCCATATTCTCCGTCCCCCATCACCGGTATTCTGGTGCTTCTTTAGTGTCATCATATCATGTATCAAAGCTGTGATTTACTTTTTTCTATTCTGGCTCATTCGGTAATACCGATAACTGAGACATAGATTCTACTGAATTTTCAGGTTGAAATTCCAAATATAACTTTTTGAGTTCATTCACGATATGGCTTAATGAATATTGTGTTTTGGCTTTTTCCCAGCCTGTGCGTGCCAATTCATAACGATACGAAGGATCATTGATGACTTTTTCAAGCGCATCTGCAAGCAACTTTTCATTTTCCGGTGGAACTAATAATCCATTGACACCATCTTCAATCTGCTCGGCTATACCACCAATATCGGTTCCAACTAATGCTAACCAACAAAGTGCTGCTTCAGCAAACACGGAACCAAATGCTTCAGCACGCGAAGGCAGAACGAAAATATCAAAGAAAGGCATAAATTCTTCTGGATGTAAGGTATATCCATAAAAAATCGTTTCTTCATAAATACCTAACTTTTTCGCTAAGTCTTCAAGATCAGTACGACTTGGACCATCCCCGATAATATGCAGTACATACGCTTGTCCACGCTGTTTGAGAAGCGCACAAGCCTCAAGTAGTGTGTCTAGACCTTTCGCAGGGACAAGGCGACATACGGTGATAAGCTGAGCCACTTCATTTTCATGAGCGATCGGCTTGAATCGTTTCTCATCGAATCCATTCGGTAATACTCTGACGTGCTCAGGATGATCTAAAAAAGGCGCTAAGTATTGACGGAACGAATGAGATACCGTCATTAAAATATCTGTTTTATGTTCTAGTTCACGGTACAATGATGTCAAAAATTGATCTTCCAGTCCACCACGTTCGATTTTACCATTCAAAATCAGTTCACGTTCATAACTGGAGTGAATGGTCTGTACCAGCGGCGTCTCTGGAAATACTTCTTTCATCACCATGCCGACTAATGGATGATGAGAATGGATAAGATCATACGGTTTATTCAATCGCATTTTCGCCCACCAGCGGTAATCTTTATACGTCTGAATATACTTCGTTACTATAGGACTTTCACTATAGATCGTCCAATCAAACGTTTCAAAAACAACGTCTTCTTTTCCTTTGTTGCGAATCCGTTTGGGCAAAGAAAATAATTCCATTTCCCAGCGTGCAGAACTGAACCGTTCCTGCAAATAAGGGATCATGGACGATACGCCCCCTGGCTGTTCAGGAGGAAAAAACAAAGCTTGCAACAATCTCAAAATTGTTCCTCCTTCCTGTATGCTGATAATTATTGATTGTACCATGTATTGAAGTCAACCAACACAACAAAACCGCTCAAAATACAGAGCGGCTAATCAAAATTTAAACAGATATCAGTCCATGCTTGACCAAAATGTGATGAATACCATCTTCGTTGTTAGATAACGTCACCTCATCTGCGGCGGCTTTGACTTCAGCAGGAGAATTATCCATCGCAACCCCAAGTCCTGCATACGTAATCATCGAAAGGTCGTTAAAATAATTACCGATCGCTATCACTTCCGAAGAGGCGATCCCTTTACTTTCAGCAAGTGCTTGTAGCGATGCTCCTTTGGAAGATTGAGGATGCATGAGGTCGATAAAAAACTCACCACTCCGCAACATATTGAACTCTGGATTCCATGTTGTCCATTCTGCATAAGCTTGATCTAATTGATCAATTGTAGCAAAAGCACTTAGCTTGAGCACAGGCTCTGTAAATTCACTCCACGGTGGTAATACTTGAGGTGTCATTAGAAAGTTATCATACATTTTACCTGCATCTGCTTGTAATGTATCAATTGAATCCACGTACAACCCAAATGCTGTATTGATATCAAAATGGATATCATGTTGCTTACAGTACTGAATATAGGGATCAAGCCCTTGCGCGGCTAACGGAAATTGATGCACGATTTCTCGGGTACCTGCATGAACAGTGGCTGCCCCATTATGGACAATCACATAGCCATCTTCGTGTAATCCGAGTTGCTCCATGTATGGAATCGAGTTAATAGGTGTTCTACCTGTGCAAAATACGATCTCCACGCCTTGAGCGGCTACTTGCTTGATCGATTGTGCGGTCTGTGGTGAAATCTCATGATGATCATTTAAAAGAGTTCCATCCATATCGAGTGCAATTAAACGGTATGTCATTGTTCACCTGTCCTTAAATTTATTGTTCAGTTCCTCGTCCAATCTGAACTAACTCTTCAGCGGTAAGTTCACGGTATTCTCCAGTTGGTAGCGTCGGATCTAATTGTAAAGCGCCCATAGAGACACGCTTGAGGAATGTTACTTTTTTGCCTACAGATTCGAACATGCGTTTTACTTGATGGAATTTGCCTTCTGAGATAGTGAGGCGGATATGGGACATGGTTCCTTCTGGACTTGGCGTGTGATTAAGAATTTGTAATTCAGCAGGCAACGTTACATAACCATCTTCAAGAGTAACCCCTTTGCTAAATTGAACGATATCCTCTTCCGTCACTTCTCCCAGTACGTCAGCTTCATATGTTTTGGGAACGTGTTTGCGTGGAGATAGCAGTTCATGGGCTAATCGACCATCGTTGGTGATCAGTAGCAACCCTTCAGTGTCTTTATCCAAGCGACCGACAGGAAACGGTTCAAATACCTGATATTCGATATCCAATAAATCCACCACCGTAGAGTCATGACGATCCTCAGTAGCTGAGATTACTCCTTGCGGTTTGTTCATCAACAAATAAATATATTCACGATAATTCACTTGTTCTCCATCAAATTCTAGCTTTTCTTGATAAGGATCGATCTGTAATCCGCTATCTTTGACAACCTCATCATTGACTTTGATGCGTCCTTGTTTGGCGGCACGTTTGAGTTCGCTTCGTGTGCCATAGCCTAGATTTCCTAATATTTTGTCTACGCGTTGCTTTTTAACTGATGTTTTCATAAATTTTATGTCCATCTCCATCCTGCTGGATATTCATTTTTGAGCATACCCTCTAACCATTTTCCCCATCCGACCGAATAACCGTCAATACAGACTAATACATAGCCTTTAGGTGGAATATCTGTAGCACGTTCTACACGTTGTTCTTCGATTGTTAATGTTTCTCCTTTTAAGTAGGAGACAGCTTCAGTAGTATTCGATTGAAGCTGGATAGAGCGCTTGGCTTCGGTGGTCTGAAGCGCAGTAGCAAGAGCATGAGACGGTGTAAAGCGTCCATTCTTTATCGTACCGACAAACCAACCCGGTCTGACCACTTTAAGCCCTTTGAGTTGCTGTTCTGTTATCGGTGATTGATAAATACGTCCACCAAAATGAATCCAGTTCTGCGACCATGTTAGATTCAATTCACGATCTGTAAATTCTTGAATCACTTCTGTCATCGACAATGATTCATTGTGATCACTTGATGGAGCTTTTGCATCGGAACGATAGTCTTTGCTTTTCTTACCTGAACGGCGATCACTTTTCCAATCGTGTTGGTCTTTCGTAGATGGTCGTTTTTCGGCACGTTTCGGTTTGTCCGTATATGTTTTGGAGAATGTAGACTGTGGGTTGATATTCATCACAGGATGATTTGCTACAGGTTCCGCTTCTCCTTGATGATCCAGCACACAAATATAATGCCCTTCTCCTTCGATTAGATGTGGCCATAATCGAGCACTATGCACTGTCTGTTCGAGTGATGCTGTAGATACAGGCTGATAAGATTCATTATGGTCTACATCCAGAGCAGTCCCACTCAACATGGAAGTACCTGCTTGTAATTCATGTTCTACTTGCTGCGCCCAATCACTATGACCGGATGCAAAATGTTCTGCATTTTGTAGTGGAGTCACTTGAAATTCAGCATGCTGATCTAGAAATACAGCGATACTACGCTCATTTTCCTCAGGTGCAAACGTACACGTCGAATATACGATTCGTCCACCGGGAGCTAACATTTTAGCTACAATATTCAAAATATCTTGTTGCATCATTGCACAGCGTTCAACCGAATGATTGACCCACTGGCGTGCCATATCTTCATCTTTACGGAACATACCTTCACCTGAACAAGGCGCATCGACTAATATTTTGTTGAAAAATCCTGCAAACTGCTCTGCGATATGCTCGGGTGTCTCATTCAAAACGACGGCATTACGAACACCGTATAATTCCATATTTTTAGCAAGGGCTTTGGTACGATCTGCACTGATATCATTGGTCACTAATATCCCTTGTCCTTGTAGAGCCGCTGCAATCTGCGTAGACTTGCCTCCAGGAGCGGCACATAGATCAAGTACCCGATCACCCGGCTGTACATCTAGCGCTTCCACAGGAGCCATAGCACTAGGCTCTTGAATATAGTAAAGTCCTGCATGATAATATGGGTGCTTACCCGGTCTTGTTCCTTCTTCTACATAATATCCGGTAGGACACCACGGAATCGGACGTAATGCGAATGGAGTTATATGTTGAAAATCCTGATCGGTGATTTTGAGTGTATTGATGCGTATGCCTGCATGAGGTGATTGTTGATAGCTATCCATAAAAGACTGGAATTCATCACCGAGCAAATCTTGCATCCGCTGCACGAATAGCGGCGGGAGTTGCAAAGCCATATTGGGTCGTTCTCCTTTAATTGAGGTTGATAATAGATCGATTGATCTGTATACATCCAGACAAACGTCATTTTATTTTACCATAGTTTAAAGCTACTCATACCAAAAAGCTTGCCATAGTGGCAAGCTTAGTGTGTACGCTTATATTTCCAAGCGCTCAAAGTAAGATATTTTGCTTCGCAAAAATCACTTTTGATTGGACTGGGTCGCGCTTTTACTTCCAAGCGCTAGAGTTCTTTGGATTTAGGACCTCGTTCGTAGCCTGTGCGTAACGGTAGATTCGGTTGAATGGTCTGATACGCTTGGTCTACTTCTTTTTGCAATAATGGGTCTGTGATTTGGATATTGAGGTCATAAAAGTCAAAAGGTTGTTCTTGATAATGTTCTAGTCGCTCAATATACAATTGCACATCTGCCATTAGTTTTTCCATATTAATGCCGAGTGCATGATGTTGATACGGCAGTAATTTGTTATAACTGCTTTTCATCATTTTGACAGCACCAGCGATTTTATTATAGGTATGATTCACTGTTCCATTGCGGAAATGAAAGAGTGCAACTGCAATTTGTAGCAATCCCTGATATACCGGTTCTCGCTGTTTCTCTAGCCATAACTCTTCCAGCACTTCATGACATTCAAAATAATCGCGATCCCGATTAAAGTAGACCAGATATGCTACATACAGCGGCTCAAAATTGGCTTTCATCTTCTTCTCCACTTACTTTAACTGACTCTGCTCGAAGCATGACTTTGATATCGCTGGATAATTCTTTGAGCCCTTCAAAATCATGTTCTTGCCATAATTCATCAAACCGCTTGCGGAAAGCAATCGCTTCTACAATCAGATGGAAGAAGTACAACTTGTGGATATCCGTCAGAATTCGATGCACAATACTGGAATCATCTTCAAAGCTTTTCTGAGCGGATAAAATATCTTCACGAATACTGGACATTTCGTTATCGAGCACCATCGCCGCTTCCGCCGCTGTTTTGAGTCGACTACGAATATCGTCCGGTAGACTGTTATGGTATTTATAATTCAAAGAGTGTTCAATCGTTGCCCAGAAATTCATCGCAAGTGTACGAATCTGAATCTCAGCAAGCACCATTTTTTGTCCGAAAGCGGTCTGCACCGGATATTCAGCAATCATATGGAAGCTACGGTATCCACTATCTTTGAAGTTAGTAATATAATCCTTTTCATATAACACTGTTAAATCTTTGCGAGAACGTACATACTGGGCAACCCAACGAATATCTTCTACAAATTGGCACATGATACGGATGCCGGCGATATCCTCGATTCCAGTTTCAAGTTCATCCATCGGTACATCTAGACGTTTGGCTTTATCCAGAATACTCGATATTTTTTTGACACGACCGGTTACAAATTCAATCGGTGCATATTCCTGACGTTTTTTAAGTTCTGAACGCATTGTTTTGAACTTGACTTT
Source organism: Paenibacillus sp. CFBP13512 (assembly GCF_005233705.1). Classification (NCBI taxonomy): domain Bacteria; kingdom Bacillati; phylum Bacillota; class Bacilli; order Caryophanales; family Paenibacillaceae; genus Paenibacillus; species Paenibacillus sp. CFBP13512. Next base: position 451,563 of record NZ_QGAD01000004.1, on the reverse strand, counting down.
TAATTCTTCAACCGCTTGCTCATAGGGAAGCAAGAATAATCCCCAGTCTCTTCCGTCCATCTTCATGCCTCCTTAGTCTATGACCTCTTCATTGAGTCGAGGGTATATTGGATTAATGATGATCTGCTCCCACTGCCTGGGAAATGTGTGTGAATCCGTCACGTTGCATACGCTCCCGGATATCCATATGTATCTTCCGGGTCACTTCCGGTCCTTCGTAGATAAATGAAGTATAAATCTCGACCAGACTAGAACCCGCTCTGATTTTGTCATAAGCATCCTGTCCTGAGAAAATGCCTCCACAACCTATGATTGGCAGTTTACCTTCAGTCTGACGATACACTTGAGAAATGATTTCTGTAGATCGCTTGGTTAGTGGTCTGCCGCTTAGTCCACCTGCTTCACTCGCATGCTGATGAGTCAATCCATCACGAGATAGCGTAGTATTGGTAGCAATTAGACCTGCTACACCACTTGCAGCAATCGTATCTACCATATGTTCAAGTTCATTATCGTTGACATCCGGTGCAATTTTGACCAGTACCGATTTGGACATGCCATTTTGCTTCGCTTGTCGTTTCATTTCACCCATCACTTGTCTGAGCAAATCTTTTAATTCATCACCATGCTGCAAGTTTCGCAGATCAGGTGTGTTAGGTGAGCTAATATTAACTACAAAAAAATCAGCATATCGATACAATGTGCGAATACACGTTTCATAATCGCTAGCTGCATCTGCATTAGACGTTACTTTATTTTTACCGATATTGACTGCTATAGGAATAGGTCTTGAAGACAATGAACGCAGTCTTCCTGCCATAGCAGCTGCCCCTTCATTATTGAAGCCCATTCGATTCACCAGCGCTTCATCTGAAGGCAAGCGAAACAAACGTGGCAATTCATTACCGGATTGTGCTTTGGGTGTTACTGTTCCGACTTCCATAAATCCAAAACCTGACGCAGACAATCCTGGAACAGCCTGAGCATTTTTGTCTAACCCTGCCGCAAGACCAACAGGACTAGGAAATGAAAGTCCAAACAATTCAGTCGTCATATCTGGTGTACTTGTCACCCCATACATCGACTTCATAGCAGCTAATGTGCCTGGTATACGCACTCCCGCGCCCAGACCTCCAATAACCATATGATGTGCTTTTTCCGGGTCCATCCGAAATAACATAGGTTTGAAAACATTGCGATAAAGCAAGTCACATTCACTCCGTTCCTGGCATTTACAAAAAGCCTTTATGCATGAATGTATAAGGAATACAGTATATTAACCTGTACATTCATTCTCTATACCAGTTTATCCTGTTCTGTGACAAAAGAAAAGCGCTCTTCTCATTTGAAAAGAGCGTCCACTGTGTACATAAACTCAAACGGTCTATAATGAATCAAACCAGTGACTACAAGGAACCATCCTAATTCAACCAATGATAATGACGGGAAGGATCAGTCTGATCTTGAGTGCGATTTGTCTTGAAACGTACAGTCGGTATCGCAGGATCACCCGGCAACACATTACTATCAATCGTCACTTTGGTACCTAACGGAATCATATCGAATAATTCTTCAACATCGGCTTGATCCATCCGTACACAACCTAGCGATTCATCTTTCCCAACACTATCCGGATCATTGGTACCATGAATAGCATAATTTGTATCGGATAACTGCATACCCCGACTTCCAAATTCTCCTTTGGATTTACTATTTGGATTGATCACTTTAATCGATACTCTAAACGTTCCTTCAGGCGTTTTGCTTCCACCTAGCCCGACTTCATAATTGCGTAAAATAATCGATCCACTTACAATCGCCAAGCGATGCTTTTCTCTGTCTACGATCACTTCAAGTGGCTTTGTAAAATAAGGATGATTACCAAGTGTAGAGGAGAAAGCTTTGTCTCCTCTGGTACTTTCACTATCACCTGTACTTTGTCCCGGACGACTTTGCCATTTCTTCAATGCTGTAAATGTGCTATTCATCGTATCCGAACTACCTGCTAACCAGTTACCGGGAAAAGGAGCATCCAATTGATTGATCTGCGCCGGAAGATTCCCTTTAGCTGTAATATAATTCGTAATCGCAGTCTGCATCACAATCCATTGTTCTTGTTGCTGTACCCATGCCGCAGATTCATTAGTATAACGTTCCAGTTCTCCCGGCTTGCACTTACAAGCTTCTGGATCATACGATTGTAGATCGATTTGTCCGGGTTGTTTGGTTGCAGCCATTGTATATAATACAGGCATATTGTCTTTCCATATCAACCAATCATCTTGCTTTTCCATACCTAGTACTGAGGCTACTTGAGGTGCTGTTTGGAACAATTGTTGTTGCATATACTTGGATACCGCCAATAATGAAGCATTGCTATGAATCCCCGATGCTTCAGCTGTAAAGCTAAGCGGCACAGAGTATCCTTTGAATGTTTCTTTCGGTTGTTTTTGAGAGGCTACCTGAGTAGGTGACTTGGTTGGTTGAGAAGCCAATTGATCTGCAAGAGTATCATCTGTTGCGTGAGGAGCGTCTACAGAACGTAACATAATCAGAAAAAGCAATAATAATGCGAATAAGCTACGCCGCCAACGACGTATTTTATGATCTCTTTTTTCAGCCATCTCCATGAGCTTGGCTTCATAATCTTTCAAAATATCAGCAGGGACTTTGCTATGTTCAAACGCTTCGTATACATCTCCAGCTTTGTTGTAACAGTAATTAGCTTTACCCATTTGCCCATCTGCTTCATATTCTTTACCTAACAAATACCAGCCCATTCTGTTGTTGGGATGCATTTTGACATATCGCTTTAGATAGAGTAGATTTTTCATTCATTACCTCCAGCATGGACACTGCGCTCCAATATTCTATATTTTCTCTATAGTATGTACCATTTAGGGATAATTACTTTAGATTTAAAATGTACTACAATATTATTTATATCGGCTAATCTGTGTATTTCTTCAAGGGGCTTTAAAAAGATGATAAAAGGCGTTGAGAGACACATATGTGCCTCTGCAACGCCTTTTATTCGGATCCTGTATTTATGATATTATAAATACAATCTAAATTATTCAGATTGAGCGAAAGGCTCATCAGCAATTTTGATTGAATCTGTAGGGCAACCATCGCAAGCATCTTGCAAGTCATCGTACATATCGTCTGGAATTGCCATTATACCGCGGTTAGCATCACCATCATAAATCACTTCTGCCAAACCTTCATCATCATAATCGTAAACGTCTGGAGCTGTTGCTCCACAAGCACCACAAGCGATGCATGTATCTTTATCAACCCAACTATATTTCCCCATCTTTATATATGCCTCCTATCGTTACTTACCAGTTGTCTTTTTGAGAACCGACACCAGTGTACATATAATCACAATATAATATAAAAAATCGATAATTTCAAATCAATAACCAGCAATTTCCAATACACAAATTGTAACATACCTCTTGCATTAATCCAAGATTCCCTAAAATTTAAACTATATTTTTTTATTTTAATGTCTATTTATCGTCTATTCTTCCATACCTGGTAAGATAACTCCATCTTTTTGCAGCGAAGTTCCTCTGATTTTGTGATTGCGAATCAATACCGAAGGATCATTACCTAACATACCTGCTGTCAAAATCGCACTTTCGCCAAATTTGTCACGTAATTTATCCATTACTTCATTTAACTGTTCTTTGACCGGTTGACGACTATAATCGAACAAATCCATTTGTAGAGCAGCTTCTTCTTTCGGTTGCAAATTCTGAAGAGATACACCCAGCAATCGTACAGGCGCACGATCTCCCCAATGGCGATCATACAATGCGCAAGCTTCACGATAGACTTCATCAGCGGTTTCTGTAGGAACAGCCAGCGATTTGGAGCGAGTGATCGTTTTCATATCTGGCGTACGAATCGTAATCTGAATCGTCTGTGCTATTAATTTCTGACGACGCAATCGGCGACACACCTGATCACTTAGATTGAGCATTACTCTTCTGATATCATCACGTGCTTGAATATCTGCGGGTAATGTTGTGGTATGCCCTATCGACTTACTGACTTCACGATCAATCTCAACAGGCGAATGGTCAATACCGTTAGCCGCTTGTTTGAGCCAGCTTCCCATTACACCAAATCTAGCTGTTAAGCGAGCTTCATCTGCCGCCGCCAGTTGTCCAATCGTGCGAATACCCATATCTACCAATTTGGCAGATGTTTTACCACCTACACCAAATAATTGTCCACATGGCTTATCCCACAACAACTTGGGCATATCTCGTATACGCAAAATCGAAATTCCTTTAGGCTTTTTCATATCAGAAGCCATTTTTGCCAGTAATTTATTAGGAGCAATCCCTATCGAACACGGCAAATGCAATTCGTCCCAGATCCGTTGTTGTAGCTGTTCAGCAATCTGTGGAGGTGTACCGAATTGACTTGAACCGGTGATATCTAGATAACATTCATCAATGGAGGTTGCTTGCAACATTGGCGTATAACTATAGGCAATATTCATAAATGCCATCGAGTATTGTTTATACAGATAAAAATCAGGCGAAATTAAGATCAGATTCGGGCATTTTTGCAAGGCTTCTCTAACTAACATACCTGTTTTGACGCCACGATTTCTAGCTTCATACGATGAAGTTACCACTATTCCTTTACGAAGTTCAACACTACCCGCAACAGCAGTTGGTTTTCCTTGATATTTGTCAGGTTCTTCCGCCGTATGAACAGAACAGTAAAAAGCATTCATATCCACATGCAGAATGACCCTTCCTTTGGCAGGGTAGTAATTGGCATGATGCCTCAAGCTGATCATCCTCCTTGCCTGTGTAGAGTGTACCCTGTTCCCTTTGCTCGATGATCCGAATCATTTACAATAAATATCGTATGGTTTTATTATATCGTAACTGTATCATTTAGCCTATCCTATCCATCTAAAAATAAGTACAAACGTTCGACATTTTATTATGTATGTATTGGAGCTGAATAGAGATGAATCAATTTCAACCTTATGGATACTGAGCCAGATACTTTTGTACTAATTCATATCCTGCTACAGCAAGTGGAGGATAATCTTGTAATTCACTGATTTCAAGTATTCTGATGTAGTCGTCATTGTGATATAGATGGTTAGAAACGGAGAAATATTGCAACGACGCTTGTTCAGCCGATAATGGAGCATAATCGATGATTTGCCATGTTCCTTTTGCGAGTAATTTAGAGGCGGTAACGATCATGGAGAAAGATCCTCGATAATTTGTAAATAAAAGATACTGTTGTTCCCCGTGATAGACTTCATCTTCTTGAATAGAAAGCACACCAAATGAAAATACCTTTTTAAATCGGTCATGCAGAGCACTAATCACCTGACAAATTGCAAATCGCTGATCATGCATTGGAATCACAAAAATATCGCCTGCTTTATACTTTACCTTTTTAAACATCTCCTAACTCCTTTTTTCGTTTATCAATACGTTCGCTAATGGGCTCATCTCCTTATTACTTATCCTATACGAATCAAATCTTTGAACTCGTTCGTAGCTTGCTGATGCTCAGTCCATAACAGCGCAAACTCAATCTGTTGTTCATTTCGTGCTATTTTCAAATGATAGACACCAGGCTCAACCGTTATATACTGTCCACTGTCTCCATCTTCAGGTTCTAGCTCGCCACCTGTTACATTTTCTGCTGCTCCTGCATACAATTGACCCGAAGGAACATTGATCCACAATTGTACCGATGTTTGTTGTATATCTTCTACCTGTTGCATCGTGTATAAGCCATCTGCGCCTACATTGAGAAAAGCAACATTTCCTAAATTCACTTCTAGCAATTCATCTTCAGGAATAGACCACCAATCGGATGTATCTTCTAACCGATGTTTAAGGGCTTGAAGATCGTAAATACACAATGTAGCTGTGTCTGTAATGACTTGAATTTGGTTAGACATTGGATTGCTCCTCTCTTGGTTATACTCATTTCATAATGTGCACATCTGATCCTGATTACAATCTCATCTCTTCCAGTACTCTTATGATCATTTACAATTCAATCCACTGATCTTCGGTAGAAATAATTGTTTGGATGGTATCAATCATTCGCCGTACAGGTGCATCATGTCGATGAAACAAACAATAAATATACACTTCGCCTTCGGCTATAGATTCAATGGCTAGCTCAGCCTGCTCCACTTGAATCTGTGCCACATGCGGCCACTCTGTATGAGAAGGATCTGTGATAACCAACCCATCGTCTACCTGCTCTATCACCATATCACCCAGATCTAACGTAACCAAATCCTGTCTTAACTGCTCCATTAACTGCTTGGCTTGCTGTTCTTTACTTATGCTATCATGTTCTATACATTGAATACCGTATTCCCAACCCACGATGACTCACCTCATAAATTTCCGAAAATAATAATTTCATCTGCCCATTCCAACTGTATCTCTAACCATGTAACTAGTGAGCGAATAAAAGCTTTCAGTTCACGATCTTTGGTCTGATAAGCTTTCATTTCGGCTAATATATTGGTCCAGAGTGCTTTGGCAATCGGATTAAATCCTGTTGTATCAAAGTATCCATATCGATCTTTGGTCACCGGATCAACAATCGGATAATGCTTTTTCAGATAAGGCATCAAATAATCAAAATCACCCGCATAAATAAAAACAGAATCGGCTTCAATCTGATTCCACTTTTCACCATAACGCGCAGGCAATAATTCATATCCTAGTAGTCCATCAGCTTTACTATGCTTATAGGTAATAGCTTTCATTGGTACACCCTCATTTCTTATGAAATGACATCTGTTTGCAATTTACTTTTCACCAGAATATAGGAACGGATACATGTACGACTTCATCCATTGTTGCGTTTGCTCGTGAGTGGACGACTTCACATAGGGTTGCTCTTGCTCTAGACGCTTCAACTTTTCCTCAACAAATGTTTCATTCATCAGAGACGATTGATTATAAAACGAAGCCGAACTTTCAGCCATATCACTTGCTTTCATGATTTTATAAAGTAGACTATTCAGCGAATCACTACCTGCATACAATAGTGAATCTGTTTCTTCACAAGCAAATTTCAGATACAACATTGCTTTTTGAAAAGCAACAATCTCCGCTTGATTAACCTCTATCGTTCGCAACGGTCCATCCCGCTCATCGTCTTGCTCTATAAATGGATTCAATTTCAAACCCCTCCTACCTGCTTGGATTCAATAACGATTGATCTAACCAGAGTTCATACCAGTCCAAAAAATGTAAGCGATTGGGATTATCAAAATAATGATCTGGATATATTCCTCCATCATTGAATCGATCATCTACCCATATTTCTCCGTAACTGTTCCCTCGTACAATCAAATTAATCGATACACCGCAACCATAATTGCTAATTCTCAGCATTCCATCTGCCCATTTGGCATCATACATAGCTTCTTCATCAATCTCATCTTCTGCCTCTTCCTCAGCAGGCAATAGATTCCACGATTCAGTAAACCGAAAATCAGCCGAAATATTTACCAGTCCGAATGCTTCATTTTTATCATCTAAAGATTCATAAATGCCATCTGCTAACCGTTCTAATCCATAATAAGGCCCTGCTCCACCATCACCAATTTGTAACAAAAATGCTCGATAATCCGCAGGTAATACGATTTGATGTTGTTGTTCAAACGCAGTGATTTCAGCTTCAGTTTGGACAGTATTTAGTCGATACTGATGATGAAAAGCACCGAATACTTGAAATGTACTATCCTGTATCCGCAATTGCTCCAACTTATCATAGATTCGTATGAGTTGAGTCTGAATCTGCTCACTCATTATGTATAATCTCCTTTCACCGATATAGACTAGCTGTGGATCGTACATTGATCCAATTGTACCCATAGATTCTGCTCATCATAACCACTAACAATACCGGTTACCGTTAATCCTACTCCGATCGGTTGTCCATTCATCTGTTCAGGCAATGTTGTTGTATCGGCAATTGCATACACATGCTCATTCAATTGAATAAGACAACCTTGCGGATAGAACATACGTAATATGCCTGTTACCGAATCACCGGGCAAGTACTGTTGTTTGTAATAATCCCATTGCTTTCGATAGGATGAGATTGCAGATTCCCATATTATTTCAAATTCAATTAGACCAATCTGTTCATCCGGTTCAAAATCAACTTTTTTCTCAGCGAGCATAAAATCAGGCGCAATCGATACTTTGGATTGACCTTCTGCTATCACAATCTGGCGATAAGCTACTCGTTGATCGTCCACTTCAAAATAGTATATTTCATCTTCAAATAACGATTTGATATACTGCACAATCCATCCTCCTTATTCCAAGTACTCCATACAGTCCTGCAACGTATTTTGCATATCTTGATCTGTCGTATGACGTGAGATATTTTCAAATACAGGTAGAGCTTGCTTCAGAAGTAGATAACTGTAGACATAATAATTGAAAAAGATTTCTGAATCATATCCGCGAGGTTCTTCATTGTCCCATTCTAATTCATCATCTTGATCATCGTTATCCCAAAGATACGTTTCTTCTAATAAAAGAGGCATTGCGTCCAGTGTCTGCTTAGTATCTTCCAACTGTTCGTGTTCAGAAAGAGCTTCAATTACTCCTGCATACAAATCAATCTCTGCTGCGCTGACTTCATCTGGTGATTGAAGAGATAATTCTTTTAACAAAAAGAATAGTAGCCATGGTGTGACCTGCCATAATGTTGATTGATGTTCTACGATATTGGATAGACCACTGTAATTCCTTTTGGCGATCATTTGAGGAACTTCTGTCGCTCTCCCGTAAGGCGTAGTGATCCGATTCCATGGAATATCTTGAATAGTTAATTGATCTAAAGAAACTGTCATTGGGCTTCCTCCTTTTCCGTTTGTTTCATCTGTGTATAGAATTGCAGATATTTGCGATCGAATCCTTGAAAAGCACGTGTACCACCAAATTGATAGGCTTGTTCAAACCATGTATATGCTTCGGACGTATCCCCTGTCTCATAACAGGTTATACCGACATTTATTCGAGCTGAAGTATGTCTAGGATTATCTTTTACTGCTTCTAGAGCAAGCAGTGCCCACTCACGAGCCTGTTGATAATCCTGACGATCCATATAGACACTTACTTTACATGAAGCAATCCATTCTGTAAGATCCCAGTGCGCTATAGGCTCTGGAAGCAACTCCCAAGCCTCTGTATATTTATCTAACGCTTGATCCCATTTATGATCTTCGTGAGAACGATTTCCTTGTTCTACAATAGCTACAATTTGATCGGATAACGGTTGATTATAATCTTCCAAATTAGGCATATCTATCCCCCTTTATCCCTTTACAGATATATTTCTTCAAAAGTCGTCCTCTTAAGTCTGAGGTGAACTTTCCATAGAGCTTACGATTTCAACTCTGCTTTGATGCCTCCACAGAAGAAACTACCTGACATGCCTCTTGCTGCTTCAATATCAACGACCATCAATGTTTCATCATAACGGAAATCCATCTCAGCGATTTCATTCTTCTCCATATCCGGTGCTGAAAATTCAATCTCAGTCGCTTCCAAAAAAGTAAGCTTGATCGTATGATCTGCAAAAGGTTCTGCCAATTGAACATCTAACTCCACTTTGTCTTTACCAATAGTATGATCAGTTATTACACCGTGTTCGAAGTCAGGAAAATGCCCTAATTTGGCAATAATCTCTTTACTCCCTACAATCGATACTGTCGGTGAAAATGCCAGTTGGATCACAACTTGATCGCCCCACTCTAGCGGTTCGTCTGTTGAAATATATAGCTGAATCGCATCTGCTGTTAATTCACGCACACTTGCGACTACATAATCTCCAGCAGATACCATGACCACATCGTGTGGATCAAACGGTAAAGGTTGTTCTGACGTATAATAAAGGGTGAATACCTTGTTATTTTGTTCAACTTTTTGAATATGTAATTGCATGATGTACTGCCTCCTAGTAAACTAAATAAAATCAAAATTATCGTATCCCTTACATAAGTGAGGTGATATAATAATAAATTATACTAAAAAACAATGCTTTATTGACACCCCACTTCACAAATGATTAACGAAACACTAAAAAAAGCTATTCATTTTTTTGCACAAATGAAGGAGGAACTCCCCATTATGTCAAAGTCCATATCGATTTTCGACACTACGCTTCGTGACGGTACTCAAGGTGAAGGTATCAGTTTGTCCGCAGATGACAAGCTCAAAATCGCCAAAAAACTTGATGAGCTTGGTGTTCATTATATTGAAGGCGGTATTCCCGGAAGCAATGGCAAAGACATTGAGTTTTTCAAACGAGTACAAACACTTGGATTACATGCCAAAATCACAGCCTTTGGTAGTACACGTCGTAAGGGGAGTATTGCCCATCAGGATGATAATCTCAAACGCATGATCGAATCCGGTGCACAAGCCGCTACATTAGTCGGTAAGTCTTGGGATTTTCATGTGCATACTGCACTTCAGACTACACTTGAAGAAAATCTAGCGATGATTGCAGATTCAATCTCCTATTTGAAGCAACAAGGAATGGAACTTATTTTTGATGCTGAACACTTTTTCGATGGGTACAAAAACAATCCTGAATATGCAGTAGAAGTATTACGTACAGCACGCAAAGCAGGTGCAGATTGGTTAACCATGTGCGATACCAATGGTGGTACACTTCCACATGAAATTTATGAAATCGTATCCAGATTAAATCTTGAACTTGACGGCGCTCCTCTAGGAATTCATACACATAACGATTGCGAACTAGCTGTAGCTAATACATTAAGCGCTGTTCAAGCCGGAGCAAGACAGATTCAAGGCACAATGAATGGATATGGTGAGCGTTGTGGTAATGCTAACCTTTGTTCTATCCTACCTACACTGCAATTAAAAATGGATTATACCTGTATCAGTAACGAACAGATGGCTCAATTAACGAATACAGCAAGGTATGTTAGCGAAATTGCGAATGTGCATATGCCTATTAATCAGCCTTATGTTGGAAATGCTGCTTTTGCCCATAAAGGAGGTATTCACGTTTCTGCTATTTTGCGTGATTCTAGAACTTATGAGCATATCGAACCTGAGAAAATTGGTAACAAACAGCGTATTCTTGTCTCTGAATTAGCAGGACAAAGCAATATCCTTTCTAAAGCGAAAGAAATGGATCTGATCCTTGACCCTGAAAATGAAAATACCAAACAGATTATTGGTAAAATCAAAGATTTGGAGCATCAAGGATATCAATTCGAAGGCGCAGATGCTTCGCTTGAATTGTTGCTACGTGAAGCCAATGGTGAAATTAAAGAATTATTCGTTTTTGAATCGTTCAAAATGTTGGTCGAGAAAAATGCAGGTTCTGCTGTTGTATCTGAAGCTTTTGTCAAACTCAAAATCGGTGGAGACAGTATCTACACTGCCGCTGAAGGTAATGGTCCGGTGAATGCACTGGATAATGCACTTCGTAAAGCTTTGGTTGAACATTATCCGAATTTACGTGAAATGCATCTATCCGATTATAAAGTTCGTGTATTAGATGAAGCAGACGCAACCGCTTCTAAAGTCCGTGTATTGATCGAATCACAGAATCTAAGCAATACGTGGAGTACGGTCGGTGTATCTGCTAACGTTATTGAAGCCAGTTGGGAAGCATTGGTAGACAGTATCCGTTATGCTCTTATTGGACAAGCTTTGCCTGATCAGAATCTATCTAACGGCCCTTCTATTCATGGGATCGTGAACCATTAATAAGAGATTGTAAGATGTTTACGATAACTTCGCACTGTAATGCTTCATAGCGTTAGAGAGCGTGATCCACTTCTGTATCTATTAGTTATATGATGAATATCAAAAATAAGGTTCTGGATCGTATATCTTTTGGATATAGGTCGCAGAGCCTTATTTTATGAAACGTTCTACAAATACATATCTATTATAATAAAAAAAGTGACTCTCCTGATTGCATGGAGAGTCCAATAAAGAGAGGGGTAAATACAATGGCAGACCTGCTGCGCACAGATAGGGAGACTGACATCTCCATTCGTCCAACAGCCCTACAGCTACTGACCGACCATATGAGCAGTTCCCTATCCTCAGAAGTCTGCGGGGTATTGCTCGGTAGAAAAGCAGCGGGAGGTATGCGCATCGAATCCTATCGGAAGCTACGCAACGTTGCACCTGACCCGCTGCACCACTTCCTGTTTGACCCTATTGAATGGGTTCAATGTTGTTATCAAGAGACTGACTTGATCGGCATTTTTCATTCCCATCCATTGTCTGCTCCTATACCTTCTTCCACAGATCTTATTCAATTACAGCAATTTGGTGCTTTGACCCCTATTTATCTAATTGGATCATCATCTACTGCTTTATCTGATCAGCCACAATGGATAGATCGTTCATGGCTTATGATCTCAGATCAAGATCATGTACACAAAAACCATTTGCATACACACAATACGCAATCTTTGGCTATAGCAGGTTATCAAGTGATCACGGATAATTTAGCAGATTCAACTGCCTCAGATACACCTTTGTATACATTGCAATCTTGCGCATTGAGACTGGTTTAAATCATATTAATTTCTTTGAAATCAATCTTAGAAATTACTCAAATAAGCATACAAATCTTCGAGTGTATCCACCTGTTTATGACGCATTAGACGAAGGTACTCTCCCCATAACGAAGCTGTCATTTTGGCATCTTCTAGTGCATGATGGCGAAGTGTAATCGGAATACGTGCTTCTTCCAATAATTCATCTAATCCGTAACTACCAAGTGAAGGTTTAAGCCATTTGCCGATCATCATTGTATCCAGTATCCGATGTGTTAATTGGATTTTGGATGTTTTCCATAAAGCGGCATTGAGAAATGCTTTATCATGCCCTGTACCATGAGCAATTAATACCGATCTACCGACAAAAGCCATAAAGTCATGCAACCCGTCGATTAGCGAAGGGGCACCTTCAATCATTTCCTGGGTAATACCTGTCAGCTCTGTAATATTTTCAGGGACATTGGTTTTGGCATTTACTAACGTATAAAATTGTTCATCTGTCACTTCATCGCCAATCATTTTGACCGCTCCGAAAGATAATATCTCATCTCCATGTTGAGCATGAAATCCCGTCGTCTCCAGATCGAAAACGACGGTCTCTAACTTGCTCAGTGGCATATACAATACTTCAGGGCGACGCTGTTCACGAGAAAGAGATCTTATAAAAGCCATTTGCTGTGCAGAAGGAGCACCGAATACGGAAGCAATAGCAGATGGAACACCACCACTACGCAGACTGCGCCAAAAACCATTGTTCGCTGTTTTCACTGGCTCTTTCATAAGCGTCTCCTTTCTAAAAAGCGTAATTGCCGTTGAAGTACACGATGTGCTTTTTTCACTGTTCCCAGACTATCTCGAAGCTCATGGAAAAGAGGTCTTTGTTTCCAATCTTTTTGCGGCATAAATCCAGTACCGATATACAATCCATCCACTTGCTGTACAGGTGTAGAATTACGCATACGCAGTGCTGTTAAAAAAGCTTCTTGCATCATTTCCAGTAGCGATAACGTGGCTGCTTCTAATTGAATAAGCCGTTCTAATCGCTTTAATGTAGAAGATTCATAGATACCATGCTGTAATGCCAGATAACGTGATGCATTAACAAGCGGAATATAAATACCATACTTTACATCGAAATCACCTGCATGCTCGCCAAATCGTTCAGCCACGACCTGACCCAATACATTGAGTGTTGCTTTGTGACGAACGGTATTTCGCAAAACTGCCGCTGGTAATTGAGGTGTTTCTTTGATCCCTCCATATAACGTATCTAACCATGCATTTGAAAGTTCAGTATCCCCTACCATATGTCTCATATCGGAAGCGATAATCCAATTACGAACAGGCTCCCAACTGAGATCACTACGCCAGGTATTCAATTGAGTACGCCAATCGGTTAGCGTTTTACGCCACATCGGCTCAGAGCACATCACTTTTCCCTGACATTTCTCATAACCTATCGCTTCTAATATATCTGCAAGTGTACTGCCAAATTGTTTGAAATAATCTTCTTTGCCCTCATGAGGTTCATCACTTATGATCAATCCATTGTCTTGATCGCTCCAAAGTGTAGATTCCAATCTCCCTGCGCTACCGAAAACAATAAAAGAATATGCAACAGGAGGCGGACCGTAGCCCGCCTCACTTAATTGTTTTTCACAAATGGCTACTGCCTGTTGCATTACATGATCGTGCATTTCATTGACCTTCTTTACCCACTGACGCGTGTCGCTATCCGGCAAAGCTTGATACAATTCGGTCTGCATCGATATGCGCTTTTCTTTCAATAATTGCGGAGTATCAGCATCGGCAAGATCACGCAAGGGAAGATCAAAAGAATATTCATTCATCAGCTTCATCCCCTACTGCTCTTTCTTCATGATGTTGGAGAACAGAGCGTTATTTGCGCGCATCTTCACCTAATGCTCTCATTTGCTCAGGATAACCATAAGAACCATGTTCACTAATATCTAGACCCATCATTTCTTCTTCTTCAGTAACACGAATACCATTGATCGATTTCATGATCCATAAGATAAGAAGAGAGATCACGAGAACAAAGATAAATGTACCGATCATCCCTAGCAACTGAACGCCTAATTGATGGAATCCACCACCATAGAACAATCCTGGAGAACCAACACCTGTTTTTTCTACTAATTCCGGTGTAGCGAAGAATCCTGTAGAGACAGCTCCCCACATACCTGCAATACCATGAACAGAGAACGCATAGATCGGATCATCGATTCCTGCTTTTTCAAACCATTGTGATGTAAAGAAGGTTACAATACCTGCTACCAGACCGATTACGATAGCCGCCCATACATCGACAAAAGCACAAGAACCGGTAATCGCTACAAGTGCAGCAAGCACACCATTTAACATACTTGGAATATCTGCTTTACCAAAAACAACCCATGAGATCAATAGAGCGGCTACACCACCTGCTGCGGCTGCAAGATTAGTTGTCAGCGCCACATAAGTGAAGAATCCATCATTTAATGTAGATAGCGCACTACCCGGGTTAAAGCCCATCCAACCGAACCAGAGAATAAATACACCGACTACAGAATAAATCTGGTTATGACCTGGAATAATATTAGGCTTACCATCTTTATTGTATTTACCAAGACGAGGTTTGAGCATTAATGTAGCGGCTAGACCTGCTGTTGCACCTGTCAAATGGACAACGGTAGAACCTGCATAATCCTGCATCTCCATAGCGCCTAACCACCCGCCACCCCATACCCAGTGAGCAATGATCGGGTAAATAATAACCGTAAACAAAATACCGAAGATAATATACACACTTAACTTCGCACGTTCAGCAAATCCGCCAAAAGCAATAGATAAGGAGACTGCTGCGAAAGCAAGGTGGAAAAGGAACATCATTGAGATTGGAATACCAAGCCCAGATAGTGCATCAAACGACCCCATCATTCCTTCGCCACTTAAGAAAAATCCTTCATACCCGAAAAATCCATTACCATTACCAAATCCAAGACCAAAACCAAAAGCCCAGAAAGCAATGAGTGCAATACCCAGTGTAAGAATTGTTTTACCTGCAACGTGACCCGCATTTTTCATACGTACTGAACCCGCTTCTAACAGTGCAAAACCAGCTTGCATGAATAACACCAGTGCGAACGCCAGGAACACGAAGAACGTGTTAAGTCCTGTGGATACCTCAGCTGTTGTAACCTCAGCTGCTGCAAAAGCACTTAATGGAAAAGCAAGAAGGGTTGATGCCGCTAACCCCATAACGGCCCATTTTTTTCTCATATAACCCACTCTCCTTATGTAATATTACTTCACATGTCGTGAAATCCTTAATGTCATTATAATCAGAATAATGAAAGAATGACAAGAGTTAATTTTCAATTTTTGAAAATATTTTGTTTCTTACATCTACTCTTACTTTAATTCTTTACCGTTTAACATCGTCAAAGTGTAGTGAATTCAAGCTTTTGAGCGATTTTGATCCTATTTTTTATACGTATTTTTATATTTGTTATGATGAATACTTTTTATACTATTTATATAGTATTCAGATCATTTTCATCTAAATTTAAGGGATCGTGATTATACTAGATTTAAGTCTTCCTTCATATAGTGTGACAGAATATGTAAAAGCAAGCATAACGTTACACTGTATGGTTTGACTGCAACGTTTGTATTCCTGTAATATAAACAAACAGGATGCAAACTCAAGGGATCCTGTTTTGATCATGACTATAAATGGGGGTGGATACCTTGGGGATATGAAACTTTATCGGATCGGCGAATTAGCCAAAACAGCCGGCATTAGTGAACGTACAGTTGATTACTACACTAAGCTCGGATTGATACAACCAGAAAGTCGTTCCTTAAAAAACTATAGGCTCTATAGTTTTGAAACCTTAATACGATTGGAACGTATAACAAAGTTAAAGCAGGACAAATACACTCTTGATGAAATTAGAGATAAACTGCACGCCTGGGATCGGGTTTCAGACGAAGAACAGGTTACGCAACGACTCACCGAGTTGGAACAACACATGCTTCAATTACAACGCGAAGTACGTGAACTCGAACCTTTACTTTCACAAATGAAGCCTAATCAAGCCAAACGTGCATTTGTTAATCTGATTCCTCAAAGTGCCGCCTGTATCGAGGCGTTAAAATTCCTGCTAGGTCAAAGTTCAGGCATGATGTAATTTGTCTATACTATGGAGGAATGAGAAATGAGTATTAATGCTTTCTTTTGGATCTTAATTATTCTTGCGTTTGGATTAACCATCTGGGCACAATTTAGAGTTAAAGGTACATTTAAGAAATATTCTGAAGTTCCTAATGCACGAGGTCTTACCGGTTATGAAGCAGCACGTCATATGTTAGATAGTAACGGTCTTCAAGATGTTCCTATCGAACCTGTACGTGGAACGCTAAGCGACCACTATGATCCTGTTCATCGGGTAGTACGTCTTTCTGAAGATGTATATTACCAAAACAGTATTTCGGCTGTATCTGTAGCTTGTCACGAAATTGGTCATGCGATTCAACACAAAACGCATTATCCAATGCTTGCACTTCGTCACCGTATCTTCCCGGTTGTTAACTTCACATCCGGTATTGCACCATTTTTAATTATTGCAGGTGCTATTTTCAGTTCGTTTAGCCTTTTGGGACTTGGGGTTATTTTCTTCTCGGCTGCTGTTGTATTCCAATTGGTAACTTTACCCGTTGAGTTTAACGCAAGTAACCGTGCAAGAGATATTATGGTTGCTGAAGGTTATGTAACGAATGAAGAAGAACGTAGTGTAGGTAAAGTATTGAATGCTGCTGCTCTTACTTATGTAGCGGCTGCGCTATTGTCTGTACTTGAATTGTTACGCCTTGTCTTTATGTTTGCAGGTAACCGTGACTAAGAACGTTATCATCAGATGACTGTCTAATCATTAAATTCAATAGATTCCAAACAAAAACCACTTTCGATGTATAGAAAGTGGTTTTTGTTGGTTTACACTCTATCTTTATTTTATCTAAACGACTAAAGATTAGTGGTATAGATCGAACAAGATCATTCCATTTTGTTTCGATTTTCTTGTTCAGACAGTGATTTGGCATAAGCTTCTGCCAAACGTCTCCATCGTCCACGTAATCCAGTCAATCGCAACATCAATCCGTAAATAAAGAATCCAGCGATTAGACCGCCTACATGCGCCCAGATGCCAATACCCGGAACAACGAAGGTGAAAATAAGACCCAGACCTAAAATCGTGTACATCGTCTTACGAGAAGCCTCATCCATAATTTGACGCTGGAACAACGCTATATATAAAAATGCTCCATAGATACCATAGATGGCTCCAGATGCCCCAACTGCAACTACACCGGTAACGGATTGTTGATACAGTTCCCAACTGATTACATTTCCGATAATACCACTCGCCATATACAGAACTACATAACGCCAGCTTCCAATTAAACGTTCAAGCGGTGGAGCAAATACAATTAGACCAAAGCTATTCGATAACAAATGGCTAAATCCATTATGCAAAAATATAGCTGTAATTACTCTCCACCATTCACTATATGCTGGATGATTTGTAACAGCTCCATAATCAGCTAATGTCTGCAAATTGGTCGAACCGCCATTAAAGCTTAAAAAGATAAACACTGCAACATTAATCAATAATATCAAAGAAGTGACTGGATAATACCGTAAAAAACTTTTCCAATTCTCATAACGGACAAATAACATAGGATCTTCCTTTACTGAATATAGTAGTGAACTGCATTTTTGATTTATTACCCTCACTCTATTATAATGAATTCTGGTTAAGATTGCGAAATGATAGCAAGATATAAGGAGGCAATATGATATGGTACAAGAACGTACAGGCATAGCTACTTTTAAAGGAAACCCTATTACTCTTATTGGCCCTGAACTTAAAGTAGGCGATCAAGCTCCTGCATTTAATCTGAGTAAAAATCTACTTGAACAAGCAACACTTAGCGATTACGCAGGTAAAGTAAAATTGATTAGTGTGGTTCCTTCTCTGGATACAGGTGTATGTGATGCACAGACACGTCGTTTTAATGAAGCCGCTTCTGAACTAGGCGATGACGTAATCGTTCTGACGATCAGTGCAGACCTTCCTTTTGCTCAAGCAAGATGGTGTGGTGCAGCTGGTGTAGATCGTGTCGTTACTCTATCTGATTATCGTGATAACTCGTTTGGCAAAGCTTATGGTGTATTGATTAAAGAATTTGTAATTGATATGCGTTCGATTTTTGTCATTGATCAAAACGATGTTATTCAATATGTTGAATACTTGCCAGAAATGGCTGAACATCCAGACTATGACAAAGCAGTTGCAGCCGTCAAACAATTGCTATAATCTAGCTTCAATAAGTCAATAAGTATTTCACAGTAAGAATCTAATCCTTAGTATTACGGTAGACTATCGTTAACGTTCCAAAAAAAAGAAGCTTCCTACTCACGGTATGTGAATAGGAAGCTTCTTTGAAGTCGTATACCAAATACGTATGTATGAAGCATGGGCTTCATTAGGTACTGGTTGTTTTGTATTGTGCTAGCTTTTTATCCAAAGAACCAAAAAGATTCAGGATATTACGATAATTCGCTCCTAGATCACCTAATGATCCACGAGAAGCAGAATAAATATCGATGGCACTACGCACAGGACTTACCGATACAATCGATACGGTAATATCCATTGTCCGTCCAAAACCTGTTTTTTTCTCCAGTATAATTTCGCCTACACTTGGAACTTCATGCAGTACTTTATAACCCGGAATTTTTTTGAGGGTTGAAGAAACTTCTTCCCATGCTCTTTCACGGGACAGATTGTAATATCTTGTTTTCATTTGAGGATCTTTGGCACGATCGCCTGTTCCTTCTTGGCTACGTATAATCCCCACCAATGTTCTCTTTAACGACAAGATTTTTCCTCCTTTACATGTGAAGCCTACCTTATTCTAAGTGTATCATTAGTACCTGAATAATAAAACTAATATTATGTAAGCGCACACGAAAAACGCCCTATTCTATCAATTCTTTTACAGAACTGTAGCTAGAGCGCTCTCGTATTCAATAATTCGGTCATTCACACTACACCAACCTCTTGCTTACTGATGAATCTACTAAAAAGTCCCGCATATGCCGTCTGATTACATTGTCTTCGAACCTGCGTAGCAGGTGGGTGATCGCAAAACTGTTTTTGAAGTCCCCGCATCCAATGGATAGGGCTGGTCAGCTACAGTTCAATTTGAATCTCCCAAGACATTGTTATTGGTTCAAAACAACAGATAATCAAAACGTACATTGCAGGATGTAAATTCATTATAAACCTCGTGTAGCGAATTGTAAACCTTTACACCATTTTTTTCCTGATATCTATTTTTGAACGATAATAAGGAATAAAATATGAGTTTTAACGACTATTTGTTCGGGCTATGTTAACGTTCTTTATTTTTAGTCAAGCTTTTTTTAACATTATCGTTCATTGAAGTTGGTTGCTTTTCAACATTGATTTGTTTGGCTTGCTCAACAGGAGACTGATCCCCAATCACTAATTGTTCATCTGCTTTTAATTCTTTTTCTTCATCTGCTAGTGCTTGTTTCTCAGACTGTTCTTGCATTTTAAGGAACATCCCATAGAAGTTAAAGAATGCAAACCACGCGATACCTGAAGCTAAAAAGAAAACAAATAGCACAGGATATTTGGTACCGATAAACAATAAAGCTACTGTACCGAGCAATGTCGAGAACAGACGAAATGGTCTAACGATTGATAAAAGGATCGCATTTTTAACAATATCTTTTAATTTCATATGATAGTGAGCAATCATAGCGAAGAAATTGAACAAAGATACGAATAATACCAGCAAGAAAATCAACATCACGATTCCAAGTAATTGTAGATTCGGGAATTGAGTCATATAAACGGTATAGTCTACATACATAATAACAAATAATAATGTATAGAAGAATCCACCTAACATACTCTGTTTATAATTTTCTTTGTATCCTCTAAAGTAGGTTTTGAATACCGATACATCGCCTTCGCCCATCACCCATTTACGAACCACTGTAAAAAGAGCAGCTGTCGCCGGAAACAATGTGAACGGTGCCATAATTCCCATTCCCCAATTGGCTTGAAGAATATCATTCGCTGTAAACCCGGATTGACCAAAAATAAATCGCATTACTAGGAAAAATAAAAATGGTGAAGAACAAATGACCCATAATAGGTTACTACCTGCTAAGCGCATAATCCACTCGGATAGCCTGTATATTCCACCCATTACCCCTCTAAATTCCAAATCAACTTCCCCCTCACGTCTGCATCAGCATTTCATCATATCGCTGTTTTCTCTGAAACCTACACATATTAAATATACCTAACTCTTCATTATAATACCAGTGTCGATTGATTATGTATGGTATTTCGCTAATTCCCCTTGGTTAAAAATAAAAAAAGAGAGCCAGGTTTTATACCTGACTCTCCTATTTATACAAAGATGTTATTTACTTATGCGTTGAAAGAATCGTCGCGTTTTGGTGCTGGACGACGGTTTTCGCTGCTAGTTGTACGTGGTTTGTTACGATCACGTCCAGCATCTTTGTTACCTTTATATCCGCCACCGCTAGAGCTTCCGCCGCTGCTGTATCCACCGCGTCCACCACTGCTGCTACTGTTACCTTTGTATCCACCAGTGCTACTTCCACCACGGTTGTAGCTACCACTTGGCTTACGTCCACCTGAACGAACATCTGGTTTACGACGTTTTGCACGAATTGGATCTTCTGGAGTCAAATCAACCTGTGCATCTTTTTTCTCGCCAGTTAACAATTTGATTGCTGCTGAAAGCAAGTTCACAGAATCATATTGTTCTAACAATTGAATAGCAATACCTTTATATTCGTTCAAAGGTGTTGTATCGTCTTGTACTAGCTCAAGCAAGCGCTCAGCTGTAATGCGTTGTTTACCTTCAATCGCTTCTGCCAAAGATGGAAGAGGTTTACGTGCGATTTTTTGGTTTGTTACACGCTCAATAAAGTGTAAATGATCCATTTCACGTGGCGTTACGAAAGAGTAAGCTGCGCCTTCTTTACCAGCACGTCCTGTACGACCGATACGGTGAACATAACTTTCTGGATCTTGCGGCAAGTCAAAGTTTACAACATGAGTTACGCCAGATACATCAAGTCCACGTGCTGCTACGTCTGTAGCTACTAGAACGTCGATACTACCGTCACGGAATTTACGCATTACACTATCACGTTGATTCTGAGACAAGTCACCATGCAAACCGTCAGCTGTATAGCCACGTTTTTGCAAAGCTTCTGCCAATTCGTCAACACGACGTTTAGTACGTCCGAATACGATTGCTAGTTCAGGAGATTCCATATCTAATAGACGAGACAATGCATCAAATTTTTGACGCTCGTTTACTTCGATATAAGATTGGTCAATCAAAGGTGCGCTAACATGTTTTGGAATTACAGAAACATGTTCAGGGTTTTTCAAGAATTGTTGCGCTAAACGTTTGATGTTAGCAGGCATAGTTGCTGAGAACAACATGGTTTGACGCTCTTCTGGAACTTGTTTCAAAATAGATTGGATATCTTCCATGAAACCCATATCAAGCATTTCATCTGCTTCATCCAATACTACAGTTTGTACATCATCAAGTTTGATTGTTTTACGGTTGATATGGTCAAGCAAGCGACCAGGTGTACCGATGATAATTTGAGGTTTCTTTTTCAAAGCGCGAATTTGGCGAACGATATCTTGTCCACCATAAATTGGCAATGAACGGATACCTTTAAAGCGAGCTAGTTTCTCAATTTCTTCTGCTACTTGGATCGCCAACTCACGTGTTGGTGCCATGATCAAAGCTACAATTTTATCTTCCGAACGTTCGATCTTGTTAATAAGGGGTATGCCGAATGCTGCTGTTTTACCTGTACCTGTTTGAGCTTGTCCGATCATGTCACTGCCGCTCATAGCAATTGGAATAGCTTGTGCTTGGATAGGTGTTGATTCTTCAAAACCTAGCTCCATTACCGCTTGTAGTACTTTTTCATCTAATCCGAAATCTGCAAATTTAGTCAAAATATTCGTGCTCCTTCTATATTGTGGACAATCCACCAACTTGTTTGTATTCTTAAGTAGCAAATGAGTAGTATATACCTGCATCGCAGGAGGCCTTGTGGACCGCCACTTATTCTTTTTTTGTTATGAACTATTGAATAATTCAGTAGTTAGTATAAACTATACCTTTGTTCAATAGTTTCTATGATGAAATAAATCAGTCTTGCGTTTATAGAATAGTCAACATAATTCAGCAAAACATCCCTACTCAAGAATATCTAAATCATTATATCACAAAATACACAATGATTACTAGCTGAATCATAATATAATTACTTTTGTGAAAGATACTTCTTATAAATTAACAGGTATACTTTCCATAACTTACTAACTTACAACCCGAGGTGATTTTTGTGTCAAAAAAAATCGGTGCCCTATTTGTTGTTTTTCTGGGCTCCTTATTCACAGCTGCTGCGTTTAACCTGTTCCTGATTCCCCATCAATTATTAAGTGGTGGTGTATCAGGACTTGCTATGTTAACCGGTTATTTTACACCGCTTAATATTAGCCTGCTTTACTTTGTATACAATATACCTCTGTTGATTGCAGGTTGGTTTTTGCTTGGCAAACGATACATTTTGCTCAGTATTGTCTCTGTCGCAGCAACCACATGGATGATGACTATTATTCCCGTTGAAGCAGCAGCACCTGATTTACTCCTTTCTGCTGTATTTGGTGGTGTACTTATAGGAATAGGTGTAGGTATTTCTTTCCGTGTCGGCGGTTCTTCGGGTGGATTCGATATTCTTGGTTCCATTATTACGCGCTATCGTGATTTCCCGGTCGGTAATGTGATTGTTGGATTAAATGGATTGGTTGTACTCGCTATGGGTTACTGGTCGAATAATTGGAATATCGCACTTGCTTCTATGGTCTCTATTTATATTGCAGGTAAGGTACTAGATCTTATTCATGTTAGTCATGTCAAAGTAACTTTGTTTATCGTATCTAATCATACTGATCTATTGTTAGAAAAGTTAATGCCTCTTCAGCGTGGGGTAACGATGATCAAAGCAGAAGGTGCATTCTCGCATACGCCTAAAGATATGTTAATGACGGTAACCACACGTTATGAACTCGCAGAATTACGTAGAATTATTAAAGAAACTGATCCTGCTGCTTTTGTAAATATGGTCGAAACGGTCGGAGTTATGGGTTCTTTCCGTAAAGGTTAATAGACGACAAAAAATATTGTTTTGATGTTTTATTAAAAAAATGTAAACTATTTTGGTTTTGCTATACACTGAAAGTCGCTTTTTGTCGTAATATATAGTAGACTAAAAACACGCCACCTCTACCTTTTTATTAGTTGCAGTTTGTGTTCAGTCCCTAACATTTGATACACAGCCATGCTTTTCCTAAAGTTCTCATTAGAATGATTTCGTTCATTAAGCGTAATGATTCCAGAATAGGAAAGGGTGATTATTGTGGAAATGGAAACGGTCAAATTGTCACAAATCGTCATGAAATGGTTTCCTGATATGATGCCTTCCCTAAAACAGCAAGAATTGAACGCTGTTATTGTTTTACGTGATGGGTTGCGTATCTTGGAGCCAGAGGATGCTATGGAAATTATTCAACACAGTATTTGCGAAAATCAAAGCCAGCAATTCATGCAATAAGATTAACTTATAACGATATTAGAAATGTCGCTTCTACCTTCTTCTATAGAGGGTTGGAAGTGGCATTTTTATGTTTTATACTAAAAAAGATTAATACTTGTTTAGCTATGCTTTGACATGGTTAAATATGTAAGATGGATATTTTTAGATACTAACGGTAACAATTATGTTCTTTACAGTTTATTGACATCCGTTATACTTAAAAAGTAAATCCACATGACGTCACGATTATACATACAGAGAAGGAGCTAACACATGGAAATCTTATGGGCAATTATGCTGCTCGCATCTACAACGCTTAGTGGTGGTCAAAGTGATCAAGGTACAACAAAGACAACTACTCTTCAATCCGCTTTGAATCAAGCGGCTATTCACAGTCAAATGAGTCAAACAGAGGTGGATGCTGATAATCCTCCTGCCAAAATTGATCCGCAAGTCGATGCACCTAAAGTAAAAGGCGTATACGTTACAGCTTACAGTGCTGGTGGTTCACGTATGACTACCCTGCTTGATCTTTTGGACAAAACAGCATTAAATGCTATGGTTATTGATCTTAAAGACGATGCTGGATACATAACGTATAAGACGAAAAATGCAAAGTTGAAAGAAATGGGTAGCCCGCAAAAATTTATTGCTGATCCAGAAGCGATGATGAAACGTTTGAAAAAGCATGATGTTTATCCGATTGCACGTATTGTTGTGTTCAAAGACTCTATCCTTGCTAAAAAGCATCCTGAACTTTCTTTTGTAAAAAGCAATGGACAAGTATGGAGCAATGCTAAAGGCGATAACTTTGTAAATCCATATAATAAAGACGTATGGGATTACAATATTGAATTGGCTAAAGAAGCAGCAGCGATGGGATTCAAAGAAATCCAGTTTGATTATGTTCGTTTCCCTGAAGGCTTCGAAAATCATGAAGCTGAATTGAAATTTACCAAAACTAAACAATCTCGTGTTGATGTGATTGCTGAATTTGTACAATATGCTCGTAAAGAGCTTGCTCCACTAGGTGTACGGGTTTCTGTTGATATTTTCGGTTATGCAGCTTCTGTTCCTGCGGCTGAAGGTATCGGACAAGATTTCACGAAAATTTCAGAAAATGTAGATGTTATCAGTCCAATGGTCTATCCAAGTCATTACTCTACAGGTTGGTTCGGTGTTAAAGATCCCGACAAAAACCCATATGCAACCATTAAAGGTTCGATGGAAGATACATTGAAAAAGTTAAAACCACTTGGTGATCAAACACCGATTATTCGTCCGTGGATTCAAGACTTTACAGCAAGCTGGTTAGGTAGCGGCCACTATACATCGTATGGTGCTAAAGAAGTTAACGACCAGATTCGTGCGATGCATGAAAAAGGTATCGATGAGTACTTGCTATGGAATGCAGGTAACCGTTATACAGCCAACGCTGATTATTAATCATCATTTTATGTTGGGAATGCTATACCATTTAAAGTGCAGAACCCGGATCATTTTCCGGGTTCTTTTTTTGACTATTCAAAATAATCGTTATCCTGTACAATCAACTTTTGATACTTATAATTTTGATGCCTATGATGCCTATATAGTAACTATTTGATTGTATTGATGAATACATATATTACTTTATTCTATTAAATGAGGTTAGACTATGATCCCTACAGTTACACTTTTGCAAAAGTTCAGTCAGTTTCTAAAAATATTGTTTCCAATTCTGGTCACACAGATTGCTTTATCATTGATGACTTTTTTTGATACTAATATGTCGGGACATGCCAGTGCCGAAGATCTAGCTGGTGTAGCTATTGGTTCTAGCTTATGGGTTCCAATTCAAGCAGGTCTTAGTGGTATTCTAGTGGCTGTTACACCTATTGTGTCTCAGCTGATCGGTTCCAATCAACGCAAGCAGATTAGCTTTAATGTCGTTCAAGCCTTGTTATTATCTGTAGTCGTCTCGATCGTGATTCTCATTGTAGGCGGTCTATTATTGAACCCCATTTTGGATCTAATGAGTCTAGAACCTTATGTACGTAAAGTCGCTCATGGATTTATTGTATGTTTATCTACAGGCATCGTGCCGTTGTTCGCTTATACCGTGTTGCGTAGTTATATTGATGCACTAGGACAGACACGATTTTCGATGATGATTACATTATGTGCGCTACCGATCAATGTAGTGATTAACTATTTGCTTATTTTCGGTAAATTTGGATTTCCTAAATTGGGCGGAATTGGTGCGGGTGTAGCCTCTGCGATCACCTACTGGTGTGTGTTTTTAATAGCCGTATTGGTTATTCATCTCGCTGAACCTTTCCGTCAAGATCAGATGTTTAAAAAATGGCACTCCCCTTCTTTTCAAAAATGGGGCGAAATCTTGAAATTAGGTATTCCTATGGGATTTGCTATCTTTTTTGAAGTTGCTATTTTCGCAGGTGTAACATTATTTATGAGCAACTACGATACAATGACGATTGCAGCTCATCAGGCGGCTCAGAACTTTGCAGCAACCCTGTATATGATTCCGTTAAGTATTTGTACAGCTTTGACGATTCTGGTCGGTTATGAAGTCGGTGCAAAGCGCCTCAAGGATGCAAGGCAATATACTAAGCTTGGTCTGGGATTAGCTCTTGCATTATCATTATGTACGGCTGTGATTTTACTTGCTTTTCGCCAATCGGTTTCTGCACTGTACTCGTCTGATCCGGTATTGATCGACCTGATTGCTCACTTTATGATCTATGCTGCTTTTTACCAAATATCAGATGCGATTGCTACTCCTGTACAAGGGGCTTTACGAGGATATAAAGATGTTAACCCAGCTTTCTTTTTAACCTTTATCTCATATTGGATTATTGGATTACCTGTAGGGTATATTGTTGCAAACTATACCGATTTTGGTGCTTTCGGGTATTGGATAGGATTGAGTATCGGGCTTGCAGTAGGAGCAATTACGTTGCTTTCTCGTTTATTGTGGGTACAACGACAAGCTATCCGTGATACGAACTTTGCTTCCAAATAAGATGGTTTATCAACAAAAGCGGCATTCTCCTATCCAAGGAAAATGCCGCTTTTTATTTATTCTTGTCCACTCCAGTCGAAAAGATCAATCTGTTCCATATCGACTTTCTTTTCTTCTGGAATCGTCGGTACTTCTTGTCCTAACATCGCCATCAATTGCCGAGCATTATCTGCTGCATCTCCGCCTGAATTATTATTGAAAATCACACAGACTTCTTCGGATTGCTGTTCCAATCGCTGTAGACGTTGTGCCCATTCTTGTAATTCTGCTTCATTGTAGCGGTACAGATAACGTACTTCTCGCCAGTTCGGTTGTCCTGATGAATTCCAGCCTGATTCATTACGGCCATGCATACGAACCACTGTTAACTGACGATCAGTCACTTCTTCAACAATTGGGACAGAACCGATTCCAGCCTGCGGTTCATCGCAGATGCTATGAATCCAGTTCTCTTTACGCATAAATTGGATCGTTTTATCTCGCATTTCAGGCGTGTACCAACTTTGATGGCGAAATTCGAGTGCACACGGGTAATCTCCCATAAGTTCACGAATATGCCGAAGAGTCTTTACATTTTCTCGATTACAATCGAACCAGGGTGGAAATTGAAATAGAGCAGCCATCAATTTACCTGCTTGATCCATTGTACTGATCGATAAGCGAAAAGCTTCAAACATCTCTGCTTCACTATCAAAAGGAATTTTACCCCGTGAATGCCCTGTCATACCTTGAAAAGCTTTGACAAGAAAACGAAAAGAACCAGGTGTCTCTTCAGTCCACTTTTCCATATTCCGCCGGGATTGGATCGCATAAAAGGAACTATCTACCTCTACGGTGCGGAATAATGAGCTATAAGTGGGTAATTTGTTCTTATTTGCTTCTTTGGTAAGATAGAGAGAATCATGATCTCCCCAACCCGTCAAACCGACAGTAATCATATGAAAATGAACCTCCTAGCGCTATCATCTACACTTTGCTTTGTTTCATACCAATTCCAGATACATATAAATTTACAATATCAAGCGCTAATTGTTCTGGTGCAACTTTGCCAGGAAGAAGTTGTGTAAATACAATCCGTTCGATTGTACCTACCAAACATTCTGAGACCATATTCATCCGAAATTCAGACTTAAATTGTCCAGAACGTTGTTCACCCGATAACATCTGCTCAACCCATTGAACCAATTCTTGCTTCATATTTTGCGATTGTGGTGCCAAATGAAATCCAATTCTTGTTAAATACGGATTCGCATAAAAATAGTCAAACATTGAGGTCAACGTATGACATAATTGGTGCAGCACCCCATCAGTTGAATGTATTTCAGGAAGACGACTTTCATTGATGACTGTAGTGAGTCTAGCATGGAAAAGCTTAACTAGCTCTTCAAACACAGCATCTTTACTTTCAAAGTACAAATAAAATGCGGGTTGTGAAAGCTTGGCTTCTGCAACAATAGCACTGACTTTCGTTTCATGAAAACCATGTACAGCAAATTGTTTAGCAGCAGCGTGTAGCAAACGTAAACGGCTCTCCTTTCCTTTTGCTCCTTTTTCTCTCGTCAATGTATGGTAGCCCCCTTCTAGTTGGTCTCTCCAGTTCCTACGGAGTTAAGATATAAATGACTTACTCCCTTATAGTACAATAATTTACCCGTTACTTCTAATCTTTAATTCAAAAATTTTACCATTTCTTCTCATATTTTTTACAAAAGTGATATCTAAAAGTAATTTTTGGTAAAATAAAAAGCGTGCAAATATTAGCAATCCGAAGATTACGTAAGATTTAGCCCGCTTTTTAAAGTTGATGATTCAAACATTTATCCGTTTTAGGACTGGCTTAAATTATTGAGATAAGCGAAGTGCTAACTCGTATGTTTCATGGTCAAACTCTTTTTTGCTATTTACAACTTTATCAATATCCGTCAATACGATTTCGCCTTTGATCACGCCACAAGCTTTGTCGGATTCACCTTCAATTAACTTACGTACTGCAAAATCACCCAAACGACTTGCTAGATTACGGTCACGAGGCGTTGGTGTTCCACCGCGCTGAATATGTCCAAGTACAGTTACACGAGGTTCCAAGTTAGGATAGTGGATATGCAGTTGTTCTGCGATATCTTCGCCACGACCTGCACCTTCAGCTACGATAACAATACTATGACGTTTACCACAAGCAAAGTTGTGATGCATACGATCTGCAACTTCTTTAAGATCATACGATACTTCAGGAACAAGAATAGTCTCTGCACCAGAAGCTAGACCAGAATGAAGAGCAATATCGCCGCAATGACGACCCATAACTTCTACAATAGATACACGTTCATGAGAAGACATGGTATCACGCAATTTGTTAACCGCATCTACAACAATACCTACTGCTGTATCAAAACCAATCGTTGTATCTGTATACGAAATATCGTTATCGATTGTACCTGGCAATGCCATCGTTTTGATACCTAATTTACTTAATTTGTTCGCACCTTGGTAAGATCCATCTCCACCGATAACGACTAATCCATCAATACCGTGTTTGCGAAGAATATCAGCACCTTTTTGTTGACCTTCAAGTGTCATGAATTCTTTACAACGTGCTGATTGAAGAACCGTTCCCCCACGTTGGATAATATCGCCTACACTACGTAGATCCATCGGGAAAATATCTTCGTTTAACAAACCTTGATATCCACGTTGAACTCCACATACTTCAAGACCAAAATAAAGAGCACTACGCACAACGGCACGAACCGCTGCGTTCATTCCTTGGGAGTCTCCTCCACTGGTTAGTACTGCAATTTTTTTTACTGCTGACATTTCAAATTGCCCCCTTGTTCATTATGTTTACAGATACTTGCGAATCACTTGACTATTAATGATAAAAAAGGCTCGCATAGGAGGACCTTTTCGCAATAGCCGTTTAGAGATAGCACGCACTTCTCGTTGTGTCTTGACCTTGGGGTCTGTTAAGTATAGTGCGACTAGACCTTCAACAATCATAAGATGGAATGAAGCACCCGGAAGTTGTTGTACATCTGCGCGCGCCCAATCAACGATCTTCTCAATACGATCAATGACCTTAATAGACGGATCATAATAATCGCAAAAATTAAGATCGCCTGAATGCTGATCTTCTTCCTGATCAATCACATAGTCCAGCATAATATGAAGACAACATACATTTGGAAAATAAGCAGCATGCGCTTGCTTAGCTGCCGCATCATTCATACCCGGTAGACCACTTGCTGCCAAAAACATCATAAATATGCCCAAAGTAGAGCCTGTTGCCGCAGCAAATTCATGCCAGTATAACTGAGGTGTACGATGCTTATGCTCAGACCACCATTCCATCAATGTGGGTTGTCGTAGTTCAGGAGCGATATGTTTGTATGTCTGTAAACCACAATATAATTCAACCAGATCACGCAAATAAGGATATACAATATCATAATCTGGAAGTTCACTAATATATCCCTGGCAAGCTTTTACCAGTGTAGACATATAACCAACTTCACTTTCACTATTAAATTCATAATAGTTTTTGGGTTCTACGCCTGGAACAATCGCATCAAGCAAAGCCTGATGGAGTAAACGGAAATCTTCAACATTTGTACATTGAGGACGATCAGATAGATTATCTGCATAATCACAAATCGTCTGAAATGCTACAATCAAAGGTAGCAAGTTATGAAATTGAGCCATATTCGCTACGGCATATACTGATCCACCATCACAGTGAAATTGCTTGTTACCTAGACTATCAAGTGCTTGATATCGTAGTTCAGCATCAGGTATCAAATTCGCCTGTTCACGCCAGCGAGCAAACTCTTTACGGACTTCCGGTATTCCGTGTTTGTATACGCGTCTCATCAAAGAAACAGCATTACGCGGAAACGGATAACGGACTTTCATCATATCATTCAATGGGCTTCCTCCACATAGTTGTCTGTTGAACCTATCAGTATTATCATACATTATATTCAGAGTGCTCACAACGTACAATTGAATTTATCACACCGCGCCACATATGGGTTTTCTTTCTTTTTTTCTTCATTTTAAGGGCATATATTTCTTATTTTCTCTATGGTCTTTGAATAGAATACAAAAAGGATATTCAATGTTGGAAATCGGATTAAAAACACCACTTTTTGTTTTGACTTTCCACACCCTGCTCTATACCTATAATCAGCAGTAATAAACTTGCACAAATAGATACAATTTTAAAAAAATGTAACTTTTTGTTGGTTAGATCACGCTCTCTTAGAGATCATTATGATATACTAACGATAATTTTTATAGAACAAAGGGAGACGATTACATATGTCCACACCAGAACCGCTCTCATGGAGGCGGTTGTTTTCATTTTTTATCCCTCTTGGGATTTCAGCCTCATTAGTCACTATTTCACATGTCATTATTAATCGTACGCTGGCATTTGCTGTTGATGCTGAAGTGGTGATTGCTAGCTATGCGTTAGCGATGAGTCTAGTGACGATTACAGAAAGACCGTCTACCTTATTGCGGCAGACCTGTTCTGCGCTTGTGGGAGATCGACTTTCGTTCAAAGCTTTGCTCAAAGTAACATGGATTTTTCTAGCCTTTGTACTAGCCATTGGCATACTGATTGTCTATACGCCTATAGGAAAATGGATATTTAATACTTTATTCGGAATCAAAGATTCGATGGTTCCATTAGTGATTAATGTGTATGCAATCTTAATGTTTGTAAGTATCTTTTCAGTGATTCGCAATATTTATCAAGGCATTATTATTACCAATAATCGTACCAAATGGTTAACGATTGGCATGGTATTCCGTTTAGCAGGTATGTACTCGTTATCTCTTTACTTTATTTATTATCATCAGATTACAAGTGGTACGATCGGAGCCATCTTATTTCTGACAGGTATGATTATCGAAGCAGCTGTCAGCTATAGCGAAGGACGAAATATCGCTAAAAAGATGCCTGAAAAACTTGCCGATCATCCGGTAGAAACGCGTGCAGATGTATTCAAATTTTACAAACCGCTTCTTTTTTCATCTTTTGTTGCGATGTTGATTGGCCCTGCTATCAATGTTGTTCTTGGTAAAACAGAAGGTATTGCTTTAGCGATTTCTTCCTTTGCAATTGCCAGCAGTCTGTTACAATTAATGCTTAGCTTTTTTACGTATATTCATCAGATTGTATTGAATTTCTATCATATCGATCCCAAAAAAGTACGCCGCTTTGGATTGTTAACTGGATTTATTCCGGTCACTTTGCTAGCTATTATCGCTTATACGCCTATGAGTTATTGGGTGCTAGGACATATTATGAACGTGAACGGTGAATTATTAACACAAAGTCTGTATACTTTACGAGCTTTTGTGTTGTACGCGTTAGTTATGCCATGGTTAGATTATTCGAATGGACTGATTCTTTTGCGTGGACAAACCAAAGCAATGTTTCGTTCACAGATGGCGAATGCTATATGTACATTTATCGTGCTAATAATCTTACTTTTTATCTTCCCTGCATGGAATGGTGTAATCGGGGCACTTGCTCAGTCGATCGGACTTGCTGCTGAGTTAGCTATCATTACACTGGTTATTCGTCGTACAGGACGACGTTCTGGACTTCAAGTAAATAATTAAGATTGCCAGATATCCATAAATGATAATCAGATATCCTTATTACCATAGTTGATGTGTTACACAAAACCCTGTACTGCTCTAGGAATGCCTAGAATAGGTACAGGGTTTTTATTTAGAGTATAGATTACATATAGACATATAAAAAAGCGCAAGTCTCTTAAAATGAATCAAGAGAACTTACGCTTTTACTAACATATGGATGAACATTCAAACGAATATTCAATATATAAGTGATCTGCTAAGCAGATATCGGTCTTATAATTTAATTACGTTAGCTGCTTGAGGACCACGGTTACCTTCAGTAATGTCGAATTCTACCGCTTGACCTTCATCTAACGATTTGAAACCATCACTTTGAATAGCTGAGAAATGTACGAATACGTCTTCTCCACCTTCAACCTCAATAAATCCGAAACCTTTTTCTGCATTAAACCATTTAACTGTACCTTTCATTCAAAAAACCTCCTAGAATATCGCCATATATGACGCATAACCATAGTATAACGCACCTGTTCTTAAATAGCAAATAAAACAACGGATATGATTTGCAATTAATGAAGGCAAAGGGTATGATTTTAGCAAACGGACAGGGAGTAGAATACTAAAATGATAAAAAAACACACGATTTATAAAAAAGACAATTGGAACATGATGACTATTGAAGTTCAAGGACGCAAAATCGTTTTGAGAGAGATCTCTGACGAATGGGGCGAAGAAACGCATGATTTCTTGAGCCGTCCTGCTTTGATGCAATGGGCAAGCGATCGTTTTCCTAAAGAACGCTTTGAAACAGAAGCGGAATGGGAAGAAATTATGAATGCTTTTCGGGAGGTATAACCCTTTCCAATGAATTATACAGCGATTGTCATATTTATTATTCTTGCTTTTTTGCAAGGGTTTGTACTGATTGCTTATAAGGAAACCATTCCAGCGCCTTTAAAGCGCTGGCTTGCTATTTTTGCTATTGTCATGTTACTGGTTGCGTTCTTCTTAATGATCTACGGATTTTTGGTTGCCGTTAACCCTAACACATAATATAGCTTGATGTAGATCTATTAACTATCTATCATATCATCGCTCAAGAGGAGGATTTATTTATGCAGCAAGTACTTAAACGGTCAGAAGTGTCACAGGAAAATTGCTGGAATTTATCCGATCTGTTCGCAGATCAACAAGCTTGGGATCAAGCCTATGACAAAGTAAAACAAGAATTACCTGAAGCGATTCAACTACAAGGTAAACTCAACACTCCTGAAGCGGTCAAATCGGCTTTTGAGCTCGAAGATCGTATCGGTCTACAAGTCGAACAATTATATGCGTATGCTCATATGCATCAGGATGAAGACACCACCAATCCTACATATCAGGCATTGTCGCAAAAAGTTAAAAAATTAGGCGTAGAACTTGGTCAAGCCCTCTCCTTTATCACACCTGAAATCTTGGGTCTGTCTGATGAGAAGTTGGATGAATTGCTTGCTTCTCCGGTTCTTGCTCCTTATCACTTTACATTACAAGAAATGAAGCGTGAGAAAGCACATGTGTTGACACAAGCAGAAGAAGCTTTGCTCGCACAAGTGGGTAATCTTTCTCAAGCACCACAGACTATTTTCGGAATGTTGAATAACGCAGATATGAAATTCCCTAACATTATAGATGAGAATGGTAATGAAGTGGAACTTACACATGGTCGTTATATTCAATTTTTGGAAAATCCGAATCGTGAACTACGTGAGCGTGCATTCAAAGCAATCTATAGCGCATATGCTCGTCAAAAAAATACAATTGCTGCTACGTTAACAGCTAATATTAATAAAAATATTTTCTATGCTAATGTACGTAAATATCCATCTGTGTTGGAAAAAGCTCTTTATGGAGATAATATTCCTAAAGAAGTATATACCAACTTGATCGATACGATTCATGAGGGTCTTCCTCTACTGCATCGTTATATTGCATTACGCAAGAAATTGCTTGGTGTGGATGAACTGCATATGTATGATCTGTTTGCGCCACTCGTTGATGAATTCAAAATGGATATCACGTACCAAGAAGCCAAAGCTACTGTGGCAGAAGGTCTCAAACCACTCGGTGAAGATTATCAACAAGCGCTTCAAGCAGGCTATAATGAAGGCTGGATCGATGTGTATGAGAATGAAGGTAAACGTACAGGGGCTTATAGCTGGGGTGCTTATGGTGTCCATCCTTACGTTCTACTGAATCACAAAGACAATCTGAATAGTATGTTTACACTGGCTCATGAAATGGGTCATGCATTGCATAGTTATTATTCAGACAATGCTCTTCCTTATCGTGATGCACAGTATACTATTTTCCTTGCAGAAGTCGCTTCGACGACTAATGAAGCGTTATTGATGGACTACCTTTTGAAAAAATCGACAGATCCTAAAGAAAAAATGTATCTGTTAACGTATTATGCAGATCAATTCCGCACAACTGTTTTCCGTCAGACGATGTTTGCTGAATTTGAAATGATTACACATGCTCGCGCAGAAGCTGGTGAGTCCTTAACTCCACAAGAACTATCCAAAATCTACTATGACCTCAATGTGAAATATCATGGTGAAGGTATGCATGTCGATCAGGATATTGAAATGGAATGGGCACGTATCCCGCATTTCTACAATAGCTTCTATGTGTACAAATATGCGACAGGCTTCTCTGCGGCAACAAGCTTCTCCAAACAAATTTTGGAAGAAGGTCAATCTGCTGTAGATCGTTATACCGGTTTCTTACAAAGCGGTGGTAGTGATTATTCTATTAACATCCTTGCCAAAGCGGGTGTTGATATGTCTACTCCTGCTCCTATTCGCGAAGCTATGAGCGTATTTGAAGCATTGATTACAGAAATGGAAGAGTTAGCAAAATAAGAATTTGAAGCTGGTGAACTACAACTAGACTTTGCATTCCCTTCAAAATTCACCTAATACTTGTAAAGACATGTTTACAATAGGGTTGATTGCGTTTTATAGATTAGATAAGGATGTATTCGGCCTTATGCTAAATTGAGGGGGTTATTATTTTGAAAATGCAATGGATGCTTATTTTGGGTTTGATCTTTGCGCTAATTACAGCTGTATTTGCGGTAATCAATGTCAATCCTGTGCAGGTAAATCTTTATTTTAATGTAGTACAAGTACCTTTAATTCTTTTAATTATTGGATGCGCTTTGTTAGGTGGTCTAATTGTAGGATTTTACGGTATCTATCGTCAGTACCGCTTACAGCGTGAGATCAAACTACTGAAAGCTGAGTTAGCTCAAGCTCCAGTTGCTGGAACTCCATTAACTACATCATCTGTAGATAATGATCCACTCAAGCCGATGTATACTGATAATGATACGACTGCAACTTCTTTTTCAAACCGTAAGTAATAAGAGCTGAAAAGCTAAACAGATTACTTACTGATCAAGATGAACTCAACCACTTATCGATTGTTGTCTGATTTCAGCCAACAGGTAAGTGGTTTTTTCATGTGAACTATGCTTAAAATATAAATTTACGAATGATTTTTATACCAATTTTCTCACTAAGGAGACGTTTTATAATGGCAATCACGATCAATCAAGAATATACTATTTCGCTGCTCAAAGAATTATTATCTACGGCAAGCCCGACTGGATTTACACATGATATTATTACACGTATTGCAGAAGAAGCTGGCAAATTCGGCGTTACGACCGAGTATAATCAAAAAGGCGGTCTGATCTTAACATTAGACGGCCAAGATGCTTCCAAAACGATTGCTCTCAGTGCACATGTAGATACACTTGGTGCAATGGTACGTGCAATTAAATCGCAAGGAACAATCCGTTTTACAATTCTAGGTGGATTCAGTATGAATAGTATTGAAAATGAATACTGCACGATTCATACACGCAGTGGCAAAACGTATACAGGTACTATCCTGTCTGTTCAACCTTCTGTGCATGTATATGATGAAGCACGTGGGCTTAAGCGTGAAGAAGAAAATATGGAAGTTCGAATTGATGAGTTGGTATCGTCCAAAGAAGATGTACAGCAACTAGGCATACAAGTTGGTGATTATATTTCATTTGATGCTCGTCCTGTCGTTACACCAAGTGGGTATATCAAATCTCGTCATTTGGATGATAAAGCAAGTGTAGCCGCATTGTTTGCATTATTAGAGTCACAACACACTCATCAATGGACACCACAGTATCGCACTCAATTCCTAATTTCCAATTATGAAGAAGTGGGTCATGGTACAGCTTATATTCCTGAAGGTATTCATGAAATGATCGCTGTGGATATGGGTTGTATCGGAGACGATCTTAGCTGCAAAGAAACCGATGTATCAATCTGTGCCAAAGATTCTTCTGGTCCTTATGATTATGCAATGACAGGCAAATTGATTGAATTGGCTCAAGCGGAGCAGATCGCTTATGCTGTAGATGTATATCCTCATTATGGTTCAGATGCTTCTGCTGCTCTTCGTGCAGGCAACAATATTCGTGCAGCTCTCATCGGGCCTGGTGTACATGCTTCGCATTCTATGGAACGTACTCATACGGATGCTGTGATTAATACCGCTAAATTATTAGGCGCTTATATTACGACTAAATAAAATAATACACAAAAAAACCTTCTTTCTCGTCAGAAATGATAAGAAAGAAGGTTTTTGTTTTATAGAATGCTTATTGATATCACACTGAGATGCTTATACCCTAAAAGTCTTTGGAGATCGAATGGAATTAATTCTGACTTTGCTGTATTTTTTCAGCCAATTCGGTTAGATACGTCCAGCGTTCCATCAGATGTTCTAAATGCTTTTCAGTTGCTGTCTGCTCAGCCATCAATTCTTGTAGTCTTACAGAGTCGCTGAATGCTTTCTCCATATCACTAGCAAGATCGACTAACTTCTGCTCTGTATCTGTAATATTTTTATCAATTTGCTCATATTCTAATTGCTCTTTATATGAGAATTTGACTTTATTACGCCAAGCATTTTTGTCTGGAGCAGGTGCTTTTTCTTTTACAGGTGCAGGTTCTACTGCTTTGGGTGCAACAATAGGTGCATTAGCTGCTTTAGCAATTTTGGCAAGATCAGCAATACGCTCTTCATAATCACTATAATTTCCTGCATGAATACTAACCTGACCTTCACCTTCAAAAGCAAAGATACGATCACAAGTACGATCCAAGAAGTAGCGATCATGTGAAACAGCGAATACAACGCCAGGGAATTCATCTAAATACTGTTCCAAAACGGTTAATGTTGTAATATCCAAATCATTGGTAGGCTCATCCAGTAACAATACGTTAGGTGCGCCCATCAGTACACGTAGTAAATACAATCTACGCTTTTCCCCACCGGATAATTTGGAGATCGGTGTCCATTGTGATGCAGGTGTAAATAAGAATCGTTCTAGCATTTGCGAAGCAGAGATTTTACTACCATCTGCTGTTTCTACGACTTCTGCTACATCTTTGATATATTCGATCACACGCATTGATTCATCCATTTC
This sequence comes from Paenibacillus sp. CFBP13512, assembly GCF_005233705.1. NCBI lineage: Bacteria > Bacillati > Bacillota > Bacilli > Caryophanales > Paenibacillaceae > Paenibacillus > Paenibacillus sp. CFBP13512. Next base: position 413,027 of record NZ_QGAD01000004.1, on the reverse strand, counting down.
TTGATGCTCCTGCGTGAAATAGCCAAATTTAACGGTCTGTCCTGTAACTACATTACCTTCGCTTGCAACCAGACGACCAGATACCAGATTCAGCAATGTCGATTTACCACGTCCATTGGGACCTACAATTCCGATCCGATCTCCAGGAACAGCATGATACGTGAGATCGTGAATCAGCTCTTTACCACCAAGCGTTAATGACACATGGTCTAACTCTACAATTTGTTTCCCTAGACGAGAAGAAATCGCAGACATGTCCATCGCTTCATCGCGACGACCTGGTCCATCATTTTTCAACTGCTCAAAACGGTTAATACGTGCTTGTTGCTTGGTTGTACGAGCTTTGGCTCCACGTCTGATCCATGCTAATTCACGACGCAATAGATTTTGACGCTTATCTTCAGATGCTGCTTCTCGTTCTTCACGGTCTGCTTTGAGTTCAAGAAAACGTGAATAGTTCGCTTCATAACGATATAGACTACCATGATCGAGTTCGATCATCACATTGGCTACACGATCCAAGAAATAACGATCATGCGTAATCATTAACAATGCGCCACGACGCTTTTGCAAAAATTGTTCTAACCAGGTAATCGAATCATGATCAATATGGTTCGTAGGCTCATCCAAAATTAACAAATCAGACGGTTGAATTAGTGCAGACGCAAGAGCTACCCGTTTACGTTGACCACCTGATAGTGTACCCATCAAAGCATCATAATGATGAATGCCTAATTTGGACAAAATATTTTTAGCTTCACTTTCGAGTGACCATGCATCTAAGCGTTCCAATTCTTGATTTAAATGAATCAGTTGTTCTAATACAGCTTCATCTTCAGGATGAGTCTCTAATTGTTCCAGTACATTCATATATGCACCAACAATTTGAAGTTCTTCCCCGCCGCCATCAAATACTTGACGCAATACTGTAGCTTCCGGATCATATGGTGGATTCTGTGCCAAATAACGAATACGTAATCCATTATTGATAGTCACACGTCCACTTTCTGTACTTTCCATTCCTGCAATGACTTTAAGAAACGTTGATTTCCCTGTACCATTGACACCAACGATACCGATTTTGTCTTGATCTTCCATCCCAAATGAAGCATTTTCAAATAGTACTTTTTCGCCGTAACTTTTGGAGATTGACTCCACTGTCATAATATTCATTGTGACTCACCTTCTTGGGACTGATCCCGGTCTATTTGATCCTGAGTATTCAGCGAATGATGACAACCTTCTAGAAATAGACGTGCAACAAAGTCTGTCCGTTCATGAAGTTGTTCCATCGGAAACTCAGGGTTGAATAAAATATCCATACGTATCCGGTCTAACATACCAATATACGATTCTGCACACCATACGGGTTGAGCGACTCCACCTTCTGTGAGTACTTTCTCTACCGCTTGCATATATCGCAACATAAACTGCTTCATATACGCCATAAGTTCAGGGTCGTTATTGGGTGTCCGGAAAAATAACTTGGTGCGATGCTTACGTTCAAAATAATACATCGAATGATGCTTGGCAATCACAAGCAATCGTTCTGCCATCGTACTACAATTTTGCAAATTAGTATCTAAACCGTCAAGAAAATGTTCACAGTCTCGACGAGTAACAGCCATAAATAGTTCTTCTTTGCTTTTAAAATATAAATAAACCGTTCCTTTGGCTATTCCTGCCTGGTGTGCGATATCTGAAATCTTGGTCTCATAAAACCCATTGGAACCAAAAAGATCGTAAGCAGCATCCAAAATTAATTCTAACTTTTCACCTGTGGTGCTGCTCATTAGCGCACTCTCCTATACCCATAAAAATAACAATGCTACAACTCCACCAATAATAGAGCTAAGCCCATTCACGAGATCATTACTCATCCACGGCCATCCACGCAAATAAGAGGTTGGGCGATTACAGTGTACTTTGGTTTCCACAGCTTTACCGCAGACTTCACATTGATACATCACCTGTACCGTTGCTCCTAAAAAAGAATCCGCAAAACAACCAGCTAATCCGCCCACCAATCCAACGAGTGGCAATAGACCAATAGTAAGTATACCATCTTTAGCTACATTGTTGCTTGATTCTATAGATACACCTGACCATAATGAAAATGCCCAAGCTGCGATACCAATCAATAATGCACCGATCGCCGCAGCTAATGTACCACGAACAGATACTCCTCCAGAAGCCCCTGCTTCTAATACACGACCATTCAATACAGAACGCGGAGGCTTGCGACTAAGGCTTCCCCACTCTGTTGCCCATGTATCTGCAGTAACTGTTGCCATCACGCCTACAAAAGCGTATATCCATGCTGGATGAGGTATTAGAGCATGACCGAGGCACAGAATCATACCCAGCCCACCATTAGCAAATACTTGCCCTGCATCTCGGCGTGATGTTTTGGCATAATCCTGCTCCAATTTGCGCTTGCGTTCGCCTTTCATTTTGGAGAGTAAGCTGCCACTGATAAAAAATAAGATCAACAATCCAAACCAGAGTAGATTACCTGCTCCATAATAAATGGTACCCATAATAGCCGCTGCATATGCGCCTGAACCGGATAACCACTGCTTTTTATAAGCAAGTCCAGCAATCAATCCAGCACAGACCGCACCTATGATCCAATCTAACATTATTCTGCGATCCGGCACTTACCTACAGAAGTGCCCGCATACATTAATTCGAAAGTATCACCAACTGCTACAGGTCCAACACCTTCAGGTGTACCTGTGAAAATAATATCACCTGCTGCAAGCCCATAATTTTCTCCAATATGAGCAATAATCGTTTCGAGTGAAAAGATCATATTACGTGTATAGCCTAGCTGAACTTGCTGATCATTTTTGAGCAAAGCAAAAGGTTGTTCTGCCCATGTTGTAGCATCTGGAAATGGAACAAAAGATGTCAACGGTGCAGAGTTTTTGAACCCTTTAGCTGCTGTCCACGGATGCCCTTTTTTCTTCAAAACACTTTGTACGTCACGTAATGTAAAATCGATCCCAAGTGCTAATCCATCGACCATTTCTTCCACAGAAAGATCAGGTGCATAATCGCGTCCAATTCGAATCACTAACTCTGCTTCATAATGAATCTCACCTTTGTCTGTAGGTAAAACCAATTCTGCATGTTCTAACGGTACAGCCGCATGAGAAGGTTTCATAAAAATCATAGGTTGAGTCGGTACTTCATTTCCTAATTCTTCCGCATGAAGACGATAGTTACGACCTACACAATATACGTTTTGAATAGCAGTCATTATACATTCTCCTCTGTTATAAATAATCTAGGATCTATTAATTGGCTGGATTTGCGATAGCATTTCCTTTGATATCAAATTGAATATGATTAGATAATGTCTGTAATCGTTGGAGTACTGCTTGAGCTTTATCTGATGGCATCGGTACAGGCTGACCTAACTCCGCAGTGTACGGAATAACCTGCATACTGCAATTCCCATCGACTGTGCATTTTGCTTCAAACACACCGGTGTCCCATGTTTTTGCAACCAGTGAACGAGTGAAAATAAAATTGCCTGTACTATAAGCGATCCATTTACCTTTGTACTGCTCTAATCCTTGCAATACATGAGGATGACCACCAATAACCAGATCGGCACCGGCATCGACAAATGTATGTGCAAGATCACTCTGATGATCAGCTAGTGTATCTGAACGTTCTACACCCCAGTGAGCGACAACGACGACAAGATCGGCTTTGCTTTTGGCTTCACGAATCGCCGCCTGAGCAGCGGTTGAATCGTATGTGGTCGCTACTCCTGCCTGATCTTTTCCAGCATTCCAACTTGTTTCTGGAATAACTCGACTGAATCCCAAGAGAGCGATTTTGATTCCTTTACGGTCAAAATACACAGGTTGATAAGCACGAGCACTATTTTTACCAGCCCCTACATAGGCGATTCCGCTTTGATCCAGTTGAGCAATCGTATCGGTAAGCCCTGTGATGCCTTGATCCAAAATATGATTATTCGCTAAATTCACCGCATCGATACCTGCGTCTGCCATATGAGGGAGTGCTTGAGGCGATGATTTAAACGCATACGTTTTATCTGCTGCGGTTGTATTGGAATCTGTTACAGGCGTTTCCAAATTAACAACGGTCAGATCGTCCGAAGTAAATGAATCTTTTACATATTGATAAGGATAATCATATCCTGCTTTGGCTAACTTTTCACCGACTTTTCCCGAAAACATCACATCTCCACCAAAATGAAGCGTTACGGTCTGACCGGATGGTTCTGTACGGGTAGCAGGTTTAAGTTCTTTATTAGATGACTGAGAAGAATCTGAAGAAGACTTGGGAGGTTCTACTTTGTCAGTAGACGACTCTGGTGTTGTCTCTTCTGGTGCTTGATCTGTTGATGTTGAGTCTTTGGATGGTATATCTATTGCTTCTGAATCGGTTGCTGTCTGATCTAGATGTTCTGTATCGGCTTCTGTTGTAGCACGAGACGGATCTGCTTCTTCTTCATCTGGCTGATTAGAATGATCATTGTCATCCACTACAGGGTCATTCCCATATGAATCTGGCGCTGTTGCCTGATCTAATGGATATTCTGTCGGATACGTAGAGGCTTGCTGTACTTCTTGTGGCTTCACATGCAACCAGTAATAACCGCCAAGTGCAACAATAGACAGAACCAGCACAGTGTTAAATACGATCCAGTTACGGAGCCGCTTTTGACGCTGCTTTTTTTCTTGCTGACGCTGACGGGATTGTTGAGACCTTGTCGTATACATAAAGAACTCCTTTAATGCTTGCAATATTTTACTATACCTGAGGACGATTGGAAGATATCTTACGATACTCATGCTTGATCCTACTTTTACGCTTTGTCTATTATAACAGGTTCTAGTTGTTCGGCAAAAGTGATGCTAGGATGCAAAAAACCTTCTGCGGTGTAAAGTCTCTTTGGACATCTCCATAACATTGCATCATGTATGCGACTTAGGAGTGTAATCAGAGTACTTTACATTACAGAAGGCTATTCTTATTTATATCATTTTAAGATGAATGACTATTAGAGAAAGAAGTAACACGTTCTGCTTCTCTCATCGCCATTTCTTTGGCTGTTCGAATACAGTCAGGTAGTCCGACTCCATCATATCCTGCTCCAAGTGCTAATACTCCTGGATATTGCGCTGCTAATTGAGCACGTAACATAGAAATATTATCCATATGTCCTACAGGATACTGTGGCATCGAATGATGAAGACGTGTAATCTCTGTAAATAAAGGCTCTGCATCGATACCCATTAATTCACGCATATCATGCAATACTTTAGCTTTGATCTGCTCATCGGATTCATCCACCACTTGTTCATCGCCAGAACGTCCGACATAGAAACGCATTAACACGCGATCATCTGGACTGGTATGAAGCCATTTGGTTGAAGTCCATGTACAAGCTGTAATCGTACGACCTTCTTTACGAGGCACAAGGAATCCAGAACCATCGTATTCCGTCTGGATATCTTTGCGATCAAAAGCCATAACGACATTCGCTACCGATACATAATTGATTAGATCTAATGCTTTTGTATCTACCAAAGGTTTCAATAGTTTTGAAGCCGCAAATGTCTGTACAGTGACAATTACATGATCTGCAACTACCTGTTGTCCATCATTTAACAATACGATATACGTACCGTCTGCTTGAGGCTGAATAGACTCTACACCTGTGTTCAAACGCATATCTGCTGTAGACAATGATTCACCCAGACGGTTAATCAGACTTTGCAATCCATTGCGGAACGTTAGAAATGCACTTTTTTTGGTGCCTGTGTGCGTTTCTACAGGTTTGCTTCCTGTATTCATTCCTTTGATCAGACTACCATATTCACGTTCCACTACACCAAACTGTGGAAATGTCGCTTGCAAGCTCAACTTACGTGTATCGCCTGCATAGATTCCTGCAAGCAATGGCTCGGTTACATTTTCCAATACTTCTTTGCCCAGACGGCGTTCGATAAAATCACCTAACGACTCATCTTTGCCGTCCATTTTGGCAGGTAAAAGAAAATCATCCAATGCACGAATTTTGCCATCCATCGATAACAGATCACTTTCCATAAAGGATCTCAGTTCAGTAGGAATCCCAAGCACCAGACCGGAAGGCATCGGATGCAATTGACCCTCATGAAGGATATACGTTTTTTTTGCTTCTGGATTGGTAGTGACTAATTCATCTTCCATCCCCAGCTCGGTTGCCAGATCGACCATCGCTGTTTTGCGAGCGAGAAATGAATCCGGGCCACGTTCAATCACAAATCCGTCACGATGTAATGTGTTCACTTTACCACCGATATGATCGTCTTGATCTACAATCGTGATCTGTGCTGTAATCTCTGCTTCTTGCAAAAACTTGCGCATGTAGTAAGCCGCACTGAGTCCAGTCATCCCTGCGCCTATGACAACGACACGGCGAGTAGATTGGCTCATTATGCATGCACCTCTTTATATTTACGAATGACTTCGTCTGCGAGTACTTCCATATACAATGGATCTGTATTTAGTGAATCGATACGCATAAGACGCATATCAATCTCAGTTGCTAATTCTTGTGCTTCAATATCCAGATCATACAATACTTCTAAATGATCGGATACAAATCCAATCGGTGCTACCAGTACATATTTCACTTGCTCTTTCGCTAGTTCTTGCATCGTATCTAACACATCAGGACCCAACCAAGGCTCAGCTGTACGTCCAGCACTTTGCCATGTGAACTGCCATGAAGGAACATTGGCACGTTCTGCAATCGCTTTGGATGTCTCCATCAATTGATCACGATATGGATCTCCCATTGTTAAAATACGTTCAGGTAGACTATGAGCACTAAACAATACACGAACTTGCTCACGTGTAGCACCTGTTTCTTCGAATAGCTCTAATTTAGCATTTACACGATTGGATAACGTTTCGATCAATTTAGGATGCAAATGATAGCTTTCGATAAATGAAATCGGTAAGTTGTGCTTTTCTGCTGTTTCTTTCGCACGTTTGATATAACTAGCTACGCTCATTGTAGAATAATGAGGAGCAAGTACGATACCGACGGCTTCTGTAATCCCATCAGCCGCCATTTTTTCCACACCGTCTTCGATAAATGGAAAAGCATGTTTTAGCCCTTGGTAACACACAAATTCCAAATCGCTATCTTTCGTATGCTCATTCAGCATATTTTGCATACCGAGAACTTGATTATCTGTATTTTCACGTAAAGGAAAAACACCGCCAACGATTGCTTCATAACGATCTTTTAATTCTTTTAATTGTTCAGCTCCAGGTGGATTTCCACGGCGAATATGGGTGTAATACGCTTCTACATCGTCCAAGCTTGCTGGCGTACCATAAGACATAACCAAAACACCAATTTTTTTACTCATTATTTATTCGCTCCTTCAATTCATATCGTTATTCTAAATTACTACTATATCTATTACTTTGAAGTGATGCGTTGACGAAGCACTTCTGCTGAATACTCATGAACATAATCTGTCAATTCTTTGAGCTTATCAATCGAAGCTTCCGGGAATAGACCATGACCCAAGTTGAAAATATATCCTGGATCTTGTAACCCTTCATCTATAATCAATTTGGCTTGTTGATGAATTAATGTAGACGGTCCGGTTAGCAAATAAGGATCGAGATTACCTTGTACCGCATACTTATGATCTAATCGTCTGCGCGCTTCAGCAAGCGATACACGCCAATCGACACCAATCACATCAACAGGTAATTGACGAAGTTCTGGTAGTAATTCACCTGAACTCACTCCCGGGAAATAAATCTTCGGTACATCCAAGTCTTTCAGTTGATCAAAAATATATTGAATCGTTGGCAATACATAGGTTCTAAAATCAAGCGGTGATAATGCACCTACCCAACTATCGAACAATTGGAATGCTTTACCGCCGTATTGAACATGAGCCCGCAAATAGGTAGCTACCATATCGCCAAGCTTACGCATCAAAGCATGCCATAATTGAGGTTCGTTATACATCATGGTTTTGGTACGAATATAATTTTTGGAAGGTCTACCTTCGATTAAATAACTTGCAATTGTAAATGGCGCACCTGCAAATGTAATCAAAGGTACTTCTAATTCGTTATCCAAAATCTGAATTGTTTTTAAAATATGAGACAAATCTTGCTCCACTTGAATGGGACGCAAGCGCTCAATATCAGCCGCATTACGAATCGGATTCGCAATAACAGGTCCAATATCTTTGACAATATCAAAATCTATTCCGATCGATGCCACCGGGTTCATAATATCTGAATACAAAATAGCTGCATCCACACCTAACTTGTGCACAGGCATCATGGTCACTTCTGCTGCAAGCTCAGGCTGTAAACAAATTTCGAGCAAACTATAGTTTTCTTTAATTTTGCGATAATCGGGATCATAACGCCCTGCTTGCCTCATATACCAGACAGGCAAACGATCGACGTCTTGTTTTCGACATGCGCGTATAAAGGAATCATTATATGTCATCTTTTTGCCTCCGCTGTTCAATAAAAATCAGTCATTTTTGTATAATAAACAATATTCCTGTCAATAATCTCACTTCCTAATTATGCCCTTTTTCAAGTACAGGAACAACTCCCCAACCATGAACATCCCATGACAATCCGATGAATAAAGCGCTTGGCACCATAAGCGCTCTATCTTCTACTTCCATAAAAAGTGATTTTTGCACAGCAAAATATCTTACATAAAGCGCTTGGCACCATAAGCGCTCTATCTCCCACTTCCATAAAAAGTGATTTTTGCACAGCAAAATATCTTACATAAAGCGCTTGGCACCATAAGCGCTCTATCTCCCACTCCAATAAAAAGTGATTTTTGCACAGCAAATATCTTACATAAAGCGCTTGGTACCATAAACACTCTATCTCCCACTCCCATAAAAAGTGATTTTTACTCAATCAAATCACCTTATCCCCTCAAAAAGTGTGGTCAATTATGGTATACTATATGAATGGACTTTTTTAAGGAAGTGAAACATGATGCAAGCATGGAAAGTAAATTTGATCGTATTATGGTTTGGTCAATTTCTGGTTAATGCAGGAACCACAATGATCATTCCTTTTATAGCGTTGTACTTATCGCAAGATATTGGTGTGCAAGGTGAACACCGGATAGCGATCTGGTCCGGGGTTATTTTTGCTGCCAACTTTGTGACTTCATTTTTGTTTCAACCGCTATGGGGCAAATTGTCTGACCAATACGGACGCAAAGTCATGTTACTTCGCTCTGGATTCGGGATGGCGATTGTATTTACAGCCATGGGATTCGCAACTCAACCGTGGCATTTATTAGTCCTTCGTTTATTAAACGGAACCATATCTGGATTCAATCCGGCTTCGATATCATTGATCTCTAGCAGTACTCCCAAAGAAAAAATGGGATTTGCGATGGGAATCAGTCAGTCGGGAACAGTAGCCGGTAGTATACTCGGTCCATTAATAGGTGGAATTATGGCAGATACTGTTGGATTCCGATCGATTTTCTATATTACAGGGGCATGTATTTTTATGGCGACATTGTTAGCGCTATTCCTTGTACGTGAGAAATTCGACCGTTTAGCTGCGTCTAAAATGCCTAAAGTATCGGTATTATCAGGATTCCGCGAACTCAGCTTAACCCCACAATTACCTGCATTATTTACAGTTACACTACTTCTGCAATTTGCAATGATTAGTCCGATGACGCTAATGCCTTTATATGTACAGAAATTACATGGTACAGCTGAAAATGTTGCCTTTTGGGCAGGGCTTGTCAGTGCAGTCACCGGATTATCTAATATGCTCATGGCTCCCATTTTGGGAAAAGTCAGTGATAAATATGGGGCACATCGGGTACTCACATTCTCGTTAATTGGAGCAGGGCTGATGCTAATTCCGCAAGCTTTTGTGCAGAATGTAGAGCAGTTAATCATCGTTCGATTTATGATGGGGATCTGTATGGGTGGATTATTGCCAAGTGTGAACTCATTAATTCGGTATTACACGCCAGATGGTATGGAAAGTCGAGCCTTTGGATTTAACAGCAGTACAACCGCTCTTGGAAATATGACAGGTGCAGTGATGGGTGGTGTCTTAGCTGGATTTATTGGGATTGAAGGGCTATTTATTATGGCAGGGGTCTTATTGTTACTCAATATGGTATGGGTACGCACCAAGTTATATGTGAAGCCAGGTGCACTGAAACATAATGCTTCTTCCCCTTCCCAGTCTAGCCCTAGCGATTATCATAAAAAGTGATTGGGATTCCGCAATATATCTCGCTATATGATGCACCAAGAACCCTCTGAATCTCTTCTATAGAATGTCTTGAAGAAATCAGAGGGTTCTTTTCTTATGAACTATAACGTTATACTAATCTATTTCACCATCGCTAATGCTAAACCATCATAAGCAGGTAATAAAGTACCTGTTAATCTAGGATCAGTCACCATACGATGGTTAAATTCACGCACGGCTTGAACAGCAGGCCCATTTTTATCAGGATTCAATGTACGACCACGTAGTAAAAGATTATCACCTGCAATAATAGCCCCCGGGCGAGCCAGCGTAATTGCATATTCTAAATAATTCAAATAATTTCCTTTATCTGCGTCGATAAAAAAGAAATCAAACTGTCTTCCTTCTTGCTTCAATTGTTCCAGACTATGAATTGCTTCACCAATCCGATATTCAACCTGCTCTCCCAAACCAGCAAGTGTCATATGTTGCTGAGCCAGAGCAGCATAATCGGCTTGCAATTCTAATGAAGTAATTGCACCTGTAGACGTTAAGCCTCTACCCAGACAGACACCGCTGTATCCACCAAGCGCACCGATCTCAAGTACTTGTTCTGCACGAGATAGTTGTACTAACATCGTCAATAATCGTCCATACCCTGGAGCTACAGATACTTCTGGCATTCCTTTTTCACGAATCGTTTGTTTAATTTGAATTAACAATGGATCTTCTTGAAGCAATTCATCCATATATTGTTCAGCATTGTAAGGCGAGTGTTCTGTCATTATGTTTACTTCTCCTTTGGATATCATGATCAAGATTTAGCATTTTATAGTCTGTTGATCATTTTTGTTTGGTTTTACATGGCGTTAACCTGTTACAATAGAAATTAAAATCAATATGTGCGGAGTACCTTATCCTATACAATCACGTATATAAGCGCAATATCGTTTTAAAAATAGCGATATACCTTACAATTATGCTTATTTATTTTATTTATATTGGCATAGAAACGTTTGTAAGTATAGCCTCATTCACCTATACTAGATTGTATGGTTTTCGGAACTATCCTACAAGTTTAAATGGAGTTGACATTGTAAAATGAAAGATTTGAAATTAATAGCGACTTGTCCGATGGGACTTGAAGCTGTAGTCGCAAGAGAATTGAAATTACTCGGTTATGATGATACGAAAACTGAAAATGGACGTGTAACATTCAGCGGTGATTTTGCTGATATTTGCCGTTGCAATTACTGGTTACGTACAGCTGATCGTGTATTGATCAAAATGGGTGAGTTCAAAGCCACTACTTTTGATGAATTATTTGAAGGAACCAAAGCATTACCATGGGATCAATTTATCCCTGCTGACGGTGAATTTCCTGTATCCGGTCGTTCACAAAAATCTCAGTTAAGCAGTGTTCCTGCCAGTCAAGGTATCGTTAAAAAAGCGGTTGTTGAAAAGCTTAAATTAACCTATAACACCGAATGGTTCCCTGAAGATGGGGCATTGTACAAGCTAGATGTGTCTTTATACGATGATATCGCTTTGTTGACGTTGGATACAACAGGTCCTTCTCTTCACAAACGTGGTTATCGTAAACATGCAACTGAAGCTCCGCTTAAAGAAACATTAGCAGCTGCACTGGTGTTACTTAGTCGCTGGGGACCTCATCGTCCGCTCTATGATCCGTTCTGTGGTTCAGGTACATTGCTGATCGAAGCAGCAATGATTGGCTGGAATATCGCTCCTGGTCTACGTCGTTCATTCCCTTCTGAAGGTTGGTCTATTATTCCAGATGAGTTGTGGGAACAAGCTCGTGATGAAGCCTATGATGCTGTCAAAGATGATGTTCCTTTGCAATTAGTAGGTAGTGATGTAGACCCTGAAGCAATCGAAATCGCTCAAGCATGTGCAAAAAGTGCAGGGCTTGGTGACGAGATCGAATTTAAAGTTATGCCTGTAGCTCGTGTACAACCTCAAGGAAAATTCGGTTGCATTATCACGAATCCTCCTTATGGTGAGCGTCTAAGTGAAGTCAAAGAAGTCGAAAAAATGATTCGTGATCTAGGACGTGCAACCATCTATTTACCAGATTGGTCTGTATTCGTAATCAGTCCGACTCGTCAATTCGAACAATATTTCGGTCGTAAAGCAGACAAACGTCGTAAGTTATACAATGGACGGATTGAATGTCAATTCCTTCAATATCTTGGACCTTTGCCTCCACGTCAACCTAAAGCTGAAGCTTCAACAACGTAAATAACAATTTGTATAGATTGGATTTATTTTTTCAAACGTAAGGGGGTCTGGCTTTGCCATACTTAACTTCTCGTTCAGAGCGTGGCAGTTGGCTTGATCGCCTGAAGTGGCTTGTTTCGTTTACTCGAATAGATTATATAATTTTTCTAATCTTAATGCTGGTTAAATTAATGATTTTGCATAGTCATTTGCATTTGCAAAATATTGATATGAATCCACTTGATGTGGTGACAGCGATTGGTTCTATTATGCTTGCCTCTTTTTGGACGATCTTTTTGCCATATCGTGGACGACTGATTGCTTTGATTGTGTTAGATGTATTATTAACTTTTTTGATTTTTTCAGATTTGGTCTACTTCCGTTATTTTCAAGATTTCATAACGATTCCTGTATTACTTCAAGCGGGTCAAGTGGATTCGCTAGGTGATAGCATCTGGGAATTGATTTATATGGAAGATATATGGATGTTTGCAGATTGGATCGTTTTGCTTCTGGTTGGAGTATTTCTAATAGGACGTCGTATTCGTAGACGCTCCAATCGATCTTATTCATCCAGTCGTCGATATTCATCAGTGTATACTCCATCTTTGCCTACACGTTTTTCCAAACGATTGGTACAAGGAATGATTGTTTTTGTACTTGGTCTGGTCTTAACGATAGGTCCGATTAAGTTTGCTACATCTACATGGGCAACTGGATTATTTGTAGGGAACTGGTGGAACATGTCTCTTTACAATGTAACAGGTCTACTGGCTTTTCATGGATATGATGCTTATCGGTATGCAGACGATCATTTTGGTCCTCAAGATCAATTGTCGACAGACAAAACGGATGAAGTTAAACAATGGTTCGATGCCAAACAAGCAACAAGATCCAAAACAGGCGATGATGATCTATTTGGCGCTTACAAAGGGAAAAATGTAATCGTTGTTCAAGGCGAAGCTTTTATGAACTTTGTGATTGGTCAAAGTTATAACGGACAAGAGATCACACCTAATATTAATCGCTTAATGAAAAAGAGTATGTATTTCAGCCAGTATTATCATCAGACCGGTCAAGGCCGTACATCAGATGCAGATATGGCTTCGAATGCTTCTCTTCATCCGCTACCTACAGGTTCTGTATTTATCCGTTACCCTGATCATGAATTTGATACGTTGCCCAAAATACTTAAAAGCAAAGATTATAGCACCAATGTATTCCATGCTTATGAAAGTAGCTTCTGGAATCGATCGATCATGTATCAAAATATGGGATACGATACCTTTTACAGTAAACCAGACTTTACGATTGATGAACCTCTAGGATGGTCACTTGGTGACAAATCATTTTTCCGACAATCTCTTGATAAAATGGTCGAACTCAAACAACCGTTTTACTCTTTTTTGATTACATTATCCAGTCATCATCCGTATAGCTTACCTGCTTCTGTACAAGAATTGGATATGGGCGATCTGACAGGAACGACATTTGGCGATTATATCCAGTCTCTCCACTATGTCGATGCTGCTCTCGGTGAAATGGAACAAGAAATGAAAGATAACGGCTTATGGGATGATACTATTCTTATGTTCTATGGAGATCATGATAATTCGTTAAAAGAAAAAGAACCGATGGAGGAATTCTTAGGTCGCTCCTTAACCGATCTGGATATGGAACAACTGATGAACCAAGTCCCTATGCTTGTTCATTTACCTGATGATAGTCACGCAGGAACGTATAATGAACCTACCGGGCAATTGGATATGACACCTTCGATTCTACATTTACTAGGTATTAACGCTAGCCCTTATTATCTGATGGGTAACGATATGTTCAATCAGAAAGAAGATAAGCTTGTGGTACTACGTACAGGTGCATTTACCGATGGCAACGTATTCTATATTCCGTCAGCAGATGGTATATTTGAACATGGTACTGCCTATGATATGAAAACACGAAAAGTGACTGACGTTGAGCAAGCGCGTTCTAGCTATGATGAAGCGCAGAAGCGTCTGAATGTCTCGGACGAACTGATTACGTACGATCTGATTCGTCAATTTCATGAAGCCAGTACTACTGCCAAATAATTCATTTGAAATGGATCGATTGACATCGTTCTTTTAAGATCATATTTATAAATATCAAAAAAGCCTTTGCGGATCATCACGTTAATGTGAGATCTACAAAGGCTTTTTGGTTATGATATACAGCTATGCAATAGAAAGCACGTATCGCTCAATAATTTCATACCGATCGGTGCAATCTGTTGTTCTTGGTTAATTGCTGGTTATACCTGCTCTTGCGCTTGTACAGATGGTTTTTTAATAAACTTAGATGCTTTCTCTAGCACTTCATCTTCTGTAGGTGCACTCACATAACGGCCATTAATATATACAAAAGCACGCTTGCCACAAGGACCACAGTATGATTTACAGCCTATTTTAATTTCAGCATCAGGAGCCATTTTTTCCAACTTTGGAATCATTGTTTTGAGGCGAACATGATTGCACTTATCACATACGCGAATATCGTTAGCCATTATACTTTCCCTTCTCAAACGATCTTAGTGATCGCCATGATTGCCTTTGGAAGGGTTAGTGATGACGAAACCTTCTTCTGGCAAATATAAATAATCAATTTTAATACCATCTAACCAAGATTCATTAGGATCAACCGCTACATCGATTTCTTTATCTGTGCTTACTAATTCTTCTGCACCTTCAGGTTGTCCCAAGTCCATACCATAATGAACATGATCACCGTGAGAATTGGTAATAAATACGCGCAATTTTAGACCTTCATTTTCGGGTTTATCCAATTCAGCTTGAATCACTTTCGCTGCATTACGTGTAATTTTGACTTTCATAAAATCAGCTCCTCTTCATCGACTAGCCTGCTTATATGCAGGAACTATACTTGGAATATTCGACCATTATATTCTTTTTTGAAAAAGAAATGAACCCAACAATACTTTTTGGGTTTCATTTGTTATGAAATGTATGATCGGTTCAGATACTTATTCTGTAAACTCAACCTATACTATTGTATAGCTCCACTGCATAATACGCAAGACTAAGAGCGCTTAGAACCTCAAGCGCTCTTCATTTGATCCTACCATAAAAGTGTACTTTGCAAAGTGAGCTATGTTGCTATTGGCAACCGAATCACTTCATTTAGCGAACTTTCTTTTGCTCGTAAACAAAAGCTGTTTTGCGTTCCGCTCGACTTACAAACCAATTCATCATCAACAAAGTGACTCCAATATCATCTATAGGCATAAATGGCATCACATCAGGCAATACCCAATACGTTAACACTGGTATAAGAAATAATAATTTTTCTCCTAGAGGTAATTCCCGGGAGGTTAATAAGCTTGGCAATCTTTTAAAAACATGCGCCCATTGTTGTAGCGAAAAAAATCGATTCCATTTCACAATCCATCTCTCCCTTTTCTGTAGCAAACGATAATCACAAACACTTTTGATGTCTTACTCTAGTATTACGGTAAACTCATCTAAAAGTTTCAAAGAGATACAACACCCGATATTATTTATAGATGATAAAATAAAAAAGCTTTCTTCGCTAAATGACACGAAGAAAGCTTAATCCTATGAAGTCGGATAATAAGTGACTAGCTTATATATTCTATTTATACGTTAAACTGGCTGTTGTATAAGCTTACCTTTGACAATAAGGCGGTATTGACTGGAGTGATCAGGATAGCACGTAATCAGCGTTACAATCGATTGTCCTCGTTCAGGTTGAAGAACTTGTACTTGATCCGGTTCTACAATCTCAATATCGTATACCTGATAAGCATATTTACCTGTAGAAGTCTGCAATTGAAAAGAATCTTGCTTGTTCAATTCATGCAGACGGTTAAAAAACTGACCATATCGACTTGAACGATGACCTGCAATCGAATAATTGCTGTTAAGCTTACCCACTTCTCCACCGCCACTAATATGACCCAAAGCAGATTGTAACTGCTCTGGGTCAGCACCTTCGACAACTGCTGTTTGTAGATCAAGCTTGGGGATACTTAGAATACCCTGTACCTTTAACCCATCTACCGTTGTGGTTATTGATGCTTTTTGTTTCTTTGCACCCGTTTCACTTGAAACCGATTGAATGTTAGATTCTACTTCTGTACTTTGATCCAACCCGGTAGCAAATGTTTGTTTTAAAGATGCTTGTACTTGATTCGTATGCCAGTTGGAATACAAGGTATAGCCAATCGTCACTATACCTAACACTAACAATAACGTTCCACATCGAGCTACAAATTTGGACATTTCTATTCACCGTCCTTGACGATTAGAACGTAAAGAACGACGACGAACGATCCATCCGAAGATCATCATCAAAGCACCAAGCGTGTAAAGCATTGTCGAATCTAACCATTCTCCTGTTTTTGGCAACACAGATAATGAAGATGTGGTCATATCTGCTGTAACATCTGTGCTTTTAGCCGCTATATTCGCCGCAGTCACTATTCCTTTGGCTGGCTGAACAGAAGATTCTGTGGTCAATGCTACAGATTGTGGTATATCCGCAGATGCTGTAATTACACGATTCGGTTGATGATTGTTGATACTATCAGATGGGAATGCAGTTCCTTGCGTATCTTCTATCGTTACAGGTATAGGATTAGTAATAGAAGCTGTGGTCACTGTAGATAATCCAGTATTGTTAGGAAAAGGATTAGAGGTTGTATTATCACTAGATGATCCGACAGTTGGGCTACTACCATTACCTACCGATGAATTTCCATTATTTGTGCCTGAAGTGTCATTATTAGAACCTGCATTTCCAGTAGCATTATCATTGGTATTACCTGTATCGCCAGTAGTATTAGATCCGTTACCGCTAGTTCCACCGGGAGTACCATTGTCGTTATTATTGCCATTGCTTCCATTATTCCCGTTATTTCCTGTGTTCCCTTCTGTTCCACTACCATTATCTGGTTGTTGAGGAATAGTAGGTGTATTGTTATCTGGATTGGTGTTATCTGGATCTTCTGTGCTTGGTGTTGGAGTAAATGTTTCATTTTCAAGTACAGCCACATTGATACCAGGCAACACATTATCCAATAACCCTACTGAAATAAGGGAAGCATGATCTGTCTGACCTGCTGCATTTTGCTGACTGCTATTTTTCAAAATAGAAAGATCAATAGCATCTACAATCAGATCAGTTGTGGCTACTTCCACTACAGCTTCGTGGTTGCTATCTGTAGTGTCGGTAGAAGAATCATTGTTGTCCAATACGCCTACATGCAAATCTTCTCCTACAACAGTATCCGTTCCGCTTATTTCCACTACAGCTTCATGATTACTATCTGTAGTGTCGGTAGAAGAATCATTGTTGTCCAATACGCCTACATGCAAATCTTCTCCTACAACAGTATCCGTTCCGCTTATTTCCACTACAGCTTCATGATTACTATCTGTAGTGTCGGTAGAAGAATTACTGTTGTCTAACACTCCTACATGCAAGTCATCTCCGATAATAGTATCGGTTCCGCTTACTTCCACTACAGCTTCGTGGTTGCTATCTGTAGTGTCGGTAGAAGAATCGCTGTTATCCAATACGCCTACATGCAAGTCGTCACCGATAATAGTATTCGTTCCACTCACTTCCACTACAGCTTCATGGTTGCTATCTGTAGTGTCAGTAGAAGAATTACTGTTGTCCAATACGCCTACGTGCAAGTCGTCTCCTACAACAGTATCGGTTCCGCTTACTTCCACTACAGCTTGATGATTACTATCTGTAGTGTCAGTAGAAGAATCATTGTTGTCCAATACGCCTACATGTAAGTCGTCTCCGATAATAGTATCCGTTCCACTTACTTCTACTACAGCTTCATGGTCGTTGGTATTGCTATCAGTGGATTGATTTTGTTGATCCAATACACCAATATGCAAGTCGTCCGTTACGATTGTATCGGTTCCTGTCACCTCTACAGCAGCTTGGTGATCTTGTTGATCTGTTGTCGTATTGTTGTGCTCTGGTAACACATCAACATTGAATTCATCACCGAGTATTGTATCTTCTGTCTCAATACTGATTACTGCATTCGATCCAGAAGAGTCTGTTGATGTTGTATCTTTATTTTCCAAAATACCTACATGAACAGCACTCGATGAAGAATCTTCATTGTGAAGATCAATTTTCAGCAATGCATCATTTGTTGAATCTGCTGATACTGTTCCTTGTGACCATCCCAATACCGCCGCTAGACAACCTGTCGCTACCATTGTTTTCATTGACCATCTCATTGTTAATCGCTCCCTTTAATTTTTTATTTTTTCAAATAAAATAGGGAGCTTCTTGCGGTGGTTGTCCTGGTGGTGCATGTGTCCATTGATTACTGCCATGCTCGGATTGAGCACGGTACGTTAAAAGATGAATACGATAATGCTTCCAATTTGCCAAACGATTATTAACAAATACATTTTGCGAATTGGAAGGATTACTGTTACTAGACCATTCTGCTGAACTTGAAGAATGTGCAACGACTAATCCTTGCACGCCTTGAATATCAAGCCAAATCGCTGCGCTTGGAGAAACAGGTTCTGTTCCTTTCACATCTGAAATAAATGGCTTACTGGATGGTTCTGATTCAACAGATGTCTGAATTGCCAACGTATCTGGATTTACAAATTCATCTACTGGCAATGCTGTTGCATCTGATGATGTCTGAACAGATTGAACTTTTTCTTGAACTGGACTTGGAATCGTAGAAATATTTTTGGAAATAGATTTGGGTAGTGATGGAATTGAAGCTGGTATATCTTTATCGTTAGACTCATTGATCGGTGAAGATTGAACTGTCTCTGTCGATGGGGACTGCGTTGCAATATGAACCGATGGGACAGCAGGTTGAACCGGTGGCATAGCTGGTGTATGACTATCCGGATCACCTTGAGTACTATTTTTCTGAGAATGGTGAGTTGCAGTTGTATCTTTCGATGGATTCGGTGCTACGGAATCATCCGGTACCGGAGTAGGTCGAACGTCTACTGGAAGCTGCGGTACAATCGGCGGAAGATTGATCACCGGCACATCAGGTACGACTTCGGGTATAACCGTTGTGGTTGTATCTACAACAGAAGTGACCGTATCCTCTACTGTTTTAACGGTAGAATCTAAGACACCTGTAACGGTATTAGTTGTGTTGTCTACAGTATGTTGCACAGTGTCTGTAACATTGTTCACCGTCTGATCTACTGTAGAAGTTACACTACCTAATACATCAGAAGATTGTCCATTAGCTGCTTGATCTACTTCTTGAATGACATTAGCAGGTAGATCTACAACGTCTTTGACAATCGTAGTGGCATCTGTAGTGGCTTGATCTACTGTAGTAGATACTTGATTCGTAGTGTCTTTTACAGTGTTGGATACATTGTCTACTGTTTTGTCGACAGTATCTGTTGTACCTTTGACGGTGTCTTTGACTACATTACTGATCGAACTGGTTGTGCTACTTAATACATTACCGACTAAGCTTGTTGTGGACTTCGCCGATTCATTTGTCGTCGATGAAGTCTGAGCAGTGGATGAATCAGGATTCGATACTTCTCCATCGGCATGAGCAATATCATGATGTGTAAAATAATATAAAAACAAAGCAATCAACAAAGCTAACACTCGATACTTCATAGGAGCTTTCACCTCCTTTCTATCGAAAGAATGTTGAGACAACGATGTTTAGACAACCAATCAAGCATTTAAAAGTTTAGTTACTTATATATTACCCTTTAGGTTACTGATTGATATCTAATTTTATACTTTTTTTATAGTAAATGTTTATTCTTATCGCGTACTTTTCGACAAAAATCATCAAATTACATAAAACCCATTGACATACTTGGTTTTAGCTTCTATATTAAATTTTAATATAATTAATTACTTGAAAGCTTTAAAGCGATTATGTACAGGGGGAAAAGAAAATGAAAAAGAGTTCAAAGTTAGCTAGCTTGCTTACATTAATGGTAGTTTTGGTACTGGCTTTAAGTGCTTGCGGTAATGGAGCGGCTAGTAATGATGGCGCGGCTACAGGTTCTTCTGATCAACCACTTAAAGGTAAAAATATCGCTCTCATTATGCGTTTAAACAACGGAACTTTTTCAGCTCAATATGTAGATGGTGTAAAAAATCAAGTAGCGAAATATGGTGGAACCGTTACGGTCATTACAGCAGATAACGATCTGAGCAAAATGGCTTCTGCTCTCGATGCAGCTGTAAATCAGGGTGAGTTCGATGGAATCTTACTTGATCATGGAGACGCAGGTGCTCTTACAATGGGCGTACAAAAAGCAGTGCAAGCCAATATCCCTATCGTTGCTTTTGACTCTGCATTAGATGGCGTACAAGGCGTAACTAATCTGGCACAAAATGACCAGAAAATGGCGGAATTAACGTTAGACCAACTGGCGAAAGATGCAAATGGTAAAGGCAATATCGTTAAAATTTGGGTTGCTGGCTTCCCTCCTATGGAATCTCGTCAAATTTCGTATAAAGCATTCCAAGCCAAATATCCAGATATCAAAGAAATTGCCGCTTTCGGTACAGCAGACAATGCTCAATTGGATGCACAGACACAAATGGAAGCTATTTTAAAACAATATCCAAATAAAGGTGATATTACAGCTGTCTGGGCAGCTTGGGATGAATTCGCTAAAGGCGCAACAAATGCAATCAAGCAAGCGGGACGTGATGAGATCAAAGTCTATGGTATTGATCTGAGTGATGAAGATTTGAATTTGATTCAGGATAAAAATAGTCCGTGGATCGTTTCAGCAGCTGTTGACCCGACAACAATCGGACGTGTACAAGTTCGTTATTTGTACCAAAAATTCGCTGGCAACACCAAAGATGAAAAAGTAGAATTGGAACCTGTCTATGTACAGCGTGATGATCTACCCAAAGACAAAAAAGTAACGACAGCAGATCTCAATGAATATGTAAAAGGCTGGGGCGAAAGTGATCAAGGGAATACTGATCAATTAAAAGCACTAGAAAAATCGGTGGCTGGACAATAATCCAAAAACATACATTCCTACTTTAATGTAGACCCACATTCCGGCGGTTTCTTAGGAGACCGATCCGGATTTTGTCTATACAGATATGGATGCGAAAGGAACAATCCCATGAATACTCCTCTACATGTCTCAACAGGTAGTCTAGTGATGAACGGCATCTATAAGTCATTTGCCAATGTACCTGCACTAACCGATGTGGAATTTACAGTAAATAGTGGTGAGATTCATGCACTACTCGGAGCAAATGGCGCAGGCAAAAGTACATTGATGAAAATTTTATCGGGTGCTTATACTTCTGACCAAGGTCATATTGTGATCAACGGTGAGCAAGTCAAGATCGATTCACCAGCCGCCGCCAAGCAAGCCGGGATTCAGTGTGTCTATCAAGAAGTAGACACTTCGCTTATTCCCCAGTTGTCAGTCGCCGAAAATATTTTACTCAGTCATCTGACTTCTTCTCAAGGCAGTCCAATTCTGCATTGGAAATCTATTTATCAGCAAGCTGAAGCGATTTTGCAAAAGTTAGGATTTGCGATCTCTGCTCGTCAACAGGTGAGTGAATTGTCTTTAGCGGAAAAGCAGTTGGTATTAATCGCACGCATTATGGCGGAACAAGCTAAATTCGTTATTTTCGATGAACCTACAGCTCCGCTGAGTATGGAGGAAGCCGAACGATTATTTACCATCATGGAAGGCTTGAAAGCACAAGGAATCGGGGTTATTTTTATTTCCCATCGACTGCCTGAAATTTTTAGAGTCTGCGATAAGATTACAGTGATGCGTGATGGCAAAAAGGTAAGTACTGTGGCTACAGCTAAGACCAATGCTAATGAAGTGGTACACTCGATGCTCGGTCGAGCTTTTGCAGAAGAATATCCCAAAACATTTGTAACGATTGGTGACCCTCTATTGACCGTATCTGATCTAGCAGCAGGTCGATATGTACAAGGGGTCGATCTGGAAGTTCGACGTGGTGAAGTTGTTGCTGTCGTGGGATTGGTTGGAGCCGGCAAAACGGAATTGTCTAAATTATTATTCGGCGCGGATCAACCCGAACGAGGCACAATTCAATTAAACGGTCGTAACCTACATTCTAAAACGCCTTATCATGCACTTACTTCCGGGATTGTGCTTGTTCCTGAAGAACGCCGTAAAGAAGGTATTCTGGTCAAAGAATCGGTGCTGCATAATTTAAGCTTACCTATTTTGAAAAAAATTACCCGTATGGGTATCGTCTCGAAAACTGCTGAAAAACAGCATGGTGATCAACTGATTCAATCGCTAGGCATCAAAACGTCATCGGATCAGCAGTTAACGGGCTATCTCAGTGGAGGAAATCAACAGAAAGTAGCGATTGGGAAATGGATGCAGACAGATGCAGAACTTTTTATACTCGATGAACCGACTAAAGGGGTCGATATTGGAGCCAAACGGGATATTTTCAAAGTGATCGGAGAACTAGCTGGTCAAGGTAAAGGCATTCTATACCTTACGTGTGAATTTGAAGAAGCGATCGGGCTGGCTGATCGTATCCTCGTCATGTGTGATGGTAAAATCATGAAATCTTTTAACTATGGAGAAGCTTCACAAGAAGATTTGTTATATTATGCCAGCGCTGGCCGGGAGGAACTTGTATGAATCACAAAATTGCTCAATTCTCGTATCGTTATGGAGCTTTGATCTTTATCGGGCTTGTGCTACTCTTTTTCTCTATTTATAATCAACACTTTTTCACCTACAACAATATCAGCGATATTTTACGTTCCATCTCAATTGTCACATTTGTTGCGATTGGGATTACGATTTCACTAACTGTAGATGGATTCGATCTCTCTGCGGGCTCAACCGTATCGCTCACGACTGTTGTAGTGGCAGCGATGATGGTCTGGCATCAGATGCCTTTGATTCTGGTATTGATTGTTCCTTTGATTATTGGCGCACTGGTCGGATTATTAAATTCTTTTTTGATTGTCAAAATTCGTATTCCTGATCTACTGGCTACACTAGCTGTGATGTATATAGTCAGCGGTATTCATAGAACGTATACAAAAGGGTATTCGATCTACAATAATATGCAATTTCAAGATGGAACCAAAGCACCCGGTGTGATGTTAGATTCATTTCTATGGATTGGTCAGGGTAAATTATTAGGTGTTCCTTTCCCTGTTATTCTAATGCTGGTCGCTGTGATTGGGATGCACTTATTCTTCAAATATACACGTGGCGGACGACAAATGATTATGACAGGTAGTAATGAAGAAGCGGCTCGTCTATCTGGTCTACGTGTGAATCGTATACGTACCCTTGCTTATGTAGCTTCTGGTGTATTTGCAGCAGTTGGCGGGATTTTATTTGCAGCTCGTGTCGGTTCCGGTCAGATTGATGCAGGATCGTCAATGCAAATGGATGCACTTGCAGCCGTATTTGTAGGCTACTCGGTATTTGGTGCAGGTCGTCCGAATGTTATCGGTACTTTTTTCGGTGCTGTGTTGATGGGAGTACTCGTCAATGGAATGACTATGCTTCATGTCCAGTATTACACTACAGATATTATCAAAGGAGCAGTACTTGTTCTCGCTTTGGCAGTAACTTTTGTGCATCGTAAACGTCAAAAAGTATAACTTAAAACGTTGGATCCGACTATAGGACATACTAAATACTTGATTTTTAAAGGAGGATATTCGATATGACCCTTTCTCAACCATCGTATGAAGCTCTTACAGAACATACAGCAATCACCCTTGCCAAAAAATTAGAGTTATTCGATAGCAATGCCGATCTGGTCTGTCATGAAATTGGTGATGGGAATCTTAATATGGTATTTCGGATCACAGAACCTGCTGCTCAGCGTGGCATTATTATCAAGCAAGCTCTTCCTTATGTACGTGTGATTGGAGAAGGTTGGCCTTTGACTTTGAACCGTGCTGTGATCGAAAGTGAAGCATTGCGACATTTCGCCAAACATGTACCTCAGTTGGTACCAGAAATTTATTATACCGATGCAGCTTATGCCATTACCGTTATGGAAGATCTGTCTCATCTCACTATTGTACGTACAGGGTTAGCCAGTGGTTCTACGTATCCGTTACTCTCCACCCATATTGGTGAATTTCTAGCAAAGACTCTTTTTGCAACATCAGACTTTGCGATGGGCCCGCAGGAGAAGCGTGAACTGGCACTACAATTTCATAATCCTGAATTGTGTAAAATTACAGAAAATTTTGTATTCACGTATCCACTATTTGACCATGAGACTAACGATGTAGAAGATATTTTGCGCCCTACAGCAGAAGCATTATGGAACGATCAAGTTCTTTTATTAGAAGCGGCGAAGTTGAAGCAGACATTTATGACCCATGCCGAAGCTTTGCTACATGGTGATCTGCATACCGGTAGTATTTTTGCCAGTGACGAAGAAACCAAAGTTATTGATCCTGAGTTTGCTTTTTACGGCCCGATCGGGTTTGATGTAGGTCTATTTATAGCTAATACTCTATTGTCTGCACTGGCTCGTGAAGAAAGTGACCGAGCTGCACTGTTATTTCATATCACTCAAGTATGGGACGTATTTACAATAACGTTCTCCAATCTATGGCGACAGAACAACGTAGATGATTTTGCACAGGTCGAAGGTTATCTGGAATATCAGTTACAACATATTTGGGAAGATGCTGTTGGTTTCGCAGGAAGTGAGATCATTCGTCGTATTTTCGGTTTGGCTCATGCTCGGGATATTGAAGCGATCACAGAAGATGCTCACCGACTGGCTGTCAAACGCAATGCAGCTGCGCTAGGACGTGATTTTATAGTAAACCGTTCGTTATACGAAAGTCCTTCGCAAATCGTACAGGCGCTACAACAGGTCGTTACAGGAGCATCTATCGTGCATATCTAACTTTTCAGATCACCATATCGTTTGAATGTAGAACAGATGAACAGCAGCATCAAAAAAGCTACCTCCAACTCTTCAAGAGTAAAGGTAGCTTTTTTATGTACTTTTGAATAGATGCAGAGATCCAAATGCTCTATACTACACCATTCGTGAGACTTGCCATAATACAGGAGTAAGCTTAATCTGCTCTCCTAGCCATTGACGGGCAATGTGTTGAAATATCTCTGCGGTGCCACTACAGAAAAATTCATGGACAGGCAACTCTTCAGTAAGAGCCAGCTTGCCTTTATTGTACAAAATCGTACTGATTTCACGTGCTGTTTCTTCGGCTGAATTGATTAATTTTACATCAGGGCCGACAGCAGCTTGAATCGCTTCATGTAGAAATGGATAATGCGTACAACCTAGAATCAGACAATCAATCGGATAACTACGTACAGGTGCTAACACTTGCTGTGCTACCTCATAAGCTTCATCGTCTAGAAATACACCACGTTCGACTAAAGGAACAAATTCAGGGCAAGCCTGACTGTATACCTGTATAAACGGTGATAATTGCTTCAACGCTGCTGAATATGCACCACTATTAATCGTTCCGACCGTACCAATAACGCCGACAAAGCCTGTTTTAGTTGCACTAATCGCTGCTCTTGAACCTGGATGAATCACACCGATTACCGGTATAGACACTTTTGAACTGATATGTTCTAAGGCTGCTGCCGTTGCGGTGTTACAAGCAATCACTATCATTTTAGGTTGAAAGGTCATTAAATAATTCACAATTTGCTCTGTAAATTCTCTAACTTCTTCGAGAGAACGAGGTCCATAAGGAGCACGCTCAGTATCTCCAAAATAAATGATTTTTTCGCGTGGTAGTTGTCGCATAACTTCTTTTGCAACAGTTAATCCTCCCACACCGGAGTCAAATATAGCTATCGGTTGTTGCACGTACATATCGCTTCCTTTTCGTAAACTGTACCTATTATACCGTATACACACATAGTCGCAAGTGAAAGATGTAACGTTGATTTAGACGCTGTAATTTCCTTTTGTTTCTGGGCCTTGTGTGTCTGCTTGTTCTGCTTTGAGAGCAGCCAATTCTACTTTTACTTCTGCTGTTGCAATATTGATCTGTTCTTTCCAATCTTTGACCACACCGACAACTTCTCTACTCAACTCGGCGAGTTCACGACCTTTAGCTCCTGCAATACGAGCATTCGTAGAAATATCGGAACGCAGTTCACGACCTTGCTTAGGTGCAAGTAAAAGTGCTGTAGATCCTCCTACCAATAGTCCTGTCAAAATACCACATGTTAAACTTTTCGATTTGTTATGATTTGGCATTGTTATCTCTCCTTCGTTTCACTTATGTTTTCTATATGTGTATTACCCATACACCGCTTAAATATCCCACTTGTCTGCTGAGCATTATGCTACAACCCAAAAAGCAGACCTATAAGCTGTCTGCTTTTACTCAGAACTTGTCGATGATTGGGGTTGAAATTGAATCTGATAGACACAACAACGTCCACCTTTAGCAATACATTCTGTACGCTCTACATCAGCTTGCAACAATTGTTCAAATAACTGCTGTTCACACTGACAAGCGATATCATAACGATTAGCAATCTGGTTAATCGGACAGTTGTATTCGTAAATCGTATAATGATTCTCACTTTGTTGTTCATAACGAGCCATATAACCACCGTTATGCTGAATATCTGTTAACGCCGCTACGCGTTCTTGATGATCTTCAGTGTCGGCAATACTTTGATAACGAGATAATAACTTCTGCTTACGTCCTTCAAACAATCGAGATACATCTTCTTCATCCAATTCACTCAACAAATCTAGCGCTAGCTGGTGATAATTATGCGGAAAATGTTCTTCTGCTCGTTCACTTAACCGAAAACGCAAAAATGGTCTACCTGTCGGGATACGTACGGTTTCAGTAATCAGTAACCCTTCTTGATCTAACGTATGAATATGACGTCTTACCGCCATCTCTGTAATATTTAATTCCCGTGCTAGCTCAGATACACTGAAAGGTCCTTGTGTTTTGAGCATAATCATAATACTGCGCCGGGTCGATGGTTCCTGATGGGACTTCATCGTATGACCCCCTTGCTCTAAATTGAAATAAAAATGACCCCATCCGCTTTGTCAGCGAAAAGGGTCACATCATCCCTTTGTGTATTAACGCTATTGTAGCGTATCAACAAGGGGATGTAAATTCCAAAGCTATCTTTTCAAACAAGATATTTACAATCTTATTTCGTATTATGTAGACGTAGAATTACCTGATGCTCTGTCTACATTTACTACAGTCAACGAATCTAATTCCTGATCCAGATACGTATACACACGTTGACCAAATTCTTTCAACACATGCACTAACGGAGTCGTTAGTGGGTGCAGTTCTGTACGATTCCAATCATAATACTCTTGTACCAGTGGACGGCGAAGACGTACTAATGCAGTCAATGTCTCACCCATCGGCTGATCAATCACTTTCTCATCACGCATAATGTCTACGATATCGTCATAACTACTAGCATCCCGCATAATAAAGCCATCAATCAAATAACTGCCGATATCTGTGACACATTCAATCGCTAAATGAAGGGCTCGTTCTTGAACAAAACCAGAAATAAGACTGCTGTCCCAATGCGTAGACACTTGTTGTAATGCTTCACATACATCTTCTAGGGCTACAATTCTTCGTTCAATCTGTTCACGGTTTATATAGTACAAAACAGTCACACCGCCTTAGTATTCGTAGTCTGCTGCTATTGAACTTTCTCTAACACTATTCATGTATTCAATGATTTTCACATGTTCTGGATGCACTTGATACGCTTGTAGACCTTCTAATGTCTCAAATGTAGCGGTCAAAGCTACATCATAAGAACGTTCTGTACGTAAAATATCTGCGCCAATCTCCAAAGCAATCAGTGATTCCACTTTGCCTTCCAAACTTCTCAATTTGGCTACGGTTTCATTTACGACTTCAGTTGTTGGATTTTTCAACTTAAATAAAACAATGTGTTTGATCATAACAGAATAGCTCCTTTGTATAGACAATAAGTTTCTTTCTTATCGTATCATAAATGAATTACAGATGCGCTGATAAAAAAAGCTGATACTCATAAAGAGTACCAGCTTTTTGGTCATGCTATATTACAGATTCATACCGGGTATGAATACTATTATTCTTTGCCCACTTCTGGAACTTCTTCGCCTGCATCATTTGTAGCAGCATCAGTTGTTTCTGCTTCATCAGCAGTAGTAGGTTCAAGATCTTCTTCAGCTACACGAGGTACGATTACAGAAGCGATAATCTCTTCTTCGTTCGATACCAATGTAACGCCAGATGGTAATTTAACATCGCTTGCGATGACTCTGTCGCCGATTTCCAATCCGGAAATATCAACTTCAAGGCTACTTGGCAAGTTTTTAGCCAAACCGCTCACTTCTAGTTCTGTTGCTTGGTGTTGCAATACACCACCAGATTTAGTACCGATTGCTTCGCCGTGGAAGTCAATTGGCATTGTTACCTGAATTGGTTTAGTATCAGAAACCTGCATAAAGTCAGCATGCAAGATGCGACCATCTACACGTTGTACATCTTTAATCAATACTTGTACTTCTTTTCCACCTTCAACAGCAAGTGAGAACATTTCTGCTCCACCGCGTTTAACGTGAGCTAGCAATTGTTTGGAATCTACATGTACAGGTACGCTGCCCAAATCTGGACCATATACTACACCTGGAACGCGTCCATTTAGACGAAGTTCACGCATTTCAGAACGTTTTGAACTTTCTCTTTTTGTTGCTGTAAGTTTTTCGTGATTTGTACTCATAAGTATTGGCCTCCTAATAATATAAAACGATTATGTGGTAGTTTTAGATGTTGCAACCGATTTGGTCAAGCAATCGGCTATCGTCTTATTTAATACCCCATTAAACAACAAATGTATCAGAAATGAATTTATTTTTTTGTAAAAGAACCAAAATACTTGCACACAATTGATTAGAAACCCAGACGTACCAAGTCATACGCTCTATTTTTATTTTTTTATAAAATTAATCATTTAGCTCTTAAATAATATGGATATATGCAACTATAAAAGGATAAATATAGATATAAGTGTATTTTATGGTTCTATTTTAAAATCTCTCTGCGGATAACAACGCATACTAATTTGATAAAATATTCGATAGCTTTATCCTGTTTATTTTTCTATTCATTTGTTGATGTAAAGAGAGTATGTTTTATTGATTTTGAGGTGAGAACGTTTGAAGTATATAAAGAAGGATTAAAGAACATATAGATCAACTTTTAGATACTGCTATGATCTATATTACTGATTTGCATATGTTATTATGCTTATAATCATTCTTATTTGATAAATATTCTTAATTGGTTAAAAATAGTGTCCATGTCAGCTTGAAACGAGCGTCTGTGTGTTGTAGGATGTTGAAAGGACACTAAACCTAATATCACGAAAAAATAGATCAATCGGAGGAAATATGCCTAATCAACCAGAACGACACTTTATAGAGGCGTGGTCTCTGATCAACCGTAAGTATCTCGGCAAAGGAGTTCGAGTAAAGCGATTCCGCAGACCGACACGTTGTCAAATTCGCAATCGTGTATTGCTTGCTGTACTCATGGTCAACGATATCAAACTATCTGAACTTGCAGAACGGTTATCGGTTTCATCACGAAGCGTTAGTGCTTGGGTCTATGAAGGCCGCCTCCCTGGCAAAGCTAATCTTGAAAAAGTATGCCGGGAATTAGGATATCCGCATCACATTTTGTTTAACCAGCAGGTGATTAATAATAGCCCTGTGATTTGCCAGCAAGAACCTTCTCGCTTTATGAAAAGAACGATTACTCGTTCACCGGTACGCAATCACATTTTGACAGGTTTATGTATGGTTCATGATTTATCTGTAACCGATGTCAGTCATTGGATTGGTGTTCATCCAGGTACATTCCGCAAGTGGTTACATCAAGCAACTTTGCCTTCTCCTGCATTTCAAGAAAAAACAGAGCAATTTTTCCGTATTCCCAAATCTGTCTTATTCGCTGACTGTGTATTGGGCGAAGACGAAAAATCTCAAGCGTAATCTAGCATCTTCACATTGAATGTATAGGTACAACCAAATAAGCAGTACAAAAACTCCGCTTTCCCACTGAATCTAGTGAGAAGCGGAGTTTTTTTATATACATATCATCCATAAAAGTAATCATAAAAATGCGCGAATAATTCCGCTCCCAAAATAGGCTCAAGCGCAGCCTTTAACTGAGCATCAAATTCAGGTAGAACCACACTATCATCATCGGTAATTTCAAAAACATCAAATGATCCATAGACCACTTCAATCCATGCCGTCATAGCGGTAAAAAAATCAGCTAGATTTGATGCTATTAAAAAAGGGTTCCCTGCGTCATAGCCTGCATATACAGGTGTGCCTTCTTGATGAGTGTCTACCAGAATAGGCTTACCTTTACCCAGATCATCTGCAATAATTACCCAATGAGATGGCCATGTATCGCTTTCTTCATATGGCTCAGACATGCCTACCCAGCGATAACCGATCAATGCTTGTTGCAATTGATCGATCGACCAAAAAATGATCGGAGCAAAACCTGTTTCAATCAGGATATCATTCGGTTGATAACGACTCAGATAATAATCCAGTTCAACAGAACTTGGAATGTTGTCTGGCCACTGTTGCTGTAATGTGTCCGGTTGTATCGGAGTAAAGTGACCCTGAAGCTCAAAGGTACGATGAGTTTCTACAAATGTAGATAATGCTTGTTCTAATGTCTTCATAAGTACACTCCTTATTACAAAATAGCTTAAAGAGATAACCGTTCTTCCTTGTTGATCTCTATATAAATGATTATGCTGGAGATGATGTCGATTCTCGAATAATCAGTTCAGGGGTATGTATCTTTTCACCCAGACCACGTTGTTCTCCATCTAACATCTGCAAAATCATTTCTGCTGCTGCTGTGCCTAATGCATGCTTAGGATGACTAAGTGTAGTTAACTTCACTTCTGTTGCAGTCGCTAAAAAAGAATCGTCAAATCCCACTAGCGAAAGGTCATTAGGTACAGACAATCCTGCTTCACGTACTACTTGAAGCAAATTCACAGCTAACTCATCATTATATAGAACCCAGCCTGTTGCACGTTCTTGAGCAGATTGTTCAATCAACTGCTTCGCTTGTGCAATCGGTGCAGTGCTTTTATCATCTGTATTATACGTGAAGATCAGTGATGGCTGTAGCGGAATACTGTACTTGCGATGAGCAGCTACGAACCCTTTCATTCTGCGCACACCTTGCATATCATCTGTTTTGAAAAAACCAGCTATGCGCCGATGCCCTAACTCAATTAAATGCTGAGCTGCCAAAAACCCTCCACGCTCATCATCCATTCGTAGACAAGCCGAATCCATTTCTTCATAACTCGCATTGATCATCAGATAAGGAATAGACCGATTTTCAATCGTCAGAAAATAATTCAGATTCGCACTACGTTCTCCACTACGAGTAGGCTCTACAATCAAAGCCGCTGGAGACTGATTGAGCATCATTTCCAGACACTCCCGCTCTTTGGTGGGATCATTCTCTGTACTTGCTAGTAATAGCCGGTAGCCCTCGCTACGCAGTCTTGTTTCGATGCCTTGCACAATTTGTGGGAAAATATAATCAGAGATGTAGGTTGTGATGACACCGACAGTTTTGTTATCATCGACCGATTTGACAGCAGGATCAGCAACAAATGTTCCTTTACCTTGCATCCGGTTTAACCAACCTTCTCGCACCAGCTCTCCTAATGCTTGACGGACGGTCTGTCGGCTTACACTGAATTGATCAGCGATCTCATGTTCTGAAGGCAGTCGGCTACCTGGTAATAATTTGGATGAATGTATCCATGATAATATTTCATCTCGAACTTGTCTGTATTTTGCGGCCATAATTCCTCCGAACGATTGATAAAGATATATGATATGTTATTTTACCATAAACATAGACTATTAGATCAATTGATGTTCATTCATATATTTCAGTCCTGTATAACGGTTACGTAGCGTATGCGCCGAATGTAAAGCAAGCTCTAACCATTCAGCTGGCATTTCTAATTGCTCATATTCGCTTGGCCCACCTGCGGCAGATAACCATTGTTTCATTTGTGCACTGGTCGGAATATGTTTGTAAGCGGCAAATGCTTTAACTTCAGGATGATTAACTGCTAATTGACGATAATGATCAGCTAAAAGTGCTGAAGCCACACCTACTTTGGCTCCATGTAAAATTTGTCGGTGTCCACCTTTGATCAGTTCCATTTCCCAGCGATGAGAAATATGATGTTCTCCACCTGAAGCAGAGCGAGAATGATCAGCAATCAACATCGCTATTCCTGAAGCAAGTAACGAATGCATCACGGTATAGATGCCTTCTGCACTACCTGAAGCAATCAAGTCTACTTTTTCAATACATTGATTAAGTGCTTCTTCTGTGATGTCATAGACCAATTGGTTATAAGGTTCATTACCGAGATCACGAGATACTTTCCAATCGGCAAGTGAAGTACATTTGCCTAGCATATCCCCAAATCCTGCGGCAGTTAAAGTCTGTGGCGCATTCATTAAGACATTGATATCGGCAAAAATAGCTTGTGGAGCTTTGGCTTGAAACGTTTCTTTGGTTCCATTAACGATTAACGGTGCTCCCGCAGAAGTGAATCCGTCGACTGACGCAGCGGTAGGTACAGAAAGAAACGGTTTATCCATTTTATAACTAACAATCCGTACTACATCATGAATCGTTCCTGAACCGACTGCAATAATAGCATCTATCTCAGGGGTTACAGCTAGCAACAATTGTACGATCGTCGCTTCATCTGCAATCACATCACCCACTTTATTTTCACGCAGTTCTAATTCTGTAATACCTACCTCTATACTTTGTAGCAAATCTATAATCTGTCGTCCTACTGCTTCATACGTATTCGTATCATAGACAACCATCACTTGTTGATATCTTTCAGTCTGCACATATGCAGGTAGTTTGCGAACCGCACCTGCTTCAAGTTCGATATGAATACCGATTGTTTTGAAATGTTGACCTCCTGCATCCAAAGCAGATTGTTGATTCCAAAGCGTAATTTGTTCATTGATAGATGTTGTTGGTTGCTTCATGTTGTCATCTCCTTCTTTATAGTAAAGATACCGCTTACAAAAATAATGAACTTGTACATATAAATAATTAAATTATGCGTCATAATATCCTACTTGTACATACATTTTAGAAAATTTTTATATTATTGTCTATGTTTGAGTAGCTATTTTCGGTATTTAAACAAAAAAAGACATTGGTTTAGAATGTCTTTTTTTGTGGTTTAACCTTTTCAATGGCTATACGATTATTAGATGATCCATATCCATCGACCGACCAACAATACCAGAATCATCACCGTTCCACATTGAAGCGAAGTTCGTAAAGATAACCATAGTAATTGCTGATGCGTCTGTAAATTACGTTTGTTTTTCATATGCTGGTACATACGGCACAATGGAATAGCTGTCAGTAAAGCAAGAATACCGTAGATCGGCAATCCGCCTACAAGCACACAGATCAAAATGCTGAACAGTGCAAGACATAACAAAACAATCGAAAAACGAAAAGATTTGCGTTCTCCCCATACAACTACCAGTGTACGCTTACCAACTTGTTTGTCAGTTTTCCAATGTAAAAAATGGTGATTAAAAAAGGTCAGTGTCGTTAGTAATCCCATCGGTAGTGACAAAAAGAATAATCGGATATCAAAATGACCGGTCTGCACATAATAAGCACCCATGACTGGAAAAACGCCAAAACATAATACATGTGCAAGTTCACTACTGCCTTTACCAATATATCCGTATTTGATCGGTGGAACGACATAAAATAAAGCCAATAATCCACCTATGCCACCCAGTAATAAAACGCCCCATCCGCTTAAAAAGTATAATGTTACCGCACAGATAATCGTAATTGCCAGCATACTCCATGTCACCCGGGCAAATGTTTGTTCACTCCATTTCCCAGTAGTCAGATACCCTGAATCGGTTGAAATCGATTCATCCGATTGATAAGCAGCTACATCGACACCACTACGATAATCCCATAGATCATTAATCATCATCGAAAAAATATGTATGGCACTGGAGCCAATCAATGTTAATAGAAAAATGATCACACTAAACTGGTCATTCCAGATCCATGCTGCCAAAGCTCCTTGTATCACACAAATGATCATCAAAGGCACAAAATGCAATCGCGAAGCTTGAGTAAACTCTATCCATTTGCTCATTATGTTCCACCTTTATTTTATAGTTGGTTCTATACGTATCCATTTTTGTAAGATACTGTTCATTAACCGTCTGCATGACTTTCAAACGCCTAGCTGTGATGTATCCTTATCACTTCATCGATCATGAATCATCAAAAAGAACAACAAAAAAAGCGTATCACCTGATCAAAAGGCAATACGCTTTTATTTACATATAGCTATATCTAATTCTATATTATCCAATCGTACGCGTTAAAATATCAATCACTTCTTGTTTGCTTTGAGCATTGATCAATTCAGCACGAAATTCTTCATGAATTAATTTGCGAGAAAGAGCCACTAAAATCTGCAAATGTTCATTTCCAGCATTCTCTTCAGGTACACCAATCATAAATGCAATTTGAGCAGGTTGATCATCTAAAGATTCCCAATCAATCGGCTCTGCAAATCGTGAAAAGGCTAAAGCTGCTTTGGCTACACCTGCTGATTTACCATGAGGAATCGCTACACCAAAACCAATTCCTGTTGAACTTTGTTGTTCACGTGCCATCACAGCATCTACATAAGCTGCTTCGTTGGTCACTGCACCAGAAGCTTTCATACCGGCTGCCATTTGTTGAATCGCTTCTTCACGTGTAGTTGCTGTAGAAGGTAAAAAAATACTTTCTGTGCTTAATAGTTCGCTGATATTCATGGCTAGTGTCACTCCTTCTCATCATCTTCATCTAATTATTATTTGTGAACCCACTAAGCAGAAATATGGACAGCGACCGGAAAGAGGGTCTTTCCGATCGCTTGTAATGAATTATAATTACTTATAATTTAGCAGGTGCTTTGCGTTTAAGCAACAAGACCATCAATGCTGTAACGACTGTACCGATCACAATAGATAATACATATTGTGGTAAATGATCAATTGCATTCGGGATAAAGAGAACGAATACACCACCATGAGGAGCATGTAGTCCGCCACCAAAGTACATAGACAATGCACCAGCAACTGCTGAACCTACCATAAAGGAAGGAATAACGCGAATCGGATCGGCTGCACCAAACGGAATCGCTCCTTCGGTAATAAACGATAATCCGAGAACCGAAGCAACTTTACCTGCTTCACGTTCTTCTTTCGTAAAGCGATTTTTAGCTATAACGGTTGCTAACCAGATACCTAGTGGTGGAGTCATTCCTGCTGCCATAACAGCAGCCATTGGTGTATACAGTGAAGCACCTAGCAGTCCTACTGCAAACGTATACGCTGTTTTGTTGAAAGGGCCACCCATATCAAGTGCCATCATTGCGCCAAGAATAGCACCTAGCATAATTGCATTTCCTGCACCCATATTCGTTAACCAAGCTGTCAAACCAGTCAATAACCATTCAATCGGCTGACCGATAACGTAGACCATCAATAGACCAATAGCAAGAACAGACAAGACTGGAACGATTAGAATCGGTTTAAGACCTTCAAAGTTTTTAGGCATTTTGATCGTTTTGATCAAGTAATGTGCAATATAACCAGCTACAAAACCTGCGATAATACCGCCGATAAATCCAGCGCCCATATCTTTAGCAAGTACACCACCAACTAAACCAGGTGCAAGTCCGGGTTTACCCGCGATAGAGAATGAAATGAATCCAGATAAGACGATAACCATAAGTCCCATTGAAGCGCCACCGATCGTGGACAAAGCAGCTCCGAATGAACCTTCGACTTGATCGACTCCACCTTTAGTGAAAGCGAATAAGAATGAGAATGCGATAATTAGACCACCCGCAATAACAAGCGGTAACATATTGGATACACCATTCATCAAGTGTTTGTAGAACATATTAGGCTTGCGACCTTCATTTTCTTCAGGTGTAGATGTTGGTGAAGCTCCAAGACCACTAGAAGCTTCTTTGGCAAGTGCACGGTCAATCAATTCCCCTGGCACTTTAATCCCCTGTGCAACCGCAACACGGATAACTGGCTTGCCTGCAAAACGATCTTCATCTACATCGGTATCAGCAGCGATAATAATAGCATGTGCTTCAGCAATTTCTTGAGCGGTTAGACCATTTTCAACTCCGACTGCACCACGCGTTTCGACTTTAATCGGTACACCTTTTTGATCCGCAGCTTTTTGCAATGACTCAGCAGCCATATACGTGTGAGCAATACCGGTTGGACAAGCGGTAACAGCCAATAATTTTTTCATGGTAATATCCCCTTATAATTGAGTAATGGTCTAACCTGAACCAAGCTTAAACTGAAGCGTTCACAATAATTCTTTAGTATATTATTGCTGTTTTGCACTGCTGATGATGTTGGAATAAAACGCTTACAAATATGCTCTATGATAAAGCTTTGAATAGAAGAATGTAGTTATGCGATCGTTACTCCTATACCAAGCTTTCTCAACTGATGAATAACATAAGGCGGTACTTCTGAATCCATAATGCAATGATCAATTTCGGATACGTCTGCAAATTTAGCATAAGCGATATTACCGATTTTGCTATGATCTGCGAGTAAAATGACTTGCTTGGCAATTTCAATCATTTTGCGCTTAATAGCAGCTTCTGTGAGATTAGGGGTAGTAACACCTTCTTTGAGATCAAGACCATTCGTTGCAATAAAAGCTTTGTCTACGCGCACCATATCCAGTGAACGCTCTGCAATCGGGCCAACAAAGGCTAAAGTGTCTGGCCTCAGCAATCCGCCAATAATAGATAACTCAATATTCCGACAATCTCGAAGCTCACTGAGAACTATGACAGAGTTCGTAATGACTCGAATCCCCGACATATTCTTAAGCTCTCTAGCTAGTGGAAGAGTGGTTGTTCCTGAATCAAGCAAGATGGTATCTCCTGAATGAATCATCTCTACTGCTCGCTTCGCTATACGCTCTTTCTCTTCTCGAAAAGAATCTTCTTTGTCGACCATGTTCGGTTCAAAATTCACACTTTGAAGTGATACTGCTCCCCCGTGTGTTCTTTTCAAACGCTTTGCATCTTCTAACTCTTTGAGATCCCGACGAACCGTTGAATCGGATACACCAAAAGCTTCCCCTAATTCTTGAACAGATGCCCTGTGATTCTCTTGCAAATACTGAACCATTTTATGCTTTCGTTCTTCTTCAAAAAGCATGGGACAACCCACCTGTCTACATATGTTAGCTAATATTGTGTTCATCACACTCTCATGATCGAGAATGATCGTTTACTGATTTTTTTCGACAATTTTCGTGATCGTTTGTGATTACTATTGATTGATTTTGATTATAACAGCGTTTTCATAGACTGTAAATAGATTTTTATAATTCTTTTGAACTAATTCATTTTCTAGGAGTTATAGATTATATATCGTCAGTAACTTGCCTAATATTTACATATATTTGCACGATTTCGCTCATTTTTTTAATTTATAGTGTGAAATGATCACATAATACAAAATACGACATTATACTGCATCATTTTGACATCAAAAAAACCTTTATCAAAAGAACAGAGGCTATATGTAATCAGCTTAGTCTTTTGATAAAGGTTTTGAAGGGTTAAACTATTATTTAGCTACAAGTACTTTTTTCCATAAACCTAGAATTAATCCTGAAATAACAGCACCAATCGCAACAGCTAACAAGAACAATAAAGCATGATTTGCTAATGCCGCTACGAAAATACCACCATGAGGTGCAGGGATATTAATACCCCAAAATTGTGTTAATCCGCCTGCAACCGCAGAACCAATAATACAAGATGTTAAAATACGTAATGGATCAGCTGCTGCAAAAGGAATCGCACCTTCGGTTATAAAGGACAATCCAAGCACGTAGTTAGTCAGACCTGACTTACGCTCTTGCTCTGTAAATTTGTTTTTGAAGAATGTAGTCGCCAAAGCGATAGCTAACGGAGGAACCATACCGCCCGCCATAACAGCCGCCATCATTGTACCATTTACATTACCACTCGATGTGAATACACCGATCGCAAACGCATAAGCAGCCTTGTTAAATGGGCCACCCATATCGATCGACATCATTCCACCTAAGATCAGACCCAGAATAACAGCATTTCCTGTTCCTAAATTATTCAATACGTTAACCAACCAAGTGTTAATCCCACCAAAGATTGGATCGAAGATATAATACGAAATCGTACCGGTAATCAGCAAACCAAGTACAGGATATAACAAAATCGGTTTAAGACCATCTAACGTTTTTGGTAATCCAGCCAGTAACTTACGTAGACCGAGAATTACATAACCTGCTAAGAAACCAGCTGCTAGACCGCCAAGGAAACCAGCATTAGAGTTCGCCGCCATCAGACCTCCGACCATACCTGGCATTAATGCCGGACGATCACCGATACTCATTGCGATAAAACCAGCTAGAATTGGAATCAGGAAGAAGAATGCTCC
The DNA here is from genome assembly GCF_005233705.1 of Paenibacillus sp. CFBP13512. Classification (NCBI taxonomy): domain Bacteria; kingdom Bacillati; phylum Bacillota; class Bacilli; order Caryophanales; family Paenibacillaceae; genus Paenibacillus; species Paenibacillus sp. CFBP13512. The sequence continues at coordinate 373,805 of NZ_QGAD01000004.1, read as the reverse complement.
TTCGCCCCCACCAATCGTTTGTAACAGTTTAAAGATTTGGCTATTCTCGCCTGCTGTCTGCTCGATTAAGAACGAGATCGCAAGTAAAATACCACCACCGACAACGAACGGCAACATGTGAGAAATACCATTCATTAAGTCTTTATATATTTTGCTACCAATTTTAGTTTTTTCATTTGAAGAAGAAGTTTCAGAAGACGATTTGCCCCCTGCACTATGATAAATAGGAGCGTCTCCATTCATCGCTTTACGAATCAATTCTTCGGATTTACGGATACCATCACTAACCGGTCTTTGCAAAACAGGCTTACCATCAAAACGAGCCATTTCTACATTCTTGTCCGCAGCTACGATAACTCCACTTGCACGGCGAATCTCATCATCGGTTAGGACGGTTTGGGCACCTTCAGAACCGTTTGTTTCTACTCTGATCTCTACGCCCATTTCTTGCGCTTTTTTGATCAGTGCATCTTCCGCCATAAACGTATGAGCAATTCCTGTAGGACAAGCAGTAACAGCAACTACAAATGGTTTGTTGTCTTTGCCTTCAAGAGTAGCTTCTGCTTGTTGTACTGTTGCATTTTCTTGTTGTTTGGCTTGTTCTCTTGCTGCTTTAGCTTCCGCTTTTGCTTTTTCAGCAGCTTCTTTTTCTGCTTGTTGAGTATCAAATAAAGCCGATACTTCATCAGGATTAGTCGTATTCATCAATTTTTCGATGAAATCGCTATCAATCAGTAGCTTAGAGAGTGCTGCCAGTGTACGCAAATGAGTATTAGCTGCTCCTTCTGGTGCTGCAATCATAAAGAACAAATGAGCAGGTTCTCCATCAAGAGACTCGTAATCTACACCTCTTGTACTTTTTGCAAACACGACAGTAGGCTCGTTCACTGCTGTTGTTTTGGCATGAGGCATTGCAATACCGCCACCAATACCTGTACTCGATTCGCCTTCACGCTTCAAAATCATTTCTTTGAACAGCACTTGGTCATTGATTCTTCCACTGGCTGCAAGGCTTGCGATCAATTCATCAATCGCGCCTTCTTTGGTTGTTGCTCGTAAGTCCATGATCATCGTTTCTTTGATCATTAGATCTGTAATTCTCATTGGGTTACACTCCTTTGTTGGATTCAATCAACAGATTCTATAATTTAACAATAGTAACTTGTGGACGTAACTCTTCAATTTTTTCACGTGTTGCTAGATCATCTGAAAAGGCAGTCGCACTACCTGAAGCAACACCTGTACGGAAGGCTTCTATTGGATCGTGAGTAGATACCAATGTACCGGTAAATCCAGCAATCATTGAATCGCCTGCACCTACAGAATTTTTCACTGTACCTTTAGGCACATTCGCATGATACACTTCCTCCGGTGTGATCAATAAAGCTCCATCGCCTGCCATCGAAATCAGTACATGTTGCGCACCAAGTTCAAGCAATTTACGACCATACGTAATAATATCTTCACGACTCGCAATCACAACACTGAACAGTTCTGCTAATTCATGATGATTAGGCTTCACTAATAGTGGACGATCTGCAAGCGCTTTGAGTAGTGCTGGCCCTGTCGTATCAATCACAAATTCTGCACCTGTCTGCTTACATACTTCAATCAGACGATCATAGAAATGAGCTCCTAATGAAGGCGGTACACTTCCGGAAAGAACAACCACATCTTCTTTGCTCAATTGAGACAATTTGGCAACCAGTGCATCTGCTTCTTCTGTACTGATATTCGGCCCTTGCCCATTGATCTCTGTTTCTTCTCCATGCTTCAGCTTTACATTAATTCGTGTATCATCTGCCACATGGACAAAATCAGTCGAAATGTGTTCAGCATGAAGTTTATCTTCTATATATTGACCGGAAAATCCACCGACAAAACCAAGGGCTGTATTCGGCGCATCTAAACGATTCAAAATACGAGATACGTTGATTCCTTTGCCACCGGGAAGTTTCAAATCCCGTGTCATTCGGTTCAATTCACCTAGCTTCAGTTCGTCCACTTCCACGATATAATCTATGGAAGGATTAAGCGTTATTGTATATATCATGGTTATCCCTCGATTATTTTAGTTTTTTGGGCAATCGAACGTTGCCATTGTTCTGGCATAGCTTCGGTGATTAATACAGCTTCATTTAGATTAAATAATTTGGCAAACGTAATCTCACCGATCTTACTCGAATCTGCTAGTATATACGTCTGACTGGATAATTCATGTGCACGTCTTTTAATTAAAGCTTCTTCAGGATCTGGCGTTGTATATCCCATCTCTGCATCTATGCCGTTTGCTCCGAGAAAACATTTATCAAAGCGGAAGTTGTCCATATTCTGGAGCGCTATACTTCCAATAACGGCTTTGGTATGCATTTTCATCATACCTCCCAACAAATAACTTCGAATCTGTTGCTGAACAAGAGCTTCAACATGAGACAATCCGTTGGTCACCACTGTAATGTCTTTGGCTTCAATATAAGGAATCATGGCAAGCGTCGTTGTTCCTGCATCGAGATAGATACATTCACCATCCAAAAGCTCTTGTGCTGCTAATTTGGCAATAATATCTTTTTGTTGAACGTTTGTGAATGTTTTTTCATCCATACCAGGTTCCTGGCTTTTTTGATGAACTAGGGCTGCTCCCCCATGTATACGCTTTAGCAGTTGGCGACTTTCAAGATCGATCAAATCACGACGAATGGTTGATTCCGAAGCACCTAAAATATCAACTAATTCTTGTAATTTAACAATGCTTCGTTCCTGTAAGCGCTGTAGAATTAAATGGTAGCGTTCTTCTGTCAGCATGATCATTCCTCCAACTCCAACTATCGTATCACAAACCTAACAAAAAACAATCACTTTCGTTCAAAATAATCCACAAAAATTCAAATCATGATTGTTTTCGTTCACATTTTGATAAATATTTGGAGGGATTTGGATTCTTTTATAAGATTCACTATTATTTTCATCGGTCAACACATGATTTTTGTAAAGTGCTCTATTAGGCAGTTCATTTTATACTCTATCTCTTATCATGAGCGTTTCTATACAAATCAATTCCGGGCTTGTTATGATATTGGCATACTATGTGAAGGGGTTGAATATCATGGCGATTATTGATCTAAGTGTATCTATCGTATCTCAATTACCTGTTGATCCACCTGCACAAATGGCAAACATCCAGTATATTGATCATCAAGAGTCTGTGCCTACAATGTTATCCTTTTTTCCGGGAGCAACGGCTAACGATTTACCTCAAGGGTTAGGATGGGCAATCGAACAGATTTCATTAACTACACATACAGGTACCCATTTAGATGCTCCTTATCATTATCATCCAACAATGAATGGTGGCGAACGCTCACTAACCATCGATGAGATCCCTTTGGAATGGTGTATAGGAAATGGAGTGGTGATCGATTTCTCAGATCGTCCAGATGGTTATGTATGTACAGCGGAAGATGTGAAGCAATATCTAGAAGCTCGTCAATATACACTCCAAGCAGGTGATATTGTGCTTATACATACAAGTGCAATGGAGCATTATGGCACACCTGCTTATTTGCAAAGTGGTTGCGGAATGGGCAGAGAAGCAACATTATGGTTGATTGAGCAAGGGGTCAAAGTCATGGGGACAAATGCTTGGAGTTGGGATGCTCCTCTGCCGACGATTGCTGAACGGTACAAAGAAACAGGCGATGCCAGTCTGATCTGGGAAGGACATTTTGCAGGCATTGAGAAAGCATATTGTCATATTGAAAAGTTATGTCATTTGGAGCAATTGCCGTTTACCGGATTTCAGTTTATTGGATTGCCGATCAAAATTGATAAAGCGAGTGCAGGGTGGATTCGTGCTATAGCGATTGTACCCGATTGAACTATAGCTCAAAGCAAAACAAGGCTATCTCACAATCTATAATCTGATTGTAAGATAGCCTTGTTTATATACATTCTATATTGATTAGCGAATTGTAGCCATTCTACTTCACACTAATGTTTGGTCAAAATAATCTGCTCATACTCTACAAACGGATCAGGGATATCAATACAATAAGATTCGACATCGCTTGCCCCTACATACAATATGGCACGATCATTCGCTTCACGTGTTAATCCACCACTAAAAATAACATCGACTAAATCTGGACGCTTGGCAGGGCCTTCTGGAAAATCATTTCGAACAGCAATAATTTTCAGTTCAGACTTCTCTCGTGTCCATGGATTGAGTACAAAAGACATCGCATGATAATGTAGTATCTTATGTTCATCTCGATAAGCAATATGACCGAGTATGCCTAATAGTCCATTATTTAGCAAATGAATTTCGTTTGCTCCGCCCCACTCATTTTTATCGAATTGATCTTTAAATACAGGCGCACTAATAATATTAGATTCAGATAGATTTTGAAAAGATTCAAAAATACCAAATCCTATCAAAGCGATTGCCCCTTCTACACCAAATGGTCGAGAAAATACAGCAATATTGCCATCAGCCATTTCGTTTAAGCGAATATCTTTCATATTCCAGGGGCCTGTCACTGCATATTCAAAATCATGGATCGTTTTGCCACGATACAGTAAAGTACGCCAGCCAATAATCTTATGGTCCGGTTCTTGGTTCCGATAAATTTCCACGCCACCAAAGATCAATTCATCGTCTAGCTTCGTAATAAACGGATCTTGTAATTGAAAAGGCGTGAGATCTTCTTTCGGTTCCCATACCTCTCCATTACGTACAAAAAAGATCACTTCAGAGTCTTCGGAATCTCTTGCTTCTACACGTCCAGCAATATACAGTTCTCCATCATTCCAGAAAGGAGCTGTAATATTATAGACATCCAGACCATCTACTCCTGTAAAATGAAGCTTGGTTCCTTTTTGCTCGGCAGGCGTATACTCTGACAGTAATTCCCGGCACGTTTTGATATCCCAATCTAATTTCATCATGAGGTAAGAGTCAACCTTTCTCAGGTATATTCCTGAAGTCCTTTTTCTTTCAACATGATCACCATATCTTTGATATCCTGCGCACGGTCTTTGGCACAGATTAGTAAGGCATCTTCTGTGTCTGCAATAATCAAATGATCCAGACCTATCGTAGTAATTAATCGCTTTTCTCCATAAATAATAGAGTTACGTGTATCAATGCCTACATAATTGGCTTTCACAATATTGCCTTCATCGTCTGGTGGGAAAATAGCACCTAAAGCATCCCAGCTTCCAATATCATTCCATCCAAAATCACCTTCAAGCACAACCACTTCATCACAACGTTCTAAAATACCATAATCAATCGAGATATTTTGCAATAACGGATAAATCTGATTGATCATCTCTTCTTCTTGATCGGTACCTAGATAAGCAATCAAAGGTAGCATTGTTTTGTACAATCGAGGTAGGAAACGCTTGAAGTTATCAATGATTGTAGATGTTTTCCAGATAAACATACCACTATTCCATAAATAATGCCCTGTTTCTAGATAAGATTTGGCTTTGACAAAGGTAGGTTTTTCTACAAATTCAGCAACTTCGTATACAGGACAAGGAGTATTCATCAACGGTTCGCTTTTACACGAAATATAACCATAGCCTGTTGCTGCAAATGTAGGCTTGATGCCTATCGTTACAATTTTGTCTGTTTCGATAGCAATTTGACACGCTTCTTCTAACTTGGTGCGGAATTTCTCTTCTTGTGTAATATGATGATCAGAAGGGAACACAATCATTAAAGATTCGCCATGATTTTTTTCGATATATAGAGCAGCTAGCAGAATACTTGCAGCCGTATTTTTGGAAACAGGTTCTACGAGGATATTGGAAGCTTGTACACTGGTATGCATAATACTTTCAAGTAAAGTCGCTTGAGAGCGATGGGTCACAATAATGGTATTTTCCATAGGTATGACTCCATCAAAGCGTTGAATCGTATCATTTAGCATAATATCGTTACCGCTAATATTTAATAATTGCTTGGGGAGATCTTGCCGGGAAAGAGGCCAGAACCTCGTTCCTCCTCCACCTGCAAGAATAGTCGCAAATCTATTCATTGCCCATCACCGCATGAGCCATGCAGTAAGAGACAATATTCTCTGACCCTTGATTGAGATTTAAGCCTACTGCATGAATTCCATCATAACAACCGCCTGTTTGACGATCAATCAACGATTCATTACGTGAATTTCTACCGTGGAACCATTGATAGCATAACAAAGCTTGATCATGATACTTTTGTACACCAAGTATTTTGTAAGCTTCATAACAAGCCATTAACATCTCAGAAGCTTCGATCGGTTGCTCATCATAAGGTGCAGCAGGCTTACCACGCTGTAACCAACCATGACTACCTATCGGCTTGAAATAACCTTCAGAAACAAATGTTAACTCCGCTAAGAAATCTAAGCTTTCTTGGGCTGTTTTTTGAAAAGCAGCTGTATTGGAATGTTGAGACGCTTTGAACAAAGCCCACGGTAACATTGCATTACCATAAGTCACTTTGTCTTCAAACCAGTGCCAATCTGCACTAGCATGACCTTGATACAGATTGTGCAGACGAATCCCCATATTCTGAATCAAAGATTCGATTCGTGTGCGTGGTAAGAATGAAGCGCCTGATTTCTCACCTGTAGCAAATGGGAATGTATACGTTAACGCATCTGGAGTATCGAGCATAGTTGTTAATCCGATCAAAGCATACCCAATCGCTCTTGGAGCACGAATCTTCTCCAAAAATGGAAGTGCACGGTTGATCATAAATTTACATGTGTTTTGCAAATTATCTGGAATTGAAGGCTCTGCAATAGTGACACCTAGTGCCCACAGACATCTGCCCTGACAATCTTCAGAACCTGTTTTTTCTATAAATGTACGGTTGTAATCCATAAAGTTACGGAAGCTACCATTTTCATTTTGAGCATGGTAGATAAATGCTAGATACGTATGCACAAGATCAAGAGAAGCCTGATCTTGTTTGGTTTTATAAAGTAATACCGCTGCGATGAGTGCTCTTGCATTATCATCAGAAGTGTAGCCTTTCGAACGGTCAGGAATACCAAATTTGGTGTGTTGAAAAATCCCTGTATCATCGGTTAAGCGTCGTAAGTAATCTGCAGATAAGGTAGATGTTGGCGTTGAATCGATGACGTTTTCCATTTTATACTGCACTCCCTTTTAATCCGTAACTGCTAGACATGACTTCACGAAATAGTTTGGCGTAGGACTTCACAACTTCGCTCCACATCATGGTTTGTCCAAGAGCCAAGGTTTTGTTTTCCATTTCTGTCTTCAGCTCTGGGTGATCTAATATATTCAACATATGCGTTTCTAACGATGCTGAATCATTGAACTCTGCTAGCATCCCTCTGCCATCTGCTAACATTTCAATAGCATAACGATAAGGCGTTGAAATAATAACACGTCCGTATCCTATTCCATAAGCCAGTGTTCCACTTACAGCCTGATCTTTTCCCAAATAAGGAGTCAAATAAATATCAGACATGACCAACGACTGAACCACTTCTTCTTGCGTCAACAGTCTATCTACAAAAGCGACATTGTTCTCAAGTCCAAGTTCAGTGACCAAATCAGTTAGCTTTTGACGATATACTTCACCGACCTGTTGTTTCACGACTGGATGTGTTTTTCCCCATATAATATAAAGCGCTTCTGGATGTGTTTTGACAACACCGCTCATCGCTTGAATCGCATATTCGATTCCTTTACCCGGGCTCAAAAATCCAAATGTAGATAATACTTGACGATCACTATATCCATAACGTTCTTTCAATTCAGTACGACTACCTGTGTCAACAAACGGAACACCATGATGATACATTTCTATTTTATCAGCAGCAATATCGTACACTTCGATCAAATCTTGTACTTTATTCTGCACCATTGTCACTACTTTATAACTCATATCTGCTAGCTTTTTCATAATCTGACGTTGCTTATCGCTAGGTTCAGATAGAACGGTGTGGAAAATAATAATAAACGGTATGGTTAAATGTTCTGCAAGTTCTACAACATACTCGCCACTTTCGCCGCCGTAAATACCGAATTCATGTTGAATCACCAGTACGTCTGTGTTGGATTGATTCAATTCATTCGCTGCTTTCAAATAATCAGCACGTTCAAACTGATTAATTTGCCCCATGACCTGACTACCGTACTCATATGTTTTGTCATTGTTTACAGCCATAATATGTGGAGGATTAAAATCGCTTATTTTTTGAATTTCATCAAGCATATCTTGCGAAAAGGTAGCCAATCCACATTCTCTTGGTAGACTGGTTCCTAAAAATACAATATTCCGTTTTTTGATCTCTTTGTTCATAGTTATTTCTCCCTTTTATTATATTATTTTCCAAAATGAGATAACAAAAAAGAAATAAAGATACCTTTATTTCTTAAGATCGAATAAATTTGTATTTGATTCTGTACGTATTGGATAAGCAATTAAAATGAGTCATGATGTATATTCTTAGCTGATATGTGTATCTTTCCGTTCCTATCTGCTTCCCTAACTTTACCACTCTGTGGATAAGTTGTCAAATAATTAACTTAGTATGGCAACATATTTGACAAGCAACAAACTTGTAGTAACATGATACATAACAACAAGAAAATGTGTTCGCATGGCGAGCTGATTAGACATCCATTGCTAATCAGCTTTTTTTGCGTAAAATTTTCTTGTATGTCCAAGGAGGCAATACAAATGAGTAACTCTATTGTATTAAATGAACGTAGTAGCCAACAAAGTGGATCACAGATTCGTGAATTAAGAACTAGCGGGCGAATTCCTGCTACTGTATATGGTAAAGATATTGGTAGTGTTTCGGTTATGGTTGAAGAAAAATCATTTTTAGCAACAATTAAAGAAAATCCTCGCGCTATTCTTATGGCAGACATTCCTACCAAAGGCAAAAAGCCTGTTACTATTCAACATATTCAAAAAGATCCGATTACAAGAAAGATTTTGCATATTGATTTTCACCAATTGAATATGAATGTAGCAATGGATACTAAAGTAACTATTCATTTCTCTGGCGAACCGATCGGTGTCTATGAAGGCGGCGTTATGCAAGTCGAATTGTATGAAGTTGATGTTCGTTGTATGCCTGATGATTTGCTAAGTGCTTTTGAAGTCGATATTACTAAAATTGGTATTGGTGAGCATTTATTAGTATCTGATCTTGAATTCCATAAAGGCGTTGAAGTGCTTACTGATCCTACAGCTGTTGTAATCAAAGTATCTCCAGCTATTGAAGCCGAACTAGAAGATGAATCAGCTGTAGCTACTCCTGTTGTACCTGAAGTAGACAAACCTACTGCATAATTATATTTAATAAAGGCAGTGCCTATAATCCTAATTTGTAATAAATATTTTAATTTAGCTTATTGCGATTTATTATAAAAGTCTGCTAACACTAGATTATTATGTGTATAGCAGACTTTTTCTATTTTAAAATTCAAAAGATGCACTGTGAGGAAATAATCCGTATAATCCGCCAGTATGAATAAATAAGATATTTTGTAGGTCTTGGAATGTGCCTTTACGAATTTCTTCAACTAACCCGTAAAAAGCTTTCCCCGTATACACAGGATCAAGAATTACACCTTCTAGCGAAGCCAGATCTTTAATACACTGTAATTCTTGAGGTTGACTTTGAGCATAACCTTTACCTACATAGCCGTCTATGATTTCTATCGCTTCAGTCGGTATCGTAACCGATTGATCAAGGTAATGAGCACTTTCTTCAATAACTGTAGTAATCGCTTTTATAAAATAATCTTCATCATCACACACATTAATCCCTATAATACGATGTGAAGTAGGAAGTAACTGTTGAGCTAGCAATAATCCACCATGTGTCCCACCTGAGCCTACTGCCACAATAACAGCATCGAAAGAGATACCTAATTCTTGCTCTTGCTGGACAATTTCTTGTAGCGCTGAGAAATATCCAAATGCACCGATTCCGCTTGAAGCTCCTTCTGGAATCACATAAGCTTGTTGCCCTTTAGCTGATACTTCATCAGCAATCGTATGCATAATATCCATCCGATGATCTCGATAATCTTCACTACTGATCCAACATACTTCTGCACCTAATAAATGATCCAACAATAAATTGCCTTCGTATGTATCAGGATCATGACCACGTAATACAACGATTGCTTTTAACCCGAGCTTGGCGGCTGCGGCGGCTGTTGCACGACAATGATTCGATTGAATCCCTCCACAAGTAATCAACGTATCACAACCCTGGTCGATAGCTTCACGAATACAATATTCCAGTTTGCGAATTTTGTTACCTGATAATTCAGTCCCTGTCTGATCATCCCGCTTGATATAGATGGAAGGTCCTTGTAATTGCGCAGAGATACGCTCTAACTTTTCGATCTTGGTCGGTAGATTAGCCAGTATGATTCGTTCCGGGATAGTGATCATCGGATAATGCCTCCTTTATAGAGTCTGTATGATCTATTACTTCTATATACCTTATTTGGGATAAATGAAAACAAAAGACACTACATCAAGTCAGTGTCTAGCTAGTTGAGCTTTTTTTCGTTTACGATATACTTGATAGCCTTTGCGTACACCTTCCAACATGATACCTGGCACTGGAAATAATATACGAGAAGCAACAGGCAAATATAGACGGTAATATGCTTTTTTGAAGTCTGCCCACATTTTACATTCTTCTTGTTTGTAAAAGTCAGAGATATCTACGATCAGCCCTCGCCCATGTTCAACCATCACATTTTTACCATGAATATCATGAGGACGTAGACCTTTGGAAATAGCATAATCGAGCGCCGCATCTATATCTTTGATCGCTTGTTCAGAGACTAGAATTCCGCGTTTCATACATTCATAGACGGTTACACCTCGTAGACGCTTTAGAACTAGAAAATTCTCACCTACATAATAACAAGCGGAATACGCAGGATGTACACCTAACTTTTCATAAACGGCTGCTTCTTCTTTTAAGCCTGTCTTCCCAATTGCATATACTTTCACTGCATAATCTTCATAATCGGGATGATAAAATACAGCTGCATAATTCCCTGCACCGAGTAAAACCCATGGCTGAGGTGCATTTTTTACTCGTACAGGCTCCATAAAATGAAAACTTTCTACAATAACATGAGCGATCAATTCATCCTTTACTTGCTGTAATAACTTTTCCATCTCATACGCTCCCTATAGCTTCATTCATCAACAGGTTATTCTTTTCTAAGTATGTACATACTGTAAGTGATTCACAGTATTATTTTACGTGATAATGTAGCAAAACGCATCTACATTTCATAGATTTATTTCACAAAAGATAAACAATAGATGCTGATATGACCCCTAATCTGATGTATGTTATACTTTTGTAGATGACTATATAAAGAAAGGAGCAAGATACCATGAATACATATGAAATTGTAGCGATGATTGCGCTTGTATTATCCGTATTTCTGTTACTGCGTGTCATTAGTCTACAAAGTCAACTCAACGAAATAAAATCAGATCTAGAATGGCTCAAAAATCGGCCGGGTAATGCAGGAGTGTCTACCTCTTATCGTGCCAAGTCGGTATCTTCAACAAGTGAAGTTCATCCTCCTCATTCACCGCCAATGATTGACCAAGCTACGTTTGAAGAACGTATATTGTTTTTGACTCATGACAATAAAAAGATTCAAGCGATCAAAGAAGTTCGTGAAGCACGTGGATGGGGACTCAAAGAAGCCAAAGATTATGTAGATCACTTGGAAAATGAATACAAACAAAAAAACCTGTAAGCACGATTTCAACGTGTTTGCAGGTTTCTTTTTATAGAACGATCATTAAGTTACAGACTTTCAAAGCTTACTTATACATCTACAGTATTGGCTACTTTCGGCCATTGTCCGATAAATTCATCTTCAGCGTAAGCGAAGAAATTGTGTAAAATATCTGCTCGATCGTCTAAAAACAATTCATCCGCAATCGCTCCGACTAACTTCGGTATCGCAAATCGCATGCCTGAAATCGCAGATGCCGATAATCCACAACTGACCAACGCAGAATAGTTAAAAACATACAATCCATGCAGTCGTTCTTTACCGGCTTCATCTCGACTTTGCAGACCGAACCCTGCACTAAGATACGGATGAGCATCCAATAATGGATTAGCCACTTCTGCCGGTGCTGTATATTTATCACTCCAACGTGCAATATGAGACTCTACTAACTTCAATTCAGGACGTAATGCGGGATCACTTAATAATCCTGTACTGATAATTAAGAAGTCAAACGAAAATCTTCCTTGAGGTGTGGTAACGACAGCTTGCTCACCTACTTGTTCAACCTTTAACCATGGTGATCCCAAATGAAGATGAAATCCATCCCATGCAGATGCACGTTCAAATGTATCATTGGTGGGGGGTTGATTGTATTTGAAAAAGTGCCCGATTGCTGCATATTTATCTTCATCTTGCAAAGCGGCAAATCGTTCAATCATACCCGATACTTCCATTTGTCGAATCGGATTGATTCGTGGTAATTGTTCACGTCTGACAAAAACATGAGCTTCGCCTACACCTTGTGTAAGGGCAAAATGAGTATTATCAAAAGCGGACGCTCCGCCACCTAATATAGCTACTTTTTTGCCTTTTAACGGTTCAAAATCAATATCTGCTGAAGTATGAGCATACAGATGAGAAGGCAGATGATTACGGATCATTGGTGGAACATGCCACTCTCCGCCGCCTTGTATACCTGTCGCCAACACGACTTTCCGTGCTAAAAGTACGTCATTAACGCTTACTGAATCTGAGCTGGTATTCTCGATATGCAGACGGTGAATCCCTTCTTCGGTCGGTTCGATCAGCTTCAAGCGTACATGATTGCATACAGGTAAATCAAGAATATGGCGATACCACCGCAGATAGTTCATCCAGTCTCCACGTGGAATTTTATCCACAGCTGCCCATCCTTCTGCACCTGTCTGTGCTTCCCACCATGAGCGGAACGTTAATGAAGGAATCCCTAGATCTATTGATGTTAAATGCTTAGGAGTACGCAAAGTGACCATCCGTGCATACGTTTCCCATGGACCCTCGACCCCTTCTTTATTTTCATCTATAACCAAAATATTCGATATCCGTTCACGCAATAATCCAAAAGCTGCGCCCAGACCGCTCTGACCACCACCTACAATCACGACATCATAGACATGACCTGCTGGATGTTGCAATGGACGTACCCAATCTGCTCCTCCATAAGCTAGATAAGAAAGGTCTGTTTTCACACGTTGATTCAGTTCTGCCAAACTCATACTCTCTCATCCTTCCTCTGCTCTATATCTATTGATTATTAGAATGAATTGAAGCTATTTAATATGTGATGTTGATGTGATATATTATTTTATTTTAACTTGAAATGTAATGAGATATAACTTGTAAGCTTATTATATATGTAATATTCTTCTTTTTAAAAGTTAATGATAGATTTATTGTCATGATTTCTAAATTAAAAGCTTCATATTGTTGTTTATTACTAATTTTCTGATAATTCTTCTTCATTTGGTGATAGATAAGTTATCATATCGAGTGTTTTTTCTCTATTGGTTCTATTTCTGCACTACTATTTCGTTCTTCTACCACGTAAATGTATATAATAAAAAGAACCTTTCTCTATAACTAAGAGTAAAGGTTCTTTGTTAATCCTCTTTTTACGATTGTGAAGTACGACGTGTTAATGTACTCAAGCTTGCTCCATCTGCAAACAGTCGCTCTATATTTTGCGCCACGTCAGGATCAGGAATCAATGGTGGAGCTTGATGAGGCTTGGTACGTGCATCAATAATGACATTATCACAACCCCAATGCTTATGCTTGGTAAAGCTATTCACTCCATACATATCATGAGAAGGATTGCTTCGTGTAAACGTAACCCACAAGAAATTGTCGATCGTCGCACTTAAAAATGGACTATCATCGCACAGGATAATTAACGGACAGTCAGGCAATTCACCACGTTGTGCAATACTCTCACATAGATCCTGTAATTGTTGCTCGGTATGTTCATAATCGACAAAGCTAGCCCCTTGTAAAGCCACTACGCCTGGCATCACCAGATGAGCTGCTCCACATTGCGGTAGATCATGTAAGATCGCCGGAACCTCTGTACATAATTCACGCTTCGGTTCACCTACAGCCGCAAAGATCACTTTACTACCTGTATTAAGCCCAGTCCCTGAATAGTCCAGAGTATCGATTGTTGTATTCGTATAGAAATGAATATCACGGTGCAAATTAATCCGCTTCAATATATACGTTAGAAAATGTTCAACATGATGAGAATCCAATATCTCTTCTTCTTCCGCAGTCATAAATAAATATTTAGCAAGACTTAACTGCCCTGTTCCCAGAATTCGATTCGCTATCGTCAGAATCTCCGCTGGTTGCTTCACTTGCTGATAAGGCGTGTATCGTTCGCTACCAATCGCAAATAACAATGGATGTACCCCTGCGGCATCGACAGCATGTACTTCTTTGACTCCCGGAATCTCTTGCTTGATCGCTCCACCTGTCAATTCATGAATCAGAGCGCCAAAAGCCGTATCTTCTTGCGGTGGTCGACCTACAACGGTAAACGGGAAAATCGCATTTTTGCGTGCATAGACTTTGTGTACACGTAACATCGGGAACTCATGAGTCAGACTATAATAGCCCAGATGATCTCCAAAAGGTCCTTCTGGCTTCGTCTCATCCGGATAAATCTCGCCTGTAATTACAAAATCAGCATCGTTGCTGACACAGAATTCATCCACATAACTATAGCTAAAATGTCGTCCTGCTAATAATCCTGCAAATGTTAACTCACTCATTCCTTCAGGCAAAGGCATAACCGCAGATAAGGTATGTGCTGGAGGGCCACCGATAAAACAGCTTACTTTTAGCGGTTTACCTTGACGATTGGCTTTCTCCTGATGAATACCAATACCACGATGAATCTGATAATGAATACCGATCTCTCGATTCAACTCATATTCATTTCCGTTTAACTGCACACGATACATCCCTAGATTAGAGTTCATGATGCCTGGCTTTTCGGGATCTTCGCTATATACCTGCGGCAATGTTACAAAAGCACCACCATCATCTTGCCAGTTCTGGATCAGTGGTAAATCCTCAATCTGAATTTCTTCAAATTCTGCTGGTAATCCACTCGATTTTTTCAAAGGTAAAGCTTTACGAGCAGATAGACCTGTACCTACATATTGAAAAGGATGCTTGAGTGCTTGCATCGGATTATTACGCAAAGCGATTACATTTTGTGTGGATTCCCATGTCTCTCTAAAAATAAATTTGCTCCGTTCTACAGTTCCGAACAGATTCGATACTGCACGGAATCGAGAACCTTTTACATTTTCAAAAAGTAATGCAGGCCCGCCTGCTTCAAAAACACGCATATGAATCGCAGCCATTTCAAGATAAGGATCAACTTCTTCATGAATCCGAATCAGATGACCGTTTTTTTCCAGATCATTCACACATTCTTCCATATTACGGTAGTTCATATTCCAGCTCCATTCTACCTTTATTACTTGATCTATAGTGTAGGTTTACTTTGTTTCAAATTTGATTTAAAAATAAGTATATATGTTATATCCCCATTATGGCATGGTGTACGATATAGAGATGGTACTATTATGTGAACATAAGATCATTTCTTTTTAGTGTACGATATAATCCTGCAAAACGCATCTTACCACCTCAACTAAAATGCGCTTAATCATGATTGTTTACAAGTCACATATTATATCCTCCTCTTTATTTTCCGATATTAGTGCTAATGATGCCCCCACTTTCTAACAAAGGATGATCTATGTATGAAATTATTCAAAACGTCTGTGTTTGTGGTTACCGGTCTGGTAACGACTCTAGCAATTGTGCTTATCGCAATGGCTATGTATTCTGATCGCAATCTTTTCTCATCCTTTACTTCTGCCTCGGCAGATCAGTCTAGCTCTTCTTCACAAACCAACCCTACAACAATCAATGAACCATTATCCGCAGACCAGCTTCCACCTGTGGAACAATTTGCTTCCATTGCCCAAAAAGATCGTTATCAAAATAAAGTTGCTGTACTGATGTACCATGATATCGATCCGATCAAGCAAGGAGGCGATATTATCACCCCTGCTCTGTTTGCGTCTCAATTGGATTATTTACGTTCTAAAGATATGAATTTTATCTCGCTTGAACAATTCCGATTATTTATGAAAGGTGGCAAAGTGCCAGATAACGCCGTATTGGTGACTTTTGACGATGGGTATGAGAACTTCTATACGACAGCCTATCCAATTATGAAAGAACGTCATATTCCAGGGGTAAGCTTTGTCATTACAGGAGATTTTAGCAAAGGCGCTCTTGTGGCGACTCCACATATGACCAAAGCAGAAATCAAAAATATGACCAGCACAGATCCAACAATGGAAGTGCAAGCTCACACCAATAAATTACATTACAAAACAAGCGATACTACAGACGCATTAACCGCTGCACTGGTAAAAGATGGAGTCACCGAGACCTATGAGCATTATCTAGCACGCATTGAAAATGATATGCGACGCTGTGTTGAAGCCCTTCGTCCACTCACTCCACATGTAATCAATACATTTGCTTATCCTTACGGATTGCATACGCCTGAAGTTGAGAAGATTATCCAAAAAGTAGGGATTCGTTATGCTTTTACAACGGAACTTGGATTAGTCACACGTGATACCGATCTTATGACGATTCCACGGATTAACGGGGGTTCTCCATTGATTGATCCAGAACGGTTATACAATTCAATCATGTGGGAAAATAAACTGCCAGGTCGTAACCTATTTATTCCTGATTCGATTCAACATAGCGGTCGTGAAGCAGGAGAATCCGAGAAATCTATGACTTCGAAATAAAGCAACTATATTCTGATCTAAATACCAGCTTGCGATTGTTATGATTCAACAAATAAATAAGCTTTGAGAAACCAACCCGTTATCGCTTCATTACAGATAACGGGCTTTTCTTTATAAAAATAATAAGCTGACACTTTTATGTCCATTCTATACAATAGATATGAAAATACGATGGATATACAAGGGGGAAATTTATGTTAGAAAAGAAGGTAACCTGGCTAGAGTTGTTTTATGATCTTCTATTTGTAGCGGCAGTCTCTAAAGCGACCCATGTGTTACTTCATGTCGAACACGGTGGTATGTCTTTGGAACAGTTAGCCAAGTTTTTACTTATTTTTATTCCGATCTGGTGGGCTTGGGTAGGGCAAAGCGTATATAACAATCGATTTGGAAAAGACAGCACCAAAGACCGGATATTTATGATTGTGCAATTATTTTTTGTATTGATCATGACAGCCAGTCTTAATATTGATTTTGATTCAAATTACATACCTTTTCTGATTGGATATATCGGTTTGCGAGCATTAATGGTGATTCAGTATATGATCACGACTACTCAAGAGAAACATCATCGCCAAGAAACGGCTCGATTTTTTGGCAAGTATTTCTGGCTAGGGATTGTTATTTCATGTTGTTCTTTGTTTTTCGATTCATGGATTCGTTATTTTGTTCTGTATGCAGGGATAGCAGTCGATATTATCGTCCCTTTGATCGGTCGTCGAAATCTAGTTAAAACGCCGATTCATACCGCTCACTTGTTAGAACGTTTTGCTTTGTTTACGTTAATTTTGCTAGGTGAGTCAGTGATCAGTATGCTATCTGTACTGCAATCTGATCAATTTACACCTTCATCTATTCTGTTTGCAGCGATGGCATTTGTATTGATTATTGCGATCTGGTGGCAGTATTTTGAAAATGTCGAAAAGCATGTGGATAAAGAAAAACAAACTGCCGGGCAAACGATTATGTATGGGCATCTGTTTATTTACTTTTCACTGAGTATGATTGCGGCTTCGATTCAGTTATTATTTTTGGAGCAACTGTCGTATCTATTTATTCTTAGCTTTACATTTATTTCGGTATTGATTTACTTTGTGGCTGTAATGGTCGTATTCCATCGGTATCGCTACCATAACTTCAAGCCACGATTTAAAGTGATGATTGGACTGATTCTTACACTGATTGTCTTATTCGCTTTTGATTGGCTAGTTATGGTTTCTCCACATATCGTGTTGGCTGAATTGATGGTCTTCTTTATTGTATTTGCCAAAGTTACCACATAACCATTTCTACAAAGTAACATAAATAATCCCTGTATGCCATCGCCTGTTGAGGTTTTGGATGCAGGGATTATTATCTTATTTGTCTCAAAAGTGTACGCTTGCTTATCTTCCTTTAACGTTCCGATGGATATCTTACGAACTAGCTATAACCTTTTGCTCGATGCCACGTAACAAAATATCTAATCCCGATTCAAACATCTCATCTGTACCGACTTCTCCAAATAGACCATTGGTATACATCCGGTGAATAATACTTACTTTTTCTTGTGGAATCTGATCAAATGATTTTAGCGCCCAACCTTCTAATAACTTCTCATCTTTAACACCAATACCGATCGCGACTTGTTGACGTTCATACTCATCAAGTTCATGACACAATACATAGTTGATCACACAGACGATATAGTTCAACTTTTCTTTATCTGTCAGCGGAAGAGGTTCGATCGGTTGCAGAAATTGATCTAACAACTGCAAATAATCGCTTTCTAAAGGCAATGTTCTCATTAGCAATTGAGCAGAACATGGATAAATTCGTAACTGTTCTCGCATCGTGACTGCATAATGATGCAATTGTTTTTTCCAATCTCCTTGCGGATGAATATTCAGCATAATTTCTCTTGCGACTTGATTTGCCATAGCTTGAAAAAGTAATTGCTTGCTTTTGAAATACCAATAAATCGAAGGCGCTTGAATCCCGATCAAGTCTGCTAATTTACGCATACTGAACTTTTCCAATCCATCTTGAGCTAACAATTCCCAAGATGCTTCCAATACTCTCGCTTCACTCACTGCTATTTTTTTAGCCATTTTATCCCTCTTATCTAACCCTGTAAGATTTTGTTCATTTCTTATTTGGTTCATGATATCATCTAACGATGTTAGATTCAACTTATTTGAAAAGACTTCCCTCCATTAAGAGAGAAGCCCTTTTGTAGATATGACCTTTTAATTTAATGAGTCTATTTTCAAATTATGACTTATATCTGACCAACTTATAACTTCTCCACTATTATCGAATCGTATACTAGAATAATCATAACTCCATGTATCTCCTATAATAGATGTTGGTGTTCCCATTGCATTAATAACTTCTTGTTTAGAGGAGTGCGTCGTAAATGGCATAGCATCTTTTTGAGCTAAACCTATAGATACATTGAGATTGTCACTAATATTTGACCAACCTATTACGGTATGATTTCTATCAAAGTTTACCATCGAATACTCATAGCCCCATGTCGTTCCTATAATAGATGTTGGCGTTCCCATCGAATCTACCACATCTTCTTTAGTAGAGTCTAATGTAAATGGAGAAGCATGTTCTTTTTGATCACCCATATATGCTTTCAAATTATGACTTATATTCGACCAACCATCAACCTGTTCATTCTGATCAAATTGTATAGATGAGTACTCATAATTCCAAGAACTTCCTAAATTCGATGTAGGATTACCCATGACTGCTTTAACTTGATCTTTAGTTGATCCCATAGTAAAAGTCTCTTCTGGTATTTCTATCGCTACAGGTTCTTCCTCTTCAACTGGTACAAGTACTGAAGTCTGATCTTCTTTATCTTTTTCAAATGAATAATCATCACTCTTCACAGCTTCAGGGGGCAGAGTTGATAAAGAGGCATCTATGACATTTTCTGTTGCAGTATCATCCACACTATCTTCCGAAGAATCATTTCCGCTTATACCTTCATTTCCAAAATTAGATGCGGTTGAATGATCTTCGATCTGTACATCCAATGATCTCATCTTGTTATCAGAATCACTGCCAACAATAGCATTACTATTACCAGTAGAATCAGCTTCCAATGTATTAGGTTCATGATTCCTAATCGTACCTATTACAGCTCCTATAATACAGACAACAAAGAAAATGGTTATTAGCCATGATATAGATAATCCTGCGATATTGACTGTCTTTCTTATCATGTTAAACACCGAAGAAAAAATTCTAGTTGTTCTTGTTATTCTTATTGTTTCATCCTGTTCTTCTAAAGATGTATCTAATAATTGTTCCAAAAAATAATCAGTATTTCTATGATTAACATGTTTATAGTCCAGAAATAATTGTTTTTCAGCATTATATGTTACTTCATAAGCATAACTTGTAGCAGATATATTAGAGATAAATATCTCGAATTCATTACTTGTACCTTTTAACCTTTTTAAGTTTTGAAAAGTACGATCTTCAAAAGATAAATGAAGGAATTGACGAAGGATATGGTTACGAATTATAGCACGAAGAACTTCAATCTTAGTCGTTCTATATGTATTGCGATAGACAGGTGTGGTATCAATCAATTGTTGATTCTTCTGAATTTCAATTTTCATTGCTTCTAATGTATGCTCTTTTGCAAGTTCTCGTAATGAGTTGTCCAAATTCCTTCTCTCCTGTCATTTATATACATCTTATTATGCTTTAATAACTTAGATAATTACAATATCTAAATCTAATAAATATTCATTTACATGAAATAAAAAAGTCTGCTTAACCCCTTTTCAAGGAGTGCAGCAGACTTTTTATTGTATATTGGCAATAATTTATTCAAAGATGTCTATTCCAACACGGCTCCATTACTCTCAATCACTTTCTGATACCAGAAAAAGCTATCTTTCCGTGAGCGATCCAGTGTACCTTTACCGTCATTATCTTTATCGACATAAATAAATCCGTACCTTTTCTTCATCTCGCCTGTGCCTGCACTGACAAGGTCGATACAGCCCCATGGCGTGTAGCCGATCAGGTCAACGCCATCCGCTATCGCTTCTTGCATAGCGATCACATGTTGCTTCAAATACTCAATACGATAATCGTCATGAATACTTCCATCGGCTTCCACTTCATCCACAGCACCCAGACCATTTTCCACAAGCATCAAAGGAATCTGGTAACGATTATAAATATTGTTCAGTGACCAGCGCAATCCTTGTGGATCAATCTGCCATCCCCAATCGCTTGCTTTGAGATACGGATTTTTGAGTCCCATGGATAGATTACCACCTACTTGTTCTTGGTCAGGATCAGCGCTCACACAAGTCGAAGAATAATAGCTGAATGTATAATAATCGACACAGCCTTCTTTCAAAGTCTGCTCATCTTCTGGCTCCATCACAAGTTCAATTCCTTGATCTGCAAAATAACGCTTAGCAAAGCCCGGATAAGCTCCTCTAACCTGTACATCCGAACATAAGAAGTTCGTTAAATTATCTTTTTGTTGCGCCAAAATTACATCTTCTGGATTCGAAGTTAGCGGATAGGAGCACATATAAGCTATCATACAGCCGATTTTGAAATCGGGATTGATCTGATGCCCTAACTTAACGGCTTTGGCACTAGCTACAAATTGATGATGAAGCGCTTGGTATCGTGCTTGTGGATCATCTTGCGATGTATCGACTAATTCTCCATTGCCTTTAGGAATCATTGCGCCAGCCAGAAACGTTCCAAACGGTAGCGTCAAAATATTAATTTCATTAAAGGTTAACCAGTATTTCACAGTATCTTTGTACCTTGTAAATAGTGTCTCACAATAACGAGTGTAACAATCAATCACACGGCGATCAGACCAACCGTTATATTTCTGCGCTAGAGCAAATGGGGCTTCATAGTGAGATATCGTTACCAAAGGCTCAATATTATTCTTTTTCAACTCAGCAAAGACTTGATCATAGAACAGCAATCCTTCTTCACTAGGTTCAAGATCATCGCCATTCGGGAAAATACGTGACCAGGCGATCGACATCCTAAATACGTTAAAGCCCATTTCACCAAACAGAGCAATATCTTCTTTATACCGATGATAGTAATCAATAGCTTCATGGCTTGGATAGTTGAGTGTAGGGTCTAACGCTGTTGTGATTTTGCGAGACGTCGTATGTGTGCCTGCGGTCAGCATATCAGATGTACTTAACCCTTTGCCCCCTTGATTATAGCCACCTTCTAATTGATTCGCAGCTGTTGCTCCTCCCCATAGAAATCCTTTTGGAAATGTAGGCTGTAGTGTGCTCATCATTCATTCCTCCTGTTATATAGTGATCAGTATCGTTCCAAGTGTCTGTTGATCTGTATACTGTCAGACACTTGGAACTTACATATGAGTAGAGATTATTTTGATTCCACAGAAAATGTATACGTATTCAACAATCCCTTTAAGTCTGTATTAGATCAAGACCGTAATTAGATCTTCTTTGAAATGAATCGCTTGCTTGTCGGTCTGCACAACATCTTGGAAATTAGCTGTATTGGAAATAATCACGGGTGTAGTTACAATATATCCAGCGGCTTTGATCGCTTCGATATCGAACTCCATCAACAACTGTCCTTTGGTGACGATATCGCCTTGTTTCACTTTAGGTGTGAAATGTTTGCCTTTTAACTTCACCGTATCCTGACCCACATGGATCAAAATATCTACGCCATGATCACTGGTAATCCCCAGCGCATGACCGGATGACAGCATCGAAGTCAATACACCATCCACAGGCGAATATACTTTGCCTTCAGACGGTTCAATCGCTATCCCTTTGCCCAGTGCACCCGAGGAGAATGCTTCATCTTCTACAGCACTAAGTGGAAGAATTGTTCCTTGTAACGGACTTGCAATCGTTTCTTGAGCGATTTTGATCGTTGTTTTGGGTGCTTGTGATTCTGTGACTTTAGCTGTTTCTTTGTCGTCTTGGAACATCGCATACATAATAGCAAATCCAAGAATAAAGCTGACTCCAATACCTATCAACATGCCATAGAATCCAGCATCTATGCCGCTTGGACCGATATAACTTGGAATTCCGAAAATACCCAATCCACCTAGAATATAAGCTTTGGTACCTGCAAAGCCGATAATCCCTCCACCTACCGCAGCCGCGATACAGCTGATAATAAATGGTTTTTTACGAGGAAGTGTAATTCCATAAATCGCTGGCTCAGTGACACCGAAGATACCTGAGATAAATGCAGGAATCGAAAGTGATTTGAGTTTGACGTTTTTCGTTTTAAGTAAGATTGCTAGTACAACACCTGTCTGTGCAAATGAAGCTCCGAACATCCCTGCTAAAACAGGATCGAATTTCATAACCGTTAAGTTGTTGATCACAATCGGAACCAGACCCCAATGTAAGCCGAAAATAACAAATACTTGCCAGAATGCACCGATCAACATGCCTTCAATAATCGGGCTTAAGTTATAGACAAACAATGTACCTGCCCCTAACAATTGACCTGCCCATGTAGCAATTGGTCCAATAATAAGTAAGGTTAACGGAACAATAACAAGTAATGTACAGAACGGAACCAAGAACGTACGCACAACACTTGGAATGATTTTTTTGAAAAATACTTCTAATTTCGAACCGACATACGTAGCTAAAATAATCGGAATAACACTAGACGAATACGTCATCAGAATTACAGGTATTCCTAAAAACGTAATATGGATCGGTGACTCAAATAATGTACTTGCAAACAAGGTGTACAATGGATCGCCAGCAGTTAAGCCACTAAGCGTCGGATAGACCAATGTTGCTCCGATCGCCATTCCGATAAATATATTGGCATTGAACTTTTTGGCAGCCGTATAACCCAGAAAGATTGGGAAGAAATAAAATAGACAATCGCCTAATGCATTAAGAATTTCGTACGTTCCTGACTCTTTTGTTAACACATGTAATGCAAGCAGTAATGCAGTAAATCCTTTGATCATCCCTGTAGCACACAGCACGCCTAAGATCGGAGTAAATACGCCGGAGATCATATCAATAAAGCGATTAAACAAGCTTACTTTCTCTCCGTTAGATGTATCTTGTACTGTATCTGCTTGAAATCCTCCAATGGTACTCACTTCAGCGTACACATCAGGTACATGATTCCCAATAACCACCTGATACTGTCCACCACTCTGAATAACGGTAACGACGCCATCCATATTTTTAAGTACATCCGTATTGGCTTTGCTTTCGTCTTTTAATTTGAAACGCAAGCGTGTAATACAGTGTGTCAGACTATTCACATTGTCCCGACCACCAATATTGTGGATAATATCTTTGGCTAATTGTTCATATTTCATGGTTATCGCTCCTTTGGCATTGAGGTACGAAAAAAAGACAAAACCCAACTAGATCGCGTAGATATAGATACGATCTGATTAGGTTTTGCCTGCATGACCAGTAACAATCCTATTTCTATTCTTTTGAGGGTAAGGAGTATCCTGAGCTTGCTGTATCACTTTATAGTAAGCGCTTACTTTAAAGCGATATTGAATGCTCTAGATAGAGATATTATACGCAAAAAGGCAAAACCCAACACATGTCAGACCTAGCTACATGTACTGGGTTTTGCCTTTGCAGTAACAATCCCTAAAGCAAGAATATCATCGTTTGATTCATTTGGCAAGAGAAAAAGTATACGCTTACATTATTTATTTTTTAAGAGTGAATTTTAGTTTTTATTTTTAAAAATGTATAGTGTTTCTTTTCGCTTTCTTTAAAATTCGTTAGTGATATTATACCAGTTGGTGAGATCGGGTAATTTCTGCTGAGTCCAGTAATCCAAAAGAATTTGAATGATTTCCTGGTGGTTGGATGTGTGATACGCATAATGTTGAAACGCAGATGGGTCTTCTTCAGGTACAAACCGAATCTCAATTACCATCGCTTCCCCTTCATGTTGTTCCGAAGCCGCTTGTATGTAGATACTGTGTTCGATGGGCTGGATTGGCGTGATAATGAGATAGTCGTAGATACCTGTTTGGAAATCGAGAACGATATCTGAAATGACGGAAGCTTCGATCGAATCGTTATCGTAGATCGTGCCGTTGCTGTCGATGGTGTAAGTAAGTTGTTGGTAAGACATGGGTTGGAACCTCCTGTAAGTGTTATGTATTTGGATGAGTCTATTATACGCAAAAAGTCCGCTAAACACGAAAAGTGTCTAACGGATTTTTATTTTATGGAGCTAGGCGGAATCGAACCGCCGACTGATCGCTGCCAGCGACCTATTTTCCCCCTAAACTATAGCCCCATGTTTAGTTATAACTCAACCTATTTCTCTCATAATCATGTGGAGAGAAAAAATACATAAAGCAACAACTACATTAATTTATCACATCCACCTATACCTCGTCAAGAAAGATCCTTTTACACCTCTTTCTCTCCTCCCTGCAACCTCAATTTATACCGTTAGCCCCGCAGTCTGTGACAAGCGGGTGACAGTTGGGCGGAAGCGTTGACTTTGGTTCTGTGTGTATTGGTATAATGAAGTATAGTACTCAGAAAAGAGGCGAAATGCATTGAAATTTAATACTACTTATGCCAAAGCAGGATTGGGATTACTCCTAATGTTGATTTTTTTGACGGCTTGCGGACAGCCTAAAGAAACGCGTGCCGATATTTTCAATCCCAATGGGATCAAAACGATGCCGATCAATGATTCTTTTGGAACGGTAAGTATTCCGGTTTCTCCGAAGCGTATTGCAGTCACTAGCCAATATGCACTGGATTACCTGAATGCGATTGATGTGAATGTAGCACTGGCTCCTAAGCCGACTGAAAGCAATCCTTTTCCTATCTATATGACAGATGAAGAAAAGAATAATATTTCACTGATCGAAGGCGAAGGTACAGAGATTAATCTATCTGCACTGAAAGGTCAAAAGCCTGATCTAATCTTCACCGATAATAGTGATCGTGCAGTCTATGATGAATTGTCCAAAATCGCACCGACCATCTATATCGCACAAACCAACGACTGGCGCAGTGAACTGTATAACTATGGAACGATTGTAGATAAAGAAACGGCTGTCAAACAATATCTCAACGCTTTCCAACAAGCGACCAATGCAAGTAAATCCAAGCTAACACCTATTATCGGAACATCTACAGTAGCAGCGGCTTCAATTACCAAAGACGGCATGATGTTATACAACAATGCCAAAAATGGTGTAGGCGAAGTCATGTATCAGGATATGGCGCTTAAAGCTCCAGCTACATTGCCAACAGATGCGGTATCAGCTCCGGCAACAGTTGCTCAGTTGCAAAGCACCAATCCAGATTATCTATTTATCTCTACAGGCGTTGCTGGTGATACACCTGACGCTTTGACCAAGCGAATGACCGCCACAGCAGATGGTGCAATATGGAACCAGTTAACAGCAGTACAGAATGGGCATGTTTATATTGTGGATCCTAGCTTTTTCAATAATACTCCTCCTGCTAAGACCTATGTATTAGAAACGATTTTGAAAAAAGTACAGGGTACATCTTAATCTAGTCTGTCTTCTCAACGCTCGATGGATTAAAATCTTTTTGATATAACAAACAACGATGAATCGGTGTCTCCTTTGAGCGATCAAGGGAACAGTATATACGATTCATCGTTGTTTTATTGTTGTACGAATGGTATGGATCAGACGAGCAAAAAACTTGTATTCACTTTTCAAATCCGATATAATCTTAGTTACGGTGATTTGTTCACCACTCCCACATTAACTTCTCAGACAAACATCATGAACATGTGGAAGTTACATATTCGCGGTCATGGCGGAATTGGCAGACGCGCACGGTTCAGGTCCGTGTGGGCTTACCCCCGTGGAGGTTCGAGTCCTCTTGACCGCATACTTATCGTTTACTAAGCTTGTCTCGTCTATTGCGGGATGGGCTTTTTTATATTTCAGTTCCTTTTTATATTTCAATCTCTGTGCTATTCAATCTATAGAAGCTATCTGCTCCCATAGGGATACAGGCATAGTTCCTAATGACATCACCTGTTCGATCTCATCGATATGCGCTGTACGACTTGCTCCGATTAACATCGAATCTATTTGTGGATGTTCTATCGTCCACCATAATATTAACTGCACCAGTGTAACCCCTACTTCTTCTGCTATCACACGATATTTATCCACTTTTGTAAAATTTTCTTCTGTAAAATAATGCTTCATGCGTTCTTCGCCTTTGCCCATCCGACTTTCAGGAGGAATATCTTGTAGTGATGAATAGCGTCCTGATAATATCCCTCTTGCCAGTGGACTGTAAATAATCTTCCCGATTCCAACTTGATCCGCATAAGGAAACACGTCTTGCTCTATATCTCGAGTCAGCACATTAAGCTCGGATTGAATAGAAGTAAAAGGTGTCCATTGATGCGTATTACTGAACTTGTAAGCAGCACGTAACTGATCTACAGCAAAGTTAGAACACCCGATTGCTCTGACTTTACCTTGCTGTACTAATTCATGCAATATAAGTAACGTTTCTTCAAGTGGTGTATGAGGATCAAATTCATGAACTTGATACAGATCAATGTAATCAGTTTGCAGACGGTGTAGAGAACGATCGATCTCTTGCATGATATGGTGACGAGATAACCCTTCGTCCATTTTACCCTGACCCATACGCATACCTACTTTGGTTGCAAGGATCACCTGATCTCGTTTTCCTTTCAGCGCTTGACCAATGATCTGCTCTCCTAATCCATCTCCAATATGGTCAATATCTTGCCTTTTGCCATAAAAGTTAGCTGTATCTATAAAATGAATACCTAGCGCTAGGCTTTGATCCAGAATACGTTGTGAAGCAGATGCATCGATCCATCTTCCAAATGCCATCGTTCCTAGACCAACTTTGGATACTTGAATATTGGAATGGCCTAATAGGTGCTTATCCATTTACTTATTCTCCTTTACCATTTGTGCCAGACCACTTCCAAATGACCAATCTTCAAATTCAGTCTCGATTAACATGATAAAAACATCTTCAATCCGAACGCCGACTTGTTGTGATAGTTGCTTCGCTAATTGCATATACAGCTTTTTCTTTTTGACTACCCCTCGACCAGACTTCAACGTAATCTGGATATACAGTAATCCATCTGAACGATCTCCTTGTAAATAGTGTGGATCATATATAAATTGTTCTGACTGATGATGATGAAATACTTGAAAGCAATCTTTTACCGGTACATCACAGCAATCTACCAGCGCTGATAAAATGACCCCACTGATCTGTTGCAACTGCTCCGCATGGTACTGATTCTCCATATAACTGACTCTTGTAAATGGCATAATTCTGATCCTCCATCTGATCAATAAATTTCTTAAATATTTAAGCGGTTGTGTATGCTCTTATTGTACTTAGAATCATTCTATTTATATAATAGATAATAATCATAAAGATCATTCATTTTATCGATGAAGATAGCAAAAGGAGATGGATCATGGATCTGACAGAATTGATTGCTTTTCAGACAGTCATGCGTGAAGGAACGTTCTCCAAGGCTGCGGAAAAGCTAAATTATGCTCAATCGACAATTACCAACCAGATTAAACGATTAGAAAAAGAGTTAGGAATCACTTTGTTTTATCGCAATTGGGAAGCTACACTCACGCCTGCCGGGCAACGATTTGCAGAACAAGTGGATCAGCTCATCCAGCACTGGCGTTATGTAGGCGATATTGCCAAGCAACTAAACGAAGAAGAAATAGGCACATTACGCATTGGAGTCACAGAAACATGGGCAGACTACCATTTACCTCACATTTTAAATGAATTTCGGCAATATAAACCTAAAATTGATTGCGAGATTACAGTGGGTCATTCTGCTTTTTTGGAAGAATGTTTGCAACAGGAAAAAATCACTATTGCGTTATGTGCAGATTCTGAATATTCTCATCTTTTCTTATTCGAACCTTTAGCGCAAGAATCGATCTCTGTTGTTATACCAGTAGGTCATTCATTAGCTACCGCTCAAACGGTAACGATAGACGAGTTATTATCGCATTTATTGATTATTGGACAATCGTCTTGCAAGTATCGATTACAGGTAGAAAAAGCGTTCCGAACATATGAGCAAGAACCGTTATTTTATACATTAAATCAGCTATCACTGATTCCTTTGTATGCTGAGCAGTTAAATGGAATTGGGATTGTTCCTTCTTCCTTGCACATAGACTCTGGATATACTTGCTTGCCTTTTCCAGTGTTAGATAACCCTTTAAATATCGGTATCCTGCAACTTCGTTCTATGAAATACAGTAGTGGGATACAGCAACTTTTTATCGAACAAGTGCGGAATTATTTTCACAGTCGTTAGTAGGATGAGAGTTTAATCTGCTATTTAGTAGATAGGAATAATTCATTATTTTATAGAAATGTATACCAAAAAGAGCATCTCTACATGTGACTGTAAAGATGCTCTCTTTTGCTTATCAAGTATCCTCTAACGTTATTACGATCTCTAATCTTATGTAACTCTGATTAGGTATTCGTATTTTCGCTCTCTTCTTTGGATAATAGACCTTTGAGCTCTTTCATAAACATATTAATATCTTTAAATTGACGATAGACTGAAGCAAAACGTACATAGGCTACTTCATCGACAGGGTACAACTGTTCCATCACTAACTCGCCTACAGCACGACTTTCCACTTCTGCCATCGCTGTAGTATGTAGACTTTTTTCCACTTCAGAGACGATCATATCCAATTGATCTACAGATACAGGGCGTTTCTCACAAGCACGAATTAGACCACGAAGAATCTTATCACGGCTAAATTCTTCACGACTACCATCTTTCTTAATCACAATCAGTGGAGTTTCTTCTACCATTTCGAACGTCGTAAAACGGCGATTGCAACTTTCACATTCACGTCGACGACGAATCGACTTATTATCATTGGCTGGACGGGAATCCAGCACCTTGGTTCCATTGTGACTGCAATATGGACATTTCATTGCTCACGTCACTTCCTTTCTCGCCAACCGTTCATTCGGACATCATTTCAGTCAAGTTCACGCATATATAGTTCATCTATTATCAAATATATGTGTTCCAGAATCCAACATAGTGTTTGTTCGATCTAAAAGGCATCGTATAATTCAGTATACTGCTTATAATAATATAATACACGTTGAACATAATGTCTTGTTTCGCCAAAAGGAATATCTTTAGCATCTTCTAGTGTGCCATCCCATTTACCGGAACTGAGCCATGATTTCACATTGCCAGGCCCTGCATTGTAAGCCGCAATCACAGCCACCTTATTGCCATCAAACTGACGATTGAGCTGTCTTAGATACCATGTACCGATCTGGATATTGGGATCGATCTCATGCTTCACCGTTTCCAGTGACATATTATCTAAGTGTGCTTGCTCCATGATCCATTGCGCTGTATTAGGCATCAATTGCATCACACCCAAGGCACCCTTTTTGGATTCCATACTTGGTTTAAAATTCGTTTCTACTCGAATAATCGCAGCGACTAAAAAAGGATCGACTTCATACGCAGCAGCATGCGCACGAATCTCTTCTTTGTATTCGATTGGATAAATCCAACCTAACCAGCGACTATTGAAAAAAACAACGATCACAACAAGGATAAACAGTGGTAAAAGTATTCTTTTACGAACCAATTTCTTCATGAAAGACCTTTACTCTGCCAGAACTCTTCCAATTGAGCATACGTATCCTCAAGGGTACCGCTGTTATCAATTACAATGTCAGCTACTTTTTTCTTTTGCTCAATATCCATTTGCGCATTTATTCGTTTCCATGCTTGTTCTTCTGTTAATCCATCGCGCGCTATTAAGCGTTCCAATTGCACTGATTGAGGCACATACACTACCATAATCTGGTCAAACGTATAGACACCTTTGGCTTCTAGCAATAATGGAATATCTGCAACCACTAACATATCTGGATATTGTTGTTCTAGCTCTAAAGTACGTGTCTGAATCAATTCACGAATCGCAGGATGAGTAATCTCTTCAAGCGATTTGCGTTCTTCAGGATGGGTGAAAATATGTTCACCTAACTTTTTACGATTCAGTGTTCCATCTGCTTGTAACATGTCTGCGCCAAAACGTTGTACCACCTGTGCAAGCACAGGATGGTCAGGCATCATCACTTCACGCGCAATCAGATCAGCATCGATCAGCTTGGCTCCTTTAGCGGATAACCACGCAGACACCGAGCTTTTACCTGTTGCGATTCCTCCGGTTAAACCGATATTCATGATGTCACCTCAATGTTTCTGACGAGTAGGTAGCGGCTGACACACAGGGCAAAAATGTGTTCCTCTTCCGCCAACAACCGTCTTCTCGACAAGTGTTCCGCATTCATAACAAGGTTCTGCTTTACGACCATAAATACGTAGACTGTGCTGGAACATCCCCATTTCGCCCTGTCCATTGACATACGACTTAATCGAAGAGCCACCTGCTTCTACAGCATCCGCAAGTGTTGATACAATGGCTTCGTGTAGACGGGTTAATTGTTCTGCTGTTAACGTATTAGCGATCTGCTCTGGATGAATTCCTGAACGAAATAAAGCTTCATCCACATAAATATTTCCGATCCCTACCACATACTTCTGATTGAGCAACACAGGCTTAATCATCGTACGACGCTTGCTCATTAGATTGATAAACTGCTCTGCTGTAAATTCAGGCGCAAGCGGTTCAAGCCCCAAGTGCATCAGTGGCTTAGACTGCAAATCTTCATCTTTTTTAAATAAATGCATGGTACCAAATTGACGTACATCCTTATAACGAAGCTCTGTACCATCGGTAAAATGGAAAATAACATGAGTATGCTTCTCGACAGGTTCATCTTTTGTATAGACTCCATAGCGTCCTTCCATCCGTAGATGAGAAACCAACACCAAATGATCCATTACGATTCGCAAAAATTTGCCACGACGCTCCACTTTCTCAATCGTATGCCCTTGAAGCTCAATCTCAAACTGCTTATGATCATCTGGTAATTGAACAATACGTGGCAAAGATACTGTAACATGATCGATCGTTTTGCCGGCAACCAAGGTGTTTAACGTCCGTCTAACTGTTTCTACTTCCGGCAATTCCGGCATAACCTTTCACCTTACCTTTTACAATAATATTCTTAAATAAGTCATTATAAAAATTTTAATAAGTCAAATGCATATTTTATATAATCAATCTTTAACAGCGATCGTAAGGATCATCTCTTTGGCGGAACGAATCACTATTCCACCTCCAAGCATCCCTACGTTCCCTACCCTCTAATTATAGACTATTTACTTCGCTTCATACCAGTTCGCACCATAGCTCACTTCAGCTTTAAGTGGCACAGATAACGACAATGCTTTTTCCATCACTTCTGGTACTAATTTCTTCATTTGTTCCATTTCATCCGCAGGCACTTCGAATACCAATTCATCATGTACTTGCAGTAACATACGACTGTTCAGCTTATGATCTTTAAGTGCTTGATCCATATGCACCATAGCTAGCTTAATAATATCTGCGGCTGTACCCTGAATAGGTGTATTCATCGCTGTACGGTTCGCAAACGAACGCAGATTGAAGTTAGATGAATTGATATCCGGTAGATAACGGCGACGCTCTAGCATCGTTTTCACAAAGCCATCCTTTTTCGCTTCGATTACGATATCGTCCATATAACGGCTAACGCCTTTGAAGACTTCAAGATATTGACTGATAAAGTCGCCTGCTTCTTTACGTGTAATCCCTAGATTCTGAGATAATCCATAATCACTAATACCATAGACAATTCCAAAGTTAACCGCTTTGGCAGAACGACGCATATTACCATCGACTTGCTCTTTGGTCACGCCGAATACGTCCATAGCTGTTTTGGTATGAATATCCATATCATGTAAAAAGGCATCTTTTAGACCTGGATCATCTGCCATATGCGCAAGTACCCGCAATTCGATCTGCGAGTAATCAGAGGATAGAATGCTCCAACCACTTTCAGAAGGGACAAATACTTTACGTAATTTACGTCCTTCTTCTAGACGGATCGGAATATTTTGCAGATTCGGGAACTGACTGGATAAGCGACCTGTCGCTGTAATCGTCTGACGGAAAAAGGTATGCACTTTACCTGACTTCGGATGAACCTCTTTTAACAATCCTTCTACATACGTCGATTGCAATTTAGCAAGTTGACGATAAACCAGAATTAACTGCACAATATCATGATAAGGTGCTAATTTTTCAAGTACATCTGCACTGGTAGAATATCCAGTTTTGGTTTTCTTCTCTACAGGTAATCCTAGACGATCGAATAGAATTTCACCTAATTGCTTCGGTGAATTCAAGTTAAATTCAACGCCAGCCATCCCATGAATTTCAGTCACTAAGACATTGATTTTCTGTTCAAATTCTTTGCCTAGTTCACGTAGTTCATCGGTATTAATAGCAACCCCTTGCTTCTCCATATCGGCTAAGATGCGAGATAACGGCATTTCTAGATCATCAAATAAACTGGTCATTTCATTTTGCTCCAACTGTTCACGTTGAAGTGGAACTAGCTCACGAATAGCTGCTGTTTTGCGTGCCAGATGATGACTCAATATTTCTTCTTCAGGCACTTTATATTTAGCCCCTTTACCAAAGACTGTCTCGTCTTCTGGCATATGAGGTAGACCGTATTTGGCTCCAAGCGCATTCAAGCTCTGCCCGGACTCTGTTGGATCAAGTAAGTAGGCTGCAATCTGCACATCAAAAGAAGCCCCTGCAAATGGAATATCGATCCAGTGTAACACCAGGTCTGCACGATGCAGATCATGTCCATGCTTCGGAATCGATCCATCAGCTAACCATGCACGTACACCTGCTGCGCCCTCGCTTAACAATGTCTCAGGCGTCATAAAGTAATACTGATCCGGTGCAGATAATACAATACCCACCAGTTCCGCATGATGTGGATTATCTCCATGACTTTCAATATGCAATACTTCGACTGTATTCAGTACTTTTTCCAGTTCTGGAAGTTGCTCTTCACCTACAATCGTGACTTCAAGTTCAGAAGCTTCTACTTGCGCAGGATCATGCAGATCTTCACCATCAAGCTCTGACAAATTCAAGCGTTGAATAATCGAGTTAAATTCTAATTTGCGCAAAGCGACAATAGAAGTCACCGGATTAAATCCATCATATTTCATACTTTCCCATGTCGCATCAAAAGGAACATCCCGGAAAATAGTCGCTAATTCTTTACTCATACGAGCATCATCAGCATGAGCTTCTACTTTTTCTTTCATTTTACCTTTGAGTTGATCGGTGTTCGCTAATACTTCTTCTACACTGCCAAATTGATGCAATAATTTGAGCGCTGTTTTTTCACCGACACCTGGAATACCCGGAATATTATCTGACGTATCCCCCATTAATCCTTTAAGATCAATAATTTGAGCTGGAGTTAAGCCGTAACGTTCTTCAATCTCTGCGGGTCCGTAAGGTTCAATATCACTTACACCTTTGCGAGTAAGCGCAATTTTGACATGATCTGAAGCCAGTTGCAACATATCTTTGTCACCGCTGACAATCAATACATTGCGTCCTTTTTCCTCAGCTGTCCGTGATAATGTACCGATAATATCATCCGCTTCATACGTATCTAATTCATAATACGTAATTCCCAATCCTGTTAATAACTCTTTCAGTAATGGAAATTGTTCTGATAATTCTGGCGGTGTTTTTTGACGTCCACCTTTGTAATCTCCATATGTGGTATGACGGAAAGTAATTTTACCTGCATCAAAAGCAACCATCACATGCGTTGGTTTCTCTTCTTCTAGCAATCGAATTAACATATTAGTGAATCCATAGACTGCATTGGTATGCTGTCCACTTTTGGTTGTCATTGGTTGTTGCATTGCAAAAAAAGCACGATAAATAATACTGTTACCATCTATTAAAAGAAACTTTTCCATAGAACCTCCTGTAGTTAGAACATCTCTATATTGAACCATCTTCTGGTTTATGATTGTGATTAATATTCGCTCTTTCTATGATACCACAAGCCCTTCTAATCAAAAAATAAAAGCACCGGATTTGTGTCCGATGCTTGTGGGTTAGAGCTATGATATAACGTATTGTGTTGATTAACGGTTAAGATCGGGGCGTACACCTGTAACCAGATATACCACACTTTCACCAATATTGGTGGCATGATCTCCGATACGTTCGATATAACGTCCAGTTAGATTAAGCAACATGACTTGCGGGCCATCAACGGCATGATCGATCATATAGTTATGCAGTTCACGAATCATTCCGCTATACATATGATCTACTTGATCATCATCTACGCCTACTTTATACGCCAAATCAGTATTTTCATCCAAATACGATTGGATTGATTCTTTGGTCATTTGTCCTACGATATCAGCCATACGAGGAATATCGACTAATGGCTGGATTAAAGTAGAATCTTGAAGACGCAATGTTACTTTAGCGATATCAAGCGCTAGATCACCCATACGCTCTAGATCACTAGAGATTTTGAAAGCTACGATAATACGACGTAAATCTTTGGCCACTGGCTGTTGGGTAACGATCAGACGTGAACCAATTTCCATAACTTTTTCTTCTAGTTCATTAAGCGTGTGATCATTGCCAATGATTTTTTTAGCTTGTTCGATATTGAGTTGTTGCAATGATAGTACTGCTTCTTCTAAAGCATGAACTACATGATCTCCCATAGCAGTGAGCAAGCGACGTAGCTCTCCTAAACTTTGGTCGAATTCTTTCCGGTTGGGCATGAACAAGTCCTCCTTGGTGTAGGTATTAGCCGAATCTTCCCGAAATATAATCTTCTGTTCGAGAATCTGTGGGGTTGGAGAACATCTCCGGTGTATCTGACGATTCTACAACTTCGCCATTTAAGAAAAAAGCAGTTTGATCTGAAATACGCGCAGCTTGATGCATATTGTGTGTTACCATCACAATCGTATAATCTTTTTTAAGCTCACGCGTTAATTCTTCAATCTTCAAGGTAGAGATTGGATCAAGTGCTGAAGTTGCTTCATCCATTAAAAGGATATCGGGTTGACCTGCTAGCGCACGAGCGATGCACAGACGTTGCTGTTGTCCACCGGATAAGCTAAGGGCAGACCGTTTAAGATAATCTTTCACTTCTTCCCATAGAGCCGACTGACGTAGGCTTGTTTCTACAATTTCATCCAATTCTTTTTTGGATTTTACACCATGCAGACGTGGCCCATAAGCTACATTCTCGTAGATGGACTTGGGAAAAGGGTTGGGTTGTTGAAATACCATACCAACCTGCTGACGTAGATTTTCAACTTCTACATTTTCACCATAAATATTAGAACCACTGATCTCTACTACACCTTCAATACGTGTACCTGGAATCATATCATTCATACGGTTCAATGTACGAAGCAAAGTGGATTTACCGCAACCCGAAGGGCCAATAAAAGCAGTAATCGCTTTTTCTTTAATGTTTAAATTAATATGTTTAAGAGCCTGATGTTTCTCATAGTACAGGTTCAATTGTTCTACACGTATAATAGCTGACACAAGGTACACTCCCCTGATTTTCAATTCTTTTTTTTGATAACGAATGTTTTTTACATCTATTCATCATAAATCATATTTGTAAATCCCATCAGTTCGAATTGTAAACGGAATGTAAAAAATGTAAAGCTCATGATTTAACGCTGTAAAGCTTGTGCCACGATACTTGTAAGATGATCCGCTTCGTCCGCCGATTGGATCAATTGCTCTGCACTTTTAGAAGCTTCTTCTGCTTCCAACGCCATTTTGCCAAATAATTGATTGGCTTGCTTAATATACACCATACTTTGATCCATAACGGTCTCTGTTGTGTGTGTAGAAGAAGCTGATTGTTGAATCATCTCACTTAATCCGGTCAATAGCCGATTTACATCTGTAGAGAGTGCTGTAATATGAGAAGATAATTTACGCATTTCTTCGGCGACCACTGCGAATCCTTTGCCTGCTGTTGCAGCTCTAGCCGCTTCAATCGAAGCATTAAGTGCCAGCATATTACTTTGACCTGCAAGATCGGTTACAGCATGTACCACTTTACTCGCTTGCCCTGTGTAATGAAGCATATCTTCGGCTAATGTACGTTGACGTACGACCAATTGTTGTACTTCTTCAAATTGCTGATTGGCTTTATTGAGATCTTGTTGACCGGATACTGTCTGTTGCTTCATCAAATGCAGTTCACGATGACTTTCTTGAGCAGCTTGTTGAACCACTTTCACCGCATCACCAATCTGTTCTACAAATTGATGGGTCTCTTGCAAAGAAGAAATTCGTCTTTGTTCTGTCGACAACTGTAAATAGTTAGATAATTCCATAATATCGCGGATCGTGATAATTCCAGCTAGCAGACCTTGATGTGTTAATACGACACATTCATAAAAAGAGTCTCCTTCACGAGCAAGAGCAGCATCCACAACGATAGAAGCTTCTGTATCGATATCCATTGCCAAAATATGAGGCTGACTGAACATGACTGTAGATCGAGTATCATACAGTTCACTTGCAAATCGACTTGCCATATGACGATAAAACTGTTCACGCATAATTAACCCTTCAGGGCGCTGTTGTCCATCGCACAAAACAATACATGGCAGATGGGTTTGACGCTTAAAGCGAATATATGTTTCTCGACAGGTTTCTTCCACCGTAATAGCAGGTACAGTGATCAAATAACGTCGTAGACTTAATTCATCTGATAATATAGCTACACTTTCTGGTTGTGTTTCTTGAGTAATTTCAATTTCTACTTGTTCTACTGGTATGGGATGAGTTGCTATATCAATAGGTTGTGTGGTTTGCGGTTCACGTATCATTGTCTCTAACATTGATTATCGTCTCTCCTAACGAAGTAAACTAGTCTTTTAGACTCATAACCTAAGACTAAAAGATCAATGTAAACATCAATGTGTTAAAATTCGCTTATTATGTAAAAAACGCTCGACATCCCATTTTAAATGGAATGTTGAGCGCTTGTTCTTTTGCGTACGACTAATTTATAACCAACTCCACGAATTGAATCGATATGTACCGATTCAGGATCGAGTTCTAACTTTTTGCGTAAAGAGCTGACATGTACATCGACGGTACGTTGACCACCGATATAATCAAATCCCCATACGGCATTCATTAGATCATCCCGTGTCATGACTACACCTGGCTTACGTGCCAGATACAGCAAGACTTCAAATTCTTTAGGACGCAGTGTAATATGTTGTGTACCCAATGTAACTTCGTATTTATCCGGGTAAATCGTTAAATCTCCCAGTTCTATGCGACTCTCATGGGATAACTCTTCTTCTGGTTGATCTTCTCTACCAGTTGCACGGCGTAATACTGCAGCGACACGTGCTAATAGTTCAGAAACACCGAATGGCTTCGTAATATAGTCATCGGCTCCAGCTTTGAGTCCTTCCACTACTTCTTCTTCTGCATTTTTGGCTGTCAAAATCACCACAGGTGTACGAATCCCTGAACTGCGTAATTTACGCAAAATGTCTAATCCCGCCATACCTGGCAACATCAGATCAAGCAAAATCAATTCAAACGGTTCACTCTGCGCACGATCCAATCCTGCACTTCCGTGATCTTCTACAGTGACTTCATATCCTTCTTGTGTCAAATTGTAAGACAACAATCGAGATAACGTTGATTCATCTTCTATGACCAGTAATCGTTTAGCCATGATAACCTCCCACAAGGGTTCGCATTTCATACATCAATGTCAGCATATCACTCTTGTGTTAACCCTGTGTAAAATGATGTAATAAAATATTAAATATCTGGTTCATCCTCTTGTAACAACGGCAAATTGACTGTAAATGTTGTTCCAATATTAACTTCGCTTTCCACAGTTACAGTGCCGTGGTGTAAATCCACAAGATGTTTAACAATCGATAATCCAAGACCTGTACCCCCTGAAATACGTGAACGCGCTTTGTCTACCCGATAAAAACGTTCGAAAATACGTGGTAAGTCTTTTTTCGGAATACCCATACCTGTATCTCTAACATGGAAAAGAATACGTTCCTCACCATTCTCAGATACTTTCTCTTCGACTGTTAATCTTACTTTACCACCGTCTTGTGTATAGTTTACCGCATTTGAGATCAAATTGACAAAAATCTGTCGTAATCGATCTTCATCGGCTTCCATAAACATTTCTTCCGGTACATTCATTTCCATCGTAATATTCTTTTTGGCAGCAGAAGAATTTAACATCTCCCGAATGGTGTCAAAGAAAGGTTGTAAATGAATCGGTGAGAAATTGAGTGGTGAACGCTTCGATTCAATTTTGGATAATTCCAGAATGTCACCGATCAGACGGTTTAATCGTTCACTTTCATCATAGATAATTTGTAAAAAGGCTCGTGAAGTTTGTTCATCTTGCACGCCACCGCCTAGCAATGTTTCGGCAAATCCTTTGACAGCAGCAATAGGCGTTTTCAATTCATGTGATACATTAGCTACAAATTCGCTTCGCATTCTTTCTAAGCGACGAATATTGGAGATATCTTGAATCAAGAACAACATGCCCCGGTACGTATCATCATCTTCGAACATAGGTACACCATCGATCTGAATCAAGCGCGGTTCTGGATCATACAAGGTCTGTTCATCATGAATACGCTCTTTACGACGCAATCCTTCTCCAAGTAGCTTGGTCAGTTCATAATGACGTTTCAATTCGTGATACGACTTGCCTGTTAGACGCTTAGAAGTGACTCCAAGTACTTCTTCTGCAAATCGATTCACCAGTGCAACATTTCCTAATGAATTGACCATCAACATTCCACCGGTCATATTCGCCAGTACACTTTGTAACAAATCTTCGTTATCCCGAATAATTTTGAGTTGTTTTTCTAGGCTATCTGCCATATTGTCTATCGCTTTACCCAGTTCACCAATCTCATCACGACGTTCCAATTTCACTCGTGCTCCATAGTCTAAGCGAGAGATC
Organism: Paenibacillus sp. CFBP13512; assembly: GCF_005233705.1. NCBI lineage: Bacteria > Bacillati > Bacillota > Bacilli > Caryophanales > Paenibacillaceae > Paenibacillus > Paenibacillus sp. CFBP13512. The sequence continues at coordinate 333,796 of NZ_QGAD01000004.1, read as the reverse complement.
CGATTAGCGACCACTGTAATATGTTCAAGTGGCTTGGTTAGACCGGATGCTACTCGATAACTCACAACAGCCGCCACTAGAAATAAGACGAGCAAGCTAATCCCCATCACTGTCCACGCATTGCGTACACCGATCTCTACGGCTTCAAGGCTCATGGATAACCGAATATACCCGTTGAACACATTACCTGCTTGTACAGGCGCTGCAACGTACAGCATATTCTTGTCCAGTGTAGCGCTATAGCGAATCGCACTTCCTACACCTGTCGTTGAAGCAGCACGAATTTCTTCACGATCCATATGATTGTTCATCGCATGTGGATCACTTTCAGAATCCCCGATTACAGTGCCGTCTTTCTCAATAAAAGTCACTCGTGAATCAGTTAAGTTCCCGATCTCATGTGCTTCTTGAGAATAATATTTGAAAATATCTTCAGAAGGCTTACCGCTTGTACCTGTTGATCTAAAATCAAACGTTGTTTCCAACAAACGAATTTCACGAACCATGTTGTCTTCGAGTGTTTGAATATGTGAGCTTTTGAATATTTGACCCATTGTCAGTGCCGCTGCTAGACCAAGTACACCGAGCAGGATCATCAGAATCAATGTCAAACGAATGCGGAAAGGCTTCATGCATCTCTTCCTTTACGATAATTTGAAATACGCATAAAAATAGAATACTGGAGCGTTGCCATCGGCTGTTGAAGCATAATCCCTAGTACCACGGGTACAGCTGTCTGCGGGCTAAAATAAGCCATCGCAATCACCATCCCGACCGAAATATTACGCATCCCTGAAGCATAGGCTAATGTCACAGGTAACGACTGCCCTTCCCCTTTGCGACGAAGAATCGCCGACGCGACATACCCCAGTCCATAACATAAAGCGACCAATATCATCACAGAAGGCACGACTAATAGTAGATCACCACGCAATGATTGGAGTTGTGGAGCAATCGCCGCTGCATTTAACAATACGACTCCTGCAAAACACAATTTGGCTAACGGTTGCGTAATTGGAGCTGACCAATCACGGAACTTTCCACCTGATAACTCATAGACCATCATACCTGCAAATGTAGGTAATACAATCAGTAATAATAAATCTTTGAACATATGTAAAGTATCGAACTGTATATCTGCACCGAAAAACACTTCGATTAGCACAGGCACGACAAAAGGGCTAAGTGCCGAATCCACGATCACTAACGTTAATGCTAATGCCACATTACCGAAAGACATCCCGACCCATAAGACAGAAGATACGCCTAAAGGGATAGCCGCAAATAATACCAAGCCTACCGTATAAGGAGAATCACTACCGAATAATAAAAGTCCTAATCCGTAAGCGATTAAAGGTGCGGCAATATGGGCTAACAATAAAGTGACGATAATAGGTGCAGGCTTGGTCAATACGCCTTTTAAATGTTTTCGTCCACAACCAAGTCCCATCACAAAAGTAACATAAGCAAATAACCCTGGAATCCAACCGACAAAAGGTAACAATGGCTTCGATATAAAGAATCCCAAAACCAGTGTACACGGAATAATCAAAAACATATACTTTTCAAAAAAACGAGTAAATGTGGCTGCATGTTCTCTCATGACGTAATCTTCATCTCCAAAAGTTAACATATTTCAATGTACCGATCACTTATAGTGACAAGTATTATCATACCAGAGGTTGCAGAATAAGTCCCTTTCCTACATCCTATGATATTTGTGTTGTATACAAAAAAAGACGATAGCACAGGTCAATAACTCCCTGATCTACCGTCTTTCCATATTTTTGTGATTTTAATATGATGTTATTGTCAAATCTATGCTAGATAACGTCTGTATTATCCGTTAATGATCTCGCCACCGTTAACATGAATAATCTGACCGCTTACGTAAGAAGAATCTGTACTTGCTAGATATACATAAGCTGGAGCAACTTCTTCCGGTTGTCCCGGACGCTTCATCGGTTGGCTTGCTCCGAATTTGCTTACTTTTTCTTCGTCAAATGAAGCAGGAATCAATGGCGTCCAGATCGGACCTGGAGCAACAGCATTGACACGAATTCCTTTTTCTACAATATTCATAGATAGAGCACGTGTAAAGGCTGTGATTGCACCTTTGGTAGAAGAGTAATCCAACAATACAGGTTCACCACGATAAGCGGTAACTGATGTCGTATTGATGATAGCAGAACCTTCTTTAAGATGCGGTACAGCTGCTTTGGTAATAAAGAACATACCGAAAATATTCGTACGGAAAGTACGTTCTAACTGTTCAGCCGTGATATCTACGATACTTTGTTGAACATGTTGTTCTGCTGCATTATTGACAACAATATCTAATTTACCTAATTCAGATACGGTTTTTTCTACAGCTTGCTTCGCAAATGATTCGTCGCCTACATCACCTGGAAGTAAAATACATTTACGTCCTTCTTGCTCGACAAACTTTTTGGTTTCTTCTGCATCACCATGTTCATCTTTGTAGACAATCGCTACATCTGCACCTTCTTTAGCGTACAAAATAGCTACAGCACGGCCGATACCACTATCCCCACCTGTAATGATTGCTACTTTATCTTTCAGCTTACCTGCTGCCTGATACGCAGGCGCTTTAAATTCTGGACGTGGAGTCATTTCCGATTCGATTCCTGGTTGTTTTTCCTGATGTTGTGGAGGTAATGTTTGTTCTTCGCTAGACATAATTAATTCTCCTCTCGAATATAAAAAATGGATGATTCACACATGCATAAGATGATTCCATTTGTTGCTTCCGTCCATTATTTACCACTGTCTATACATGTTTAAACATCTATTTCATTATAAATTAATGTATTGAAATACACATTTTGGGGTAAATATCCTAATTTCAATAACCGAAACATTCAGCAAGCAAATCAACAAAAAACCGCTACTTCAAAAGTAACGGTTGGTCGCCTATATCCAATTATGTGTACGTTCTTATCCATCTGTTCAGATGGTCTACTATGTGTGGGTAAACGTGTCTACGCTACAATATTAAATAATGTCGCGGAATACCATAAAGAAACTAATAACAACCAGACATACAGCCAGTATCATGCTTAGTGACCGAATTTTGCCGATGTGGAGTGTAATATTTTTGTTCTCATTGATATCGGCGAGTGCTAATCGTAAAGGCTTACCCATAATTCCACCAATCGCAGCGATTGCCAAAAATAATACAAACACAACAACCATCCAAGCGATTGAATAATTGCCTTTGGTCATTAAGTATCCGCCTGTTAATAACTGCACAATCAATCCAAATTGGGCGATACGATTCAATGTACGAATCATAGCAATACTGCCTGATTGGGCTTCTGCTGAACTGTTAGCTATTTTACTTGTCACAACAGGTAAAAACAAATAAAAGCCCATCGACAATGCTCCTAAGATGTGTATAAACACTAATACTTCTGCCATCCTTTAACCTCCACTCTTTTTATCTATAGCCACTCTAGCGATCAATCGGCTATACTCTATTATTTTAACGGATAAAGCTATGAAAATACATATTTTCGTCTTGATTTTATAAGGTCGTGTGTCTAATTTTTGTCATATTAGTAAAAATTGTTTGTACTTAAATTTAAATCAAAACATAACAAAAAGGCTCCCACAGAATGTGGAAACCTTTTTGTTTAGACATTATACGTTAACGATTTTAAGCACGTTACGGACAGAATCAGCAGATTTCTCAAGAGCAGCTTTTTCCTCGGAGGTCAATTCCAATTCAAAGATTTTCTCGATTCCACCGCCCCCTAGAATAGCAGGTACGCCCATAAAGAGATCGTTATAACCATATTCGCCTTCTAAATAAGCAATAATCGGTAAAATACGCTTCTTGTCTTTCAGAACCGCTTCTGTCATTTGTACAAGTGATGCTGCCGGGGCATAGTAAGCACTACCATTTCCCAATAGATTCACAATTTCCCCTCCGCCTACACGGGTGCGTTGTACAATTTCTTGAATACGTTCTTTGGAGATCAATGTATCGATCGGAATACCGCCTACACTAGAATAGCGTACTAACGGCACCATATCGTCACCATGACCACCCAACACAAATCCACGTACATCTTCTACCGATACATTTAGTTCTTCTGCAATAAAGGTACAATAGCGAGCTGTATCCAGTACACCGGATTGTCCGATCACACGATTTTTGGGAAAGCCCAAAGATTGATACGCGACATAAGTCATTGCATCTACAGGATTGCTCAAAATAATCACAATCGCTTCAGGTGAATATTGCTTGACTTGTTCACATACCGATTTGACGATTCCTGCATTCGTATTCACGAGATCATCGCGGCTCATACCCGGCTTACGAGCAATACCTGCTGTGATAATCACCACATCCGAAGATGCTGTGTCCTCATAATCAGATGTCCCTTTAATCTGGCTATCAAAGCCCTGTACAGGACTTGCTTCCATCATATCGAGCGCTTTACCTTTAGTTGGGTTCTCCAACTGTGGAATATCAACCAGTACTACGTCACCAAGTTCCTTTTGAGCAAGCATCAAAGCTGTAGTTGCACCGGTAAAACCGGCACCGACCACTGTGATTTTTTTGCGCTTAATGACGGTCATAGGTTATCCTCCTACATGTTTTCGATGATTTTGTCAGCAAACTCAGAACATTTCACTTCTGTTGCGCCATCCATTAGACGAGCAAAGTCATATGTTACTGTTTTGTTGTTGATTGATTTTTCTAGACCTTTATAGATCAATGCAGAAGCATCATGCCATCCCAAGTGATCCAATAACATAACACCAGACAAAATTACAGAACCTGGGTTTACTAGATCTTTGTCAGCATATTTAGGAGCTGTACCATGAGTTGCTTCGAAAATAGCATGTCCTGTTACATAGTTAATGTTTGCGCCCGGTGCAATACCGATTCCGCCTACTTGTGCAGCAAGAGCATCAGACAAGTAGTCACCGTTCAAGTTCAATGTAGCAATAACATCAAATTCATTTGGACGTGTTAATACTTGTTGCAATGCGATATCAGCAATAGCATCTTTTACGATGATTTTGCCAGCATCTTCAGCTGCTTTTTGAGCTGCGTTTGCTTCATCTGCACCTTTTTCTTCTTTGATCTTGTCATATTGTGCCCAAGTGAACACTTTATCACCGAATTCTGCTTCAGCCACTTCATAACCCCAGTTTTTGAAAGCTCCTTCAGTAAATTTCATGATATTTCCTTTGTGTACCAAAGTAACTGTTTTGCGCTCGTGATCAATAGCGTATTGAACAGCAGCACGAACCAGACGTTTGGAACCTTCTTCAGATACAGGCTTGATACCGATACCGGATGTTTCTGGGAAACGAATTTTGTTAACGCCCATTTCGTCTTTCAAGAATGCCAATACTTTTTTCACTTCTTCTGTACCTTCTTGGTACTCGATACCTGCATAGATATCTTCTGTATTCTCACGGAAAATAACCATATCTACCAATTCAGGACGTTTTACAGGAGAAGGTACGCCGTCAAAGTAACGAACAGGACGAAGACATACATACAGATCCAATTCTTGACGAAGAGCTACGTTCAATGAACGAATACCACCACCGATAGGTGTAGTCAAAGGTCCTTTGATCGCTACAATATATTCGCGAATTGCAGTCAGCGTATCAGCTGGCAACCACTCGTCGTATGTATTGAACGCTTTTTCACCGGCAAATACTTCGTACCATGCGATTTTTTTGGAACCACCGTAAGCTTTTTCTACCGCTGCATCCAATACACGTACAGATGCTTTCCAGATATCGCGTCCTGTACCATCACCTTCAATAAAAGGGACGATCGGGTTGTTAGGTACATTAAGAACTCCATCATTGATTGTGATTTTCTCACCAGTAGTAGGTAATTCGTATTTTTCAAACTTCGGCATAATTATGTTCCTCCTTAAGGGATATGGCTGTGGCATCGTAAGAGAAGGCGTTTACACACATCAAAAGGAAACCTTTGAATACCCTATACACTTGGGTATAAATTACTCGCCGGCTCCTCTTCAGGTATATGCATGGTACAAATCATTTGTATATGCTTACCTTCACAGACATGCACAGTTCTGTCTTTATTTTACCAGACGTTGGGTCATATGAGAAATATCTACTTGCATATAAAATGAAATACTGATTTTAGCGCTGTTCGATCGGAATATATTTTTGATCAACAGGTCCTACATATTCTGCACGAGGACGGATAATACGGTTGTTTTCATATTGCTCCAAAATATGTGCAGACCATCCAGATACACGGCTGATTGCAAAAATAGGTGTAAACAAATTGCGCGGAATACCTAACATGGTATAAACAGAAGCTGAATAGAAATCAACATTCGGTTTGAGTCCTTTGCTACCCGTTACAATTTCTTCGATCCGAATACACATTTCGTATAGACTTAGATCGTTGTTCATTTCACCTAGCTCTTTGGACATTTTTTGTAAATGCTTGGCACGTGGATCACCATTTTTGTATACACGGTGACCAAAGCCCATGATTTTTACTTTGTTGTCTAGTTGTTCTTGGATATAACCTTCTAGACGGTCCATCGAACCGATCTCTTCAAGCATTTTCATAACCGCTTCATTTGCTCCACCATGTAGTGGGCCTTTAAGCGCGCCAATTGCTGAAGTAATACCAGAATGAATATCAGACAAAGTCGCTACAGTAACGCGAGCAGCAAATGTAGAAGCATTTAACTCATGATCCGCATGCAGAACAAGTGCTTGATCTAATGCTTTAACTGCTGTATCTTCAGGATCTTCGCCATTTAACATATACAAGAAGTTATGAGCAATCGATACGCCTTTTTTAGGAGCGACCGGCTCTTTACCACTTGCAATACGTCCAAGAGCAGCTACAATCGCAGGCAATTGTGCTTGCAATTTGACTACTTTTTTATGATTAGCTTCTTGGCTCATATCTTCAGCTAGATCATCATATAGAGCAAGAGCAGAGATCGCACTACGAAGAGCTGCCATCTGATTCATATCTTTAGGATAAAGTTTCATTTGCGCAATCAATGGTTCTGGTAAGGTAGCATATTCATCTAGATCTTTTTGCAATTGATCTAGCTCTGCTTGATTTGGAAGTTTGCCAAACCATAACAAATAAGCCACTTCCTCAAAACTTGCGTTAATAGCTAAGTCATCAATATCGATTCCACGGTATGTAAGTACGCCGTCAACGATAGAACTAATAGATGAACTTGCTGCAACAACGCCTTCCAATCCTTTAGTAGCTGTCATATTACTCTCTCCTTTGCAGAACGGAATGATTGTGATTTTGCCCATTTACGGGAATGAAAACATTTACATTTTTAAATATGGAAAAATTTAAAAACTGGCTAGTAAGGTCCTTCACAATTGTTGAAAAGAGTTCTAATGATCCAAACACCTACCACTAACCTTCCAAGGACCTTCTCTCATCATACTTTATTTTGACGGAGTTGTGAACAAAAGGAGAAGTGTTTGTGACATCAAATTGTTTTATCAGCTTCATAAGAATTTTTTTGTAACCCTTTACATTATCAATTATAAGCCCTTTCGTTTCAAAAGTCTTGTCTGCCGTTTAACATCATATATGATGCTGATTACATATTTATGACTATATTGAGTAGAAGGAGAGCCATTCATTGAATATTATGATCCGTAATCGGATTTTACGTGGAATATGGGTACTGGTCGCTATTGTGATTACGGCTATTGCTGTACGTTATCTTTTTCCGCTTCTTTATCCATTATTGCTTGCCTGGTTATTTGCTTATGCAATGAATCCGTTAGTGCGGTTATTGCAGAATCGTGCTCGCTTTCCACGTTGGTTAGCTGTTTCGATTTCATTGCTTGTTTATTTTGGTGGATTGTTAGCCCTTTTGTCTTTTCTAGTGACAAGGCTTGTTCAACAAACGATCACACTGATGCAGACGTTCAACGATCATATGGATAGTTGGCGTGATATGTTTGTCGGGTGGACCAAAAATGACAGTCTACAAAATATTACGAATCAAATCAATGGATTTTTGAAAGACACTCCTTATGGGGATACGATCAATAACAACCTTGATCAAACTACGCAAAGTCTTTCAAGTACGGTAAGTAGTATTGTGACAGGTATTCTTAACTATCTATTAGGTTTTTTAACAGCACTGCCTAACTTTGCATGGATTATTGTGGTTATTGTATTATCTGCTTTTTTTATCAGTAATAGCTGGGAAAAGCATACCCGTATCGTCTCAGGTTGGTTTCCTTCTAATATCCGATTGACGATGGTGACGATTTGGCGTGATTTGCAAAAAGCATTGTTGGGTTATGTACGTGCACAATTTATTTTAATTTCGATCACAGGTATTATTGTTATTATCGGACTGTTTATTTTACGAGTCGAATCGGCTTTGTTGATTGGTCTACTGATCGGTGCTGTCGATCTACTGCCTTATCTTGGCGTAGGGATTGTGATGATACCGTGGGCGATCTACAACTTCATGAGCGGCGATCTCAGTCTAGGGATTGGTCTAAGTGTACTTTATGTCATTGTGTTGGTTGTACGGCAGATTATGGAGCCTAAAGTGCTAGCCAGTAGTGTAGGTCTTGATCCTTTAGCCACCTTAATCAGTATGTTTGTAGGACTCAAGCTATTTGGAGCTCTAGGACTATTGATTGGACCTGTAACGCTTGTTATTGTTTCTGCTCTCAATCGTGCTAATGTGTTCCGTGATCTGCGCAACTATATTGTGAATGGCAAAGCAAGATAAGTCATTGCATAAGGATGTAGAATCCATTTCTCAACCTTATATTTTTACACTATCCTATCAGAAATAATCATTACCATCTTATAAAAACAGACTAAAACAGGCAGTCCTTTTAGAAGTAATCATCTAAAGGACTGCCTGTTTGTTATGATCGATTGTGACCCTTTGATAAAGCGCCTATTCATCTAAAACATGACTAAAGTAGGTAAGCTTATTGACCACCACGGTGAATCGTAATACTGCCTTTTTTCATCCGCTTCTCTATCCAGCGTAATAACAGATTACGATAAATTGGACGTGTTAATGGGAATACAAGCGTAAATCCGATAATATCCAAAATAAAGCCCGGTAATACTAACATCACTCCGCCTACAAACACACATAGACCGTCTAACATTCTTCGTCCTGGTGGTTCGCCAGCGTCCATCTGTTGCTTGGTATCTTCAATCACTTTACGTCCTTCAAATCTCATCATCAATATACCAACCAGCGATGTGGTGAGTAAAAGAATAAGGGTGTTCCAGCCACCGATCCATTCAATCATCTGTAAAAAAACATACCATTCTAGGAGTGGTACTATAATAATCAATGCAATAATCCATTTGCCGATGCCCTTACCCAAAAGTACCTCTCCTTTCTCTATCCAACCAGACTACATCTGTAAAGATTCTACAAGTGCATAATACAACGCAGGCACTTGTTTATCAAGTCGTACAGGCTTGAAGTCTTTATTAACCCACACATGTCTGGTAGAACCGCTTGTCAAAGGCGTTCCCGGTAACTCTTCATCCCTTTTAAAAATAGGACGTTCTCCAGCAGATGAAGAATCCCCTACGGCTGTATCATGTTCATCTAATAAGTGGATTTTGTACTCATAATCTATACGAAGCTTGGAAAACTCTGTTATACGGGTATAGATTGCTACACGATCATCATATCTTGCTGGATGTCCATATGACAATGACGCATCGATTAATGGTAATAATAATCCTGCGGCTTCCATATCCCTATAACGGAATCCTAGATCCCGAATCATTTCGGTACGTCCTAATTCAAACCAATTCAAATAATTTGTATGATACACTACGCCCATTGGATCATTTTCTTGATAACGTACACGAAAAGCTATTCCGTGCCAATCGCTAGGTAAGTTTAATCGTTCTTTTGCCATCATGTGGTACCTCTGCTTTCATTTCAAAATTTAAATAGGTCTATAAAAATCATCAAAAAAAGCAATGGAATGATCCACTGCTTTCTCTGATATGATGCTATCTTGCACTATTGATTGATATTCTATTACGATTTAGCAGGCATTTGAGCCACTTTGATCAAGTTCGTAGAACCGGATTGACCCAAAGGAATACCCGCAGTAATCACAACCAAATCGCCTTCTTTAAGTAGACCTGAATCATGTCCACCTTGCAAAGCAATTTCAAACAACTCATCTGTAGAATGAGCTTGTGTACCTTTAACAGGCAACACACCCCATGCTAGAGAAAGACGACGCATTGTTTGCTCCAATGTGGTTACAGCAATAATTGGAGATTGCGGACGGTATTTAGAAACAGTACGTGCTGTATGACCAGACTCTGTAGAAGAAATGATCGCTGCTGCGTTCAAGTCCATTGCAGAGTTTGTTACAGATTGACTGATCGCTTCTGTTACTGTTGTTTGTTGTGCATGTGTTTGTTTAAGGAACAACTCGTGATAGTTCAAAGCAGATTCTGCTTTTTCAGCAATACGAGACATTGTCAATACAGATTCAACTGGGTATTTACCAGCAGCTGTTTCACCAGAAAGCATGATTGCATCTGTACCGTCGAAAATAGCGTTCGCTACGTCACTTGCTTCAGCGCGAGTAGGACGCGGGTTACGTTGCATTGAATCCAACATTTGTGTAGCTGTAATAACTGGTTTCCCTACACGATTACATTTTTCGATCATGCGTTTTTGTACCAATGGTACTTCTTCCGCAGGGATTTCTACGCCCAAGTCACCACGAGCAACCATCAAACCGTCAGATACAGCAAGGATTTCATCCAAGTTATCTACACCTTGTTGGTTTTCAATTTTAGAGATGATGTGGATATGGCTACCACCTTTGCTCTCTAACAATTGACGGATTTCAAGAACATCGCTTGCTTTACGTACAAAAGAAGCCGCGATAAAGTCTACACCCTGCTCGATACCGAAGATAATATCGTTAGCATCTTTTTCTGTAATACCTGGAAGTGAAATATTTACTCCTGGTACGTTAACGCCTCTACGACTTTTGATTTGTCCACCGTTAACGATACGGCATTTAATTTCAGTACCTTGAACTTCAACAACAGTCAAACCGATCAAACCGTCATCGATCAAAATTGTTGAACCGACTTCAACGTCACTTGGAAGATCTTTGTAAGTCACGTGCATACGATGTTGGTCACCCAAAATATCTTCTGTAGTCAAAGTTACATATTCATCTTGAACTAATTCTACTGGTTCTTCTTTAAATTTACCGGTACGGATTTCAGGACCTTTGGTATCCAGCAGGATGGCTACTGTTTTACCTAATTCTTTGCTTGCTTGTTTAATGTTTTTAACACGGTTACCATGCTCTTCAAAATCACCATGAGAAAAGTTAAGGCGAGCGACGTTCATACCTGCCATAATTAATTTCTTCGTGTTTTCTAAAGACTCACTTGCCGGTCCGATCGTACATACAATTTTAGTTTTACGCATAATTGATTTTCCTCCGTTTTTAAAGGTCTCTCTTTATTTTGTTTTCCCAACATGACTTGCCGAAGCCATTCAACAAGTCCCAACAATTAAATTTACTACAGTTTGTCTACTTTGTATAGAAGATTGTCAAAATTCCTCAGAAATTGTGGAAAGGCTCAATTAGGAATGACGCTTGGAACGTGAAGATTTAGCTTTCATTTCTTCTTCATTCCCAAGAATAGGTTCCACATCGGATTGCAATTCTTCTTGAGGTTGATCTTCTATATTCACTTCGGATCTACTCGCTGGCAATGTGCTCATCGCTTGCTCTGTAAATTCACCAATTTTACGGAATTTCTGATAACGATCTTCAATCAATTCAGCTGCATTCATTCGAGATAATTCTCGTAAATGAACAAGCAGATGCTTTTTGATCGCTTCACCTGTTGCTTCGTAATCTTTGTGTGCTCCACCTTTAGGTTCAGGCACGATGTCTTCTACAACTTCCATACGAAGCAAATCTTCCGCTGTAATCTTCATCGCTTCTGCGGCTTGATCGGCTTTGGACGCATCTTTCCAGAGGATGGATGCTGCACCATTTGGAGAAATCGCTGAATAGATCGCATTTTCTAACATAAGTACACGGTTACCTACACCAAGTGCCAGCGCACCGCCACTACCGCCTTCTCCGATCACGACACAGACGACAGGAACACGTAGCTTCGCCATTTCCCATAGGTTACGAGCGATCGCTTCAGACTGTCCGCGCTCCTCTGCTGTATTACCCGGATAAGCACCCTTGGTATCAATAAATGTAATAATCGGACGTCCAAATTTCTCAGCTTGCTTCATCAGACGCATCGATTTACGGAATCCTTCAGGATGCGGACTGCCAAAAAAGCGAGCAATATTATCTTTGGTATCTTTACCACGTTGATGACCAATAATCGTTACGGGATGTCCATCCAATTTGGCGATACCGCCCACAATCGCTAGATCATCACCATACATACGATCACCATGTAACTCCATAAAATCACTAAATACGATCGAAATCAGATCCAGCGAAGTAGGACGTTGTTGATGTCTTGCCAGATGCATTTTCTGCGCAGGTGAAATCTGACTGTATATTTCACTTTCCATCTGACGATATCGTTCTTCCAAACGTGTAATCTCATCGTTGAAATCTATTCCTTTTTCCTGTCCGAATTGCTTCAGCTCGTCAATCTTTTTACGCATTTCAACGAGAGGCATTTCAAAAGGCATCTCTCCTGCCACTTAAAATCCCCCTTTTCCACTGTGAAAATCCAACAATTGCGATAATGTAGACTTCATCTCTTTACGATGAATCACCATATCGAGTTGACCATGTTCCATATTAAATTCTGCGGTCTGAAAATTCTCTGGCAATTTCTGACGAATCGTCTGTTCAATAACAATACGTCCAGCAAACCCGAATAATGCTCCCGGTTCAGCAATATTAACATCTCCAAGCATGGCAAAACTTGCAGATACTCCGCCCATCGTAGGATCGGTAATTACAGAGACATACAGTCCTCCATTTTCTTGAAAACGAGCCAAAGCTGCGCTTGTTTTAGCCATTTGCATCAGACTCAAAATACTTTCTTGCATACGTGCTCCGCCTGAAGTAGAGAAAATAATCATCGGGATCTGACGAGCATCTGCATGCTCAATCGCACGAGTAATCTTTTCACCTACAACCGAACCCATACTTCCGCTAAAGAAGTCAAAGCTCATTACCGCAAGTACTGCCGGTTGACCATCGATCAGACCTTCACCTGTAATAACGGCATCACGTAGTCCGGAGTTCATTTTCTGTTGCTCAAGCTTACTTGCATACCCGGGGAATTTCAAAGGATCTTTGGATTCCATACGAGCATCCATTTCGGTAAATTGTCCATCATCTACTGTCATCATAATGCGGTCAATCGCATTCAGACGCATATGGTAACCACAGTTAGGACATACTTTCAGGTTTTTCTCCAGTTCTTTGCTGTAATGAATCGTGCCACATTTGCTACACTTGTTCATTAAGCCTTCTGGAATCTCACGTTTGGGACGCTCTTGTGGCTCTTCACCAGACTCTGTTTCATTCCCCCAACGTTGGGATGGAATGGTCGCATATTTCTTTTTCTTTTGAAATAAATCTCTAAACACAACTACACCTCTCCAGCCATGTACGTATTCCTCAGCGATGGAATTCATATCATATATTGTTCATTTATACCGAGCCTAATTGGACTTAAAAGAATAACGAAGCGGTTACAGCACTTTAAGCCCACATAATGGGATAATGATAACATACCACACTTTTTTATCGCAACAAAGATAAGTGAAGATAAATTGGCACATTGACGGGTTGACAATCAATGTGCTCTAGCATAATAGACTTATTTTACTTTAACTGTGCCTTCGCCTAACATCTGCTCCATTTCCTGAAATAGCTCAGGTGAAGGTTTGATGCTATACGTTTCACTAAGATCAAATAATTTTTGCGTTTCTTCATAAAATAACAACGTACCTACAGGCCCCGGATGACTCGCTAATAGCTTTTTGAGTACTGCTAATTTATCTGCTTGTTGAGCTTCTTTGGTAATTTTGATAAATACACGTTGCTTCAATACCGGTTCAGGATGACTGTCGGTATGAGGTGCATCATTTACTACACTGGCTACACCTGAAGCAGATGAAGAAGGAACCGTCTCTTGCTCAGTCGGCGCTACACTTTTCGCAGACGTTGTACTTTTGGTATAAGGCTTAGCGGTTGAAGTGGATGACGATTTGTTGGTCTGTTTGGTCTGTGCAGTAGCTTTATTTTTGGCGATATGCATCCGTTGACGAGCTCTGGTCGCTAATTCGCGTGCAGACTCTTCACTCAACGTCACTACTTCTTCAGCTAACAATTTGAATCCTTCATCTTCTTTTTGCAATTTACCACGTACACTGAGCAGTAATCCTTTATCTACTAACGTACTACTTTTACGCCACACTTCAGGGAAAAGAACAACTTCGCACCGTTCAATCTGATCTTCAAGCTCCATAAAAGCCATCGATTTTCCTTGCTTGGTTGTGATCAGTTTAAGCGATACGACCATACCTGCTACAGCGACAATACTTTCATCTTCGCCTTCATGTAGATTCATCAGACGGGACAATCCACTATCTTCGATCACTTGCTCATAATCATCTAACGGATGTCCTGATAAATACAATCCTAACAATTCACGTTCAAATTCAAGTTGTTCTCCGGTTGTATAAGGCGCAACATCTGGATAAGATACTTCCCAGTTATGGGTCTCTACAAATCCCAGATCGGCAAACATTTCTATCTGTAATTCTTCCCGTTCTTTGCGCCATTTGGCAGCTTCTTTGATCGTATCATCAAGCATCGTTAATAATTGTGCACGGTGTCCGGGTAGACTATCAAATGCACCTGCTTGGATCAAAGATTCAATTACACGCTTATTACACGCTTTGGGATCGACACGACGGCAAAAGTCGATCAGGCTATCATACGGACGATCTTGACGTTCTTTAATAATGCTATTAATCGCTTGTGTACCGACATTTTTGACTGCGCCTAGACCGAAGCGAATATTACCTGTAGATGAAGAAGTTTGTGATGAATTCGGTGATTCTGACGATGAAGCTGTATCTTGAGCCTCCGCATTCTCATCATCAGTTGCCGATTCTTTAGATAATAATTGTTGCTCTAACTCTTGTTGCATCGCTGCTGTTACCGGAGTAAATGTCACTCCACTGGTATTCACATCAGGTGGTAATACTTCTATACCGATACGACGACATTCCAATACATATTCAGCTACTTTACGATGTGTTCCCATTACAGCAGTTAACATCGAAGCGATAAATTGTACCGGATAATGCGCTTTGAGATACGCCGTCTGAAAAGCAAGTACACCATAAGCCGCTGCATGAGCTCTCGGGAATCCGTAATCTGCAAATCGTACAATCATATCGTAGACCACATTAGCTTCTTGTTCAGTGTAAGACTGTTCTATACTTCCTTTAACAAAATGCACCCGTTCCTCATCCAAAATTTCGCGCTTTTTCTTCGAAACCGCTCGGCGTAGCAAATCGGCTTCTGCCAGTGTAAATCCAGCCATCTGTGAAGCAATCTGCATAATCTGCTCTTGATACACGATAATGCCATACGTATCGCTCAGGATCGGTTCCAAATCGGGATGTGGATATTCTGGAACGGTACGACCATGCTTGGATTCAATATATTTGGGAATAAAGTCCATTGGACCCGGACGATACAAAGCCACCACCGATACAATATCTTCAAAGGCTGTAGGCTTAAGATCACGCAGCACACGCCGTACACCCGGAGATTCCATCTGGAACACGCCCATTGCATCGCCTTGGCTTAGCATTTCATAGGTCTGTGGATCATGGTCTGAAATCTTAGAGAAATCAACAGGATGTCCTTCTTGTTCTGCTATCCATGTCATACAGCGTTCCATAATAGATAATGTACGTAGACCCAGAAAGTCCATTTTAAGCATACCAATCGATTCTAGACTTTCCATCGGATATTGAGTCAATACGGCAATCTCACTACCTTCTTGGATTGGCACAATATCAGTTAATACTCCACTTGAAATCACTACCCCTGCGGCATGCGTAGAAGCATGACGTGGCATACCTTCAACCTTAAGCGCTGTATCGATCATTTCACGAACAGGTGCAGACTTTTCATAACGATCACGTAATTCGGGAACTTGATCTAACGCTTTGCTGATTGTCATGCCAACTTGAGCAGGAATTAACTTGGCGGCTTTGTCTGTATCTGCGTAAGGAACATTGAGTGCTCGTCCTACATCACGTACGGCTGCACGCGCAGCTAATGTACCAAATGTAATAATCTGTGCCACATGGTCTCTTCCATATTTGGAAACGACATATTCGATCACTTCATCACGGCGTAGATCACTAAAATCGATATCAATATCAGGCATAGTGATCCGCTCAGGATTAAGAAAACGCTCAAATAACAATTTGTATTTGATCGGATCGACATTGGTAATTTCCAGTACATAAGCAACCAGACTTCCTGCTGAGGAACCCCGCCCGGGGCCTGTTACAATGCCTTGAGCATGTGCATATTTCATAAAGTCCCATACAATCAGGAAATAATCGGCAAATCCCATACTACCAATTACCTTTAATTCATAATTTAAGCGTTCTTCGATGTGTTGACGTTCTTGAGGATCTGTCCAGTACATCGTATCTTGATAACGTTGCTCTAATCCTGTACGACACAATTGTTCCAAATAACGTTCAGGTGATAATTCATCTGGAATCGGATAATACGACGGTAACAGTGATTCGCCAAAAGTCAGTTCCAAGTCACAACGATCTGCAATAACGTTTGTATTCGTAATCGCTTCAGGCACATGACGGAATAACGATTCCATTTGCTCACTGTCTTTTAGATACAATTGATTCGTTGGAATCCGAAAACGACCTTCATCATCCATTGTTTTACCGGTACCAATACAGATGAGAACATCTTGCGTTTTGGCATCTTCTTCTGTTAAATAATGAACGTCATTGGTAGCGACTAATGGAATATTAAGCTCTTTAGCCAGATTGATTAATAACGGCATTACTTTTTTCTGTTCAGGAATATGATGATCTTGCAATTCTATATAGAAATCTTCACCAAAAATCGCTTGATAACGAAGAGCGGCTTTTTTGGCTTCTTCCGGTTGTTCATGTAATAAATGTTGTGGAATCTCTCCTCCAAGACAAGCACTCAGGCAAATAATACCTTCATGATACTGTTGCAATACTTCAGCATCCACACGAGGTTTGTAATGGAATCCTTCTAAATGTCCAATCGAACTTAATTTCATTAGATTACGATAACCGATCTCATTTTTGGCTAGTAACAATAAATGATGAATCGGTTGATCTTTACGTGCTGCTTTTTCTTTACGTGATCCAGCAGTGTAATACACTTCACAACCAATAATCGGCTTAATACCATGTTGCTTACACGCTTTATAAAATGGAATCGCTCCATACATTACTCCATGATCGGTAAGAGCCATTGCTGTCATGCCTGATTCTGCGGCTTGGCTCACAAGATCCCTTATGCGCGCAGCCCCGTCCAGTAGACTGTATTCGCTATGCACATGCAGGTGAACAAATGGGGTCATACGCTTCCCTACTTTCGCTAAAATCATTGATTTTCAGATCGGTTTTGAATCACAATCCATTACTTCTTATTTTATCATATCCGTCAATAAATGATGCATCTGTTGTTAGATAGGATGGGTTATTACGCTTATTTCGACATATGCTGACAAAAATTCTAAACTTATTGAAATATTTACCGATAAAATCATCAATATCAAATTTGATTGATTTTATCTATCGGGGGAAATAACAATGAAAAAGCAATTGATTATGATTATGTCGTTAATCGCACTTATTCCATTACTGGTGTACGGAACGTTCAGTATGATTAGTACAAGCAACAAAATTGAAAAAGATGCGTACAGCATGAATGAACAGAATGTGAATTTGGTTCTTCAAAAAACAACAGCTTTAATTAATTCGGAAATTGAGATGTTGCAACAATTATCTGAGAATCCAGAGATCAAAGAATATATACCCGCACAATTACCACAAGTTAAAAATTTATTATCATCTGTCGGCAAATTACATCCTGAAATTCAAGCGATTATCTTTACCGCTACCGACGGACAACAAATTGCTAAAAGTTCAGATGGCGATTTGAGCAATACAAGTGATCGTGATTATTTCAAACAATTGATGGCGACTCAAAAACAAGTGATTTCGGATATTTTGGTCAGCAAAACGACTGGTAAAAAGATCGTTACTGTTGCTTACCCTGTATTCGATACGACTAACACACTAAGTGGTATGCTTCAAGTGACTTTACCTTTAGATAATATGAGTGCATATGCCAAAGAATTTTCTACAAACGGTCAGACAGCTTATATTGCAGATCGTACGGGAACGATTCTTGCTCATCCTGATACGAATTCACTGGATAAAGATATCAAGGATACTCCTTCTTTCCAAAGTGCTTCACAAGGGATTGCAGGCACACTATCGTATGGTGAAAAATCAGATCGAGTATTGGTTTCTTATGCCAAAGATCCGTTAACCGGATGGAGTATTTTTAGTGAAAAGCCATATAACTTAATTATGGCGGATTCTACTATTCTATTACGGAACAGTATCATTATATTAGTGATCTCTCTGATCCTTGCTATTATAGCGGGTTACATTTTCTCTACTCGTCTAACCAAACCGATTATGCAATTGGTTAAAGTTACAGAAGCTGTCGCAAATGGCGATCTTACGTCCACATGGGATATCAAATCCAAGAATGAGATTGGTGCATTATCTAATGCTCTAGCGACGATGACGAACAGTCTACGAGAAATGGTGTCTCATTTAAAAGATACATCCCTTCATCTTGCTTCTTCATCCGAACAATTAACAGCGAGCGCTGGTGAAACGTCTAACGCTTCTCAACATATCGCTTTATCGATTCAAGAAATGGCTGAAGGCTCAGATCGTCAAATGGAATATGTAGGGCATACGTCAACCACCGTGAATCAAATGGCAGATGGTATTCAAGGAATCGCAAGTAGTGCTCAAGAAGTGGCTTCCAAAGCAGTTATGGCTTCAGACAAAGTTAATGAAGGCGATACCGCTCTCAAAGCGGCTGATACGGAAATCAATAAATTGAAATTTATTTTCGGAGAGCTTTCCGGTTCGGTTCATAGTCTTAACAATCATTCAGAAACGATAGGACAGATTGTCAATGTGATTGCGCAGATCGCTAAGCAAACGAATCTATTATCACTGAATGCCGGAATCGAAGCTGCTCGTGCAGGAGAACATGGTAAAGGATTTAGTGTAGTGGCTAAAGAAATTCGTAACTTAGCTGATGAAGCTTCTTCTTCTGCCAGTCAGATTAGTGCTCTAATCGATAGTATTCAGTCTGAGATCCACACAGTTGTTGATCGTACAGAAGCAGGCTCTCAAGAAGTACTTCAAAGTATTTCGGCTGTGCACACGGCAGAACAATCATTTGGCCTGATTCGTCAGTATGTACAAGAAGTGACTTTCAATATCCAAAGTGTATCAGATGCTTCTTCTACACTTTCAAAAGGAACAGAGCAAGTGATCCGTTCGGTTCATCAAATGTCAGACATTACGAATACCTCAGTAGGTGAGATTGAATCGGTATCTGCTGCAACCGAACAACAATTAGCTACGATGGAAGAAATCGCTGCTTCTTCTGAAGTATTATCTGATGTCGCTCAAGAGTTAAAAAGAATGGTCGAGAAATTCCAGGTCTGATAATGGGTTGCTGTAGTGAGACTAGCATGGATACATGAAATAGGAATTTTGTAAAAAAAGAAGCGCTACAGGTGAGTTGATCCTGTAGTGCTTCTTTTTATTGGACTAGGCGCACTTATGGTGCCAAGTGCTGATCGTAAGATATTTTGCTTCGCAAAAATCACTTTTTACTGAAATGGGTCGCACTTATGGTGCCAAGTGCTGATCGTAAGATATTTTGCTTTGCAAAAATCACTTTTTTATTAGACTAGGCGCACTTATGGTGCCAAGTGCTAGTGGTCAATGGATTGTAAGGTTAGGATACATTTGGCTACGGGTAGTTCATCGTAGGACATTTGGATTTCTAACTTACATGTGCGGCGGCTGGATTCGAGTACAATTGGACGAATGACTACGGCATCTTCAATCTGTATCGGACGTAGAAAATACGTGCTCATATTGTCTAACACGTAATCGAATCCGCTTAGTAATTTGGCGGTACGTGTTGCTGCTTGGATCATGACTGTTGTTAAGATTCCCTCGGAAATAGTTCCCAAATCGGTAGCCATCTGTGGAGTAATAAAGCCATGAAATACGATACCACCATCTTCATCTTTTTCTTCTGCAAATCCATTCCAGATCAAATGATCGAATGTTTCACCTGTACCTGTATTCGGTTGTTGCTGGGCATCTCTCATCGCTTGCAGTACTTCATGACGGGTCACCGTGCTGATCAATTTGCGATTACGATCGACGATTGGTAAAAAGTCGACACCTTCCCACATCATCGTCTGTGCGGCTGAAGCAAGCGAAGTCTGTAACGTCGCTGTAATCGGGCGACGAATTAATACTTTTTCGATTGGCTGTTCTGCGGGTAGTTCTTCGATTTCTTTTCGTCCTACAATCCCAATCACTCGATTCCATTCATCCACGACCGCTAAACGTGCATAGCCTGTTTTCTCAGTCATTTCACGAAAATCTTGAGCTGTACTTGAAGCTTTAAGCACTTCTGGCTTCGGCTTACCTGCAATAATATCTTCAACCAGCATAATTTTCTTTTTGATCATTCGGTCAAAAATAGCACGGTTGATCATTGAAGCCACTGTAAACGTATCATGACGGGATAAAATAATAGGCAAATCACATTGATCTGCTAAAGCTTTCACTTCTGTACTCGTGCCGAATCCTCCGGTAATCAAAACAGCTGCTCCATGTTCCAGTGCAAGCGAATGAGCATCTTCACGGTTACCGACAATCAATAAGCTTCCTGCTTCAACATAACGCATCATCGCTTCGACTTTCATCGCACCGATCGCATATTTCACAAGCGTTTTATTCAGTCCACCGCTTCCGCCAAACACTTGACCGCCGACAATCTCAGCGACATCAGCAAATGTAAGTTGCTCTGAGATTCCGCGTGGTTTCTTTTCTACACGTATCGTACCTATACGTTCACGGGTCACTACGATTCCCATATTTTCGGCTTCTTTCACAGCACGATAAGCAGTTCCTTCGCTCACTCCCATATGTTTGGCTAGTTTACGAACAGAAATTTTACTGCCTACTTGTAGCTTTTCAATATGTTGCAATAACTGCTCATGCTTTGTAATCGTCTCATCCTGTTCTTCCAACTGTAACACCACCGTTCTTGATCTGTATCACTCTGAATTGATTATAGCACAAAAACAAGCGCCTCCAACCATAGATATCTGGCTAGAGGCGCTTGTGATGGCACTATTTTGATATATCTTTTTAAAAATACATATGTATTCAAAAAAATATATACTTTAAATTTAGGATAGTTATTCACCTGTTATAATTTCATTATAGCTATTTACTGAAACAGATGGTTACGAATTATACGTTGTCGCCGCCGTATAGATCGCTCAAGCTTTCTGTAATAATTTTGTTAATATCTTCAATAATTACACTTAGACGTTGCTCTGCATCGAACAAACGACGAATATTCAAGTTCAAGTTCAACACTTCAAATACTTTTTCCATTTGTTCCATTTCTTCCGGGTTCGGCATATCTCCAGACATCATACGTTGTTGAACTTCCATTTGACGCGTACGGAAATCATCTAACATACGTTTGCTTTCTGGATCACTTTCGATCAGTTTCATAGCAGCTGTAATATCTTCTACTTCTTTACTTTCACGGATCGATTTCGATAGTTCATTAGCTTTGTCATAAATATTCATTATTGTATCCCTGCTTTCTTTAATATCATTTTTATATTGTACCCAATCATTTGCGATTTGAACTTTTACAGATTAACTGATTTGGTTACAGAAGTAAAATAACGGACACTCATATAGAGGTAAACCCCTTATTTTCACAGGTTATTCTGCTTGATCATAAAGCGTAATTAATTGGTCAAATGAAGTAATAATCACATCCGAACCTTCCAGTTCAGCAGTATCTCCAAAGTCTGCATAATTACAGCCAATCACAACCTGTCCATTCTTTTTGCCTGCTTCAACATCGGAAGAACGATCTCCGACCATCCACGCTTCGGTCACATGATGGGTAGTCATTAATAATTTTACCAAATCGACTTTGGAAGCCGTATTGTACTCTCCAGCACTGTATACTCCTTCAAATAAAGGCGTTAATTGATGAACATCGGCTGCGCCTTTAACATAGCCTTCTAGACCGTTACTCGCTACAAACAAACGTACACCTTGATCATGCAAATACTGTAGCGTTTCAGTCACTTGTGGATACATTGCAGAGATGCCAGCTTCCATTTCGTCTAGTTGCAATTGTAACAATAGTTCATTCGCTCGTGCCACTGTAGGCGCTCCAGCACCTGGAATAACACGTTCCCAGATATGTTCTAACAACATGCCCAGACAGCTCAAAATAATTTCTTCCGGTGGCGTTTCTCCGTAATATAGACCTTCTTGCTTTAGAATTTCAAATGTTTTGTGATAGGCAGGTAAAAGAACCGTTTCTGTCTGAAAAAGAGTACCGTCCATATCAAACATCATCGCTTGAGGCTTGTGTAACTTCGGCTGTTCATTCATCAGTGTAGCTCCTATCTCTATGTATGATGGGCAGCATAACACTGCCCTCAAATCAGGTCTAACTTATGGTATAGCACAACTATTATTTAATCGGAATCATTGTCGTGATCGTTATCATCATCTTCAATCTCAGGAACAGGATAAATACGTACACGCATAATGCGCAGACGTTCTGCTTCAGCCACTTCAAATGTGACGCCATCCAGTTCTACTTTACCGCCTGTTTCCGGTACACCTTCAAGCTCTTTAAACATCCAACCACCGATTGAATCGACTTCATCATCATCGATCTCAACACCACTTAACTCATTGACATCTTCGATCAACATCCGTCCATCGACTGAAATGGTATCCCCATCTCGTTCCAAATCAGGTCGTTCATCTTCAAACTCATCATACAATTCGCCTACGATTTCTTCCAAAATCTCTTCTGCGGTTAAAATCCCTGCGGTTCCACCATATTCATCGACAACCAATGTCAATTGAGAATGATTTTTCTGCATCATCTGTAAAACATGACTAATTTCCATTGATTCAGGCACATTCAAAATAGGTCGTGCCAGCGCCACTAAATCATACGGTTGGTTCACAGGAGATAATAATACATCTGTAATATGCACAAAACCGATAATTCGGTCTTTATCTTCTACGGCTACAGGGTAACGTGAATGTTTGGTTTCATTGATAATCGCCAAATTTTCTTCTTTGGACAAATTCGTATACAAGCAAGTCATATCGGTACGTGGCAACATGACTTCACGAGCAAGTAAATCAGAGAACTCAAAAATATTGTTCATCAGTTCCATTTCGCCTTCATCAATCACACCGCTTTTGGCACTTTGATTCATCAAAATCCGAATTTCTTCTTCCGAATGAGCAGCTTCGGCTTCATTAGCAGGTTCAATACCTACTGTACGCAATACAGCGTTAGCAGCTGCATTTAATACCCAGATAAACGGGAAAAATACACGGTAAAAGAATAATAATGGTGCTGAAAGCAATAACGACACGCCTTCTGTACGCTGAATCGCTAATGATTTTGGAGCCAATTCCCCTATAACGATATGTAGAAATGTAATTACAGCAAAACCAATAATAACGGAAATCGTCGTAACTAATGGAGATTCACCGAATCCTAACTTATACATAATTGGTTCGACAAGTAATTCCGAGATCGCAGGCTCACCAATCCAACCGAGTCCAAGAGATGCCAGCGTAATCCCAAATTGGGTAGCTGATAAGTAAGCATCCAGCTTCTTGTTGACCTTAAGCGCGTATCCTGCAAGCTTGTTGCCTTCACTCTCTAATTGAGTCAAGCGAGAATGACGTACTTTCACAAGTGAAAATTCAGCAGCTACAAAAAAGCCATTTAAAAATACGAGCAGTAAAACCAAAGCCAAATTCAATACTAAAGTTCCTATCTCAAACTCCGAATGGCCCAACCAGAACGCCCCATTTCTTCCATAGTTAATCAGCATTCTGCGTTATTCTGTTGTTGTCTCTATTTTACTTCAGTGGATAACGCAAAATGCTTATTGAATTACAAAATAGCTTGTCGTGATTTAAAATCTGTATCTTTGTAATACATATCTGCAACTAATAGATTCGGTCCACAGCAAGATGCAATATCACAATGGCAATTGACAGTCTGATTTAACGGATGATTGTTACTCCATTCGCTAAATACATCGTCAAGCTGACTATGAGACACATTCCCAAACGCTGGAATCGCTGCAAAATCGGTTACAAATACATCACCTGTAAACATATTCACATTGACCCGATTACGTCCATCTGGATCATTACGGACGGTAACATTAGGTTCACGACGCAGACGCTGAATCAATTGACGATCTTCCACTTCTGAATTACAAGCAAAAAACGGCAATGTTCCAAATAACATCCACATGTCTTGATCCCGATGATCCAACAGATCATGAATCGCTGTGCGGAATTCAGCCAGTGAAACTACAGGTAGATTAGCTGCAAAGTCAGCCGCATACATCGGGTGAACTTCATGACGACGGCAACCCATTTCTTTGATCAATCGATGAATCTCAGGCAACTTGTGATGAGTACGATAATTGATCATCGTCTCTGCCGAAATAAACATACCGGCTTTGCTTAATATTTGAGAATTTTCAATCATTTTATCATACATTTTGACAGCGACTTCACGAGGAACAGGATGTCCGCTATTCGCAAAACCCACCTCATGAAAATCATCCACCGATGTATAGTTAAATGAAATATGCATCACATCTAAGTACGGCAATAATTTCTCATACCGACCAATATCCAATGTTAAATTAGAATTGATCTGCGAACGAATACCACGCTCACGCGCATATTTAAGCAAAGGCACGATGACTTCATCCACCGTTTTTTTGCGGAAAGTCGGTTCACCACCTGTAATACTGATCGTCTGAAGATGTTCTACTTCATCTAATCGTTTGAGCATTAAAGGTAAAGGAATCATATCAGGTTCACGCATGACCAGTGAATCTCCAACCGCACAATGTTCACAACGCATATTGCACAGATTCGTCACCGTCATCTCGACACTGGTTAACGTATTACGTCCAAACTTGCGAAGTGATAGCAATGGGTCCCACGGATCATAACTTGGGGATAACTCTTTGAGTGGCCATTCACTTCTTTGTATTACTGTCATTTGCTTTCACCTTATTTCATGTATTAACCTTAAATCATGTATTGCATAACGTTCTTTGACTCATTAAATATGCAAAATATGACGCAAGATCTCATTTATCATACCATAAACCATCGTTTTTCGGCAGACGCTAACGCTGCTCCTGGTGTCTGTAACTGCATCCGTAATAGATCGCGGATAAATTCAGGCAATATATATTTGACCTCGTTACTTTCACTAAGCGACATATATCCAATCCCAAATGTAAACATATCCAGACAACCTACACTGTATTTTTTCTCAGCTTCGAGCAGTTGATCCCCTAACTGAATATGAGTAATACGATCATAAGCTGGTCGTGATAGATCATACGAGATATCAATGCCATCTACACAGAGACAACCTAATACTTTACCTCGAAAACCAAATCCCATAATC
The DNA here is from genome assembly GCF_005233705.1 of Paenibacillus sp. CFBP13512. Lineage (NCBI taxonomy): Bacteria > Bacillati > Bacillota > Bacilli > Caryophanales > Paenibacillaceae > Paenibacillus > Paenibacillus sp. CFBP13512. Next base: position 307,816 of record NZ_QGAD01000004.1, on the reverse strand, counting down.
GTTTTGTGTGTAAATTCAGGCAACAATGATTGCTCTAACGCTAATTTGATATTTTTTCCTTGAAGCAAGGTTACACATGGATTAACAGGCGAGGGACACAGACGATGTAGCAGACCTTCTGTCACTTCTCCTGCGGGCAGATCAGCCAGTAGTTGACCTGCATTCACGATCGACAACTCTGCCCCTGTAAATTGACGTACAGCCTGTGCAAGCAAATTACCAAAGGGAGACTCTGTTTCGTAATTAATTTCGATAGGCGCTTCTAACATGGCGACTGTACGATTCATACGTTCTTCTGCACGTTGTCGATGAAGAACAATCGCATTTTCGATAGAGACATCTCGTTCCATATTTTCAGTGATTGGAATCAATCCACCATCCAGTAGATGAGCACGAGCGCCTTGTGTATCTTTTTTCCAGACCATTTCTCCGATATACTGACCGAATTTGCCTGCGGCTCCAAGTACCGTTGTCCCGATCCACAGCGGACGATCTAGCACATGGTGACTATGCCCTCCCAAAATCACATCGATCTCAGGTAACTGCTCAGCAAGCTTCTGATCGGTCGGTAATCCCAAATGAGACAATACAACCAATAAATCTACCTCGCCCCGTAGCTTGGCTACCCATGGCGCTAGACTGGATATAGGATCACTAACATTCCAACCTAAGAGTTCATAATAATCGCTATATTGCGCTGTTGCTCCGATAAGACCTATTTTCCATGTTCCTTTGTGAATAATCCGATGTGTCTCCATCCATACAGGCGGAACACCACTCTCTATCTCTTCTACATTACTACAAATAATCGGGCAGCTAATACCCGCATACGCTTGATTCAATAATTCTGGTGTATACGTCAGACCTTCGTTATTACCGATCGTTATCGCATCATAACCGGTCATATTGATAATATCGATATTGGCTCCACCTGACGATCCTTCTGTCTCGATAGACATCCGATCCATATGATCTCCAATATCCAGTACCAATAGTTGATCTTCACCACATTGTTGCTTACGATCGACTACTATCGCTGCAATCGCACCCATATTTTCAAAATGACTATGGATATCATTTGTGTGTAATAGTGTTAATGTATCTTCAACTTCATTCATGTCCATCATTTGTATATCCTCCTGCATCCGATCCCTTGAATTAGGGTTATAATAGCTATATGAACTTATGATATATTAAAGAGATCCAAAAAGCACATGGAGGCGTTTAATACTATGCAACAATATACTATCCGATTATTTGCAGGTCTTGCTGAACGTGTTGGCAAATCGCAAGTTATTATAGAAGTTCCGCAATCTCAGGACATATCAGTCGCCCAAATGAAAGAACTTTTGTCTGAGCAATATCCTGATGCAAAAATAATGATTCAAGGAGCCTTCGCAGCTGTTAATCAAGAGTATGCTTTAGCCGATAATATCATTAAGCCTGTGGATGAAATTGCTTTGATTCCTCCTGTATCCGGTGGCTCAGGAATAGAACCTAGCACTTCACAGACAGCGGACGGTTTATACCTCATTACCAGTGAGCCCTTACAAGCTGAAGAAGTGATCGCTAAAGTGATTGATCCCAATCACGGGGCAACACTCACGTTTATCGGAACCACTCGTGAAATGACAGGTGCTATGCAAACTGTTCATTTAGAATATGAAGCTTATATACCTATGGCACTTCATCAGTTACAGAAGATTGGAGATCATATTGCATCCACATGGACAGGAACACGTTGTGCGATCAGTCATCGTATAGGAACTGTTGGCATAGCGGAGACCAGCGTGATTATTGCTGTCTCTTCTGCTCACCGCAATGATGCGTATGAAGCCAGTCGATTTGCTATAGAACGTCTCAAAGAAACCGTACCAATTTGGAAAAAAGAGATCTGGGCAGATGGTTCAGAGTGGAAAGGGGTTCAGACAGGTCCTTGGAACCCTACTCAGCCAAAATCTTGAGCTATAGGAACTGATTTTAACCATTGATCCTGCTTTTTTTTCCTGATATGATACATTTACAATTTGTTTAATAAACGGGGTGCCCACTATTGAGAGTGCATGTTACCGATTTGAAGCCGGGAGATACGCTTCTTAGAGATACATTCAATACATTCGGCATTCATATTATGCAAAAGGGCCATACTCTTCAGCGGGAAGATATTGCCAAGCTGCTACAGCATGGTGTGGATGATGTCGACATTGAAGAAGTTTTCTCAGAACCTGCCGATATTAGCCAATCTTTATCTAGCCATCCCCTTCAAGATGCTAAAGTTCAATTTAATAGCGCTTTAGAAGGATTTGAAGATTTATTTTTGAATGCTGCGGCGCGCGGAGAATTCGATGGCAGTCAAGTAGATGCCAAGCTAGAACCTTTACTTACAGAATTACAAGAACAAAAAGATGTCGTATCTGTTTTACTTTTTCTCAACGATGATAATAATTATACCTATACTCATTCTCTTCAAGTAGGGATGTTATCTTATTATTTAGCGACATGGATGGGATATACAGAACAAGAAGCATATCAAGCAGGCAAAGCCGGTTATCTACACGATGTAGGTAAATCCAAAATACCGAGTCATATTCTAAATAAACCCGGTCGGCTAACTACAGAAGAATTCGAAGAAATGAAGCGTCATACGATTTATGGTCATGATATCATTATGCAATCTACAGGAGATAAGATCAGTGCAATGGTTGCTTTGCAACATCATGAACGTATGGATGGCAAAGGATACCCTCATGGACTTAGCCTTGATGAAATACACCCTTTATCACGTATTACAGCTGTAGCGGATGTATACAGCGCTATGACGACAGCACGAGTGTATCAGACCAAACAAGAATTGCTACGTGTATTGAAAGAACTGCACAAAATGAGCTTTGGCCAATTGCACGCCGAAACCGCGCAAACGTTTATCCGAAATATGTTGCCTAATTTTATAGGCAAACAAGTATTGCTCAGTTCTGGAGAAGTTGGTCAGATTATTATGACTAACCCATCTGACTTCTTCCGTCCATTGATCAAAACGGACAAAGGATTCACAGACTTGGCGATGCAATCGAATTTGGATATTGAAGAAATTTTTATGTAAGTTATTCATGTCATTGTTCAGACTTAGCTGAGAGTGAGTTTATATTCTCAGCTATTTTTGTGTTTTTATATCTTAGAAGTGTGGCTATGTTAATTGTTTATAATCAATTTACACCTATTCATTGTTCTAAAAAGTTCGTAATTTGAAGATAAACATGAAATAATTAAAAGATGTACTAATTGATCATGAATCAACAAAGAATATATAGCATCACTTTAGATAGGAGTGTAGATCATTATGGATTTTGTTACTGTTGACTTCGAGACTGCGAATTCCAGCCGATCTAGCGCCTGTTCCATCGGTATTGTGGAAGTCTCTCAAGGACAAATCGTTTTTGAACAAGAATGGCTTATTAACCCTAATCAACATTTTGATCCAATGAATATCAGTATTCACAAGATTACGCCTGCGATGGTCAAAGGACAACCGACTTTTCAAGAGTTATGGCCAACCCTATTGCCTTTTTTTGAAAATAAATCGATTGTGGCGCACAATGCTTCATTCGATATGAGTGTGTTACGTTATTGTCTAGATCATGCGCTACTGGATTATCCTGCTTTTGACTATTATTGTACGTATCTGTTCAGCAAAAAAATACTGGCACATATGCCTTCTCATAAATTAAATGTGATCTCGAACCATTATGGCATTACTTTTAACCATCATGATGCACTAGAAGACGCACGAGCGACAGCCAAAGTGTTATTGAAGTTGTTGGAACAAGAAGAGCATATCAGTCCAGCAGAACTTGCCAAAGCACATGGCTATCAGATCGGGCAGATGTATGCAGGTGGATATACTTCTTTTTCTGCTTCTGCTGGAAAAAGCAAAAAGAAATTCGCATTCCGTCCTAACACAAGAAAATAAAGATAGTTTATTTCCCAGATGCGAACCAGTTACTTCGCCTTTATAGATAAGGACTGCATAACAGAATATTACTTGGTCATTTCATAACTGGTACTGATTAAGTACTTCATATCTTTTGCCGAAATAGAACCGTCCAATATCAACGAATTCCAATGGTCTTTGTTAAGATGATATGCAGGTATGATAGACTCATATTCTTCGCGCCACTGCTCGATCATACCCGGTTCACATTTCACATTAATCCAGATATGATCTTCTCTTTCAAAAATCCATGCGAACGTTTTTTTGTTGTGCTGGTGTCTGATTAAAGTCCAGTTGTCATCTTTAAACGGATGATCTGCATATACATTATCGTATGCCATACAGTAATCTATCGCTTCTTGCCTGCTTTTCATGTTGGTTCATTCCTTTTTAGTTGAAATAGAATTTAATAATCGACATTCACTATGCAAAACAATACAAAAAAAGACTTGTCGATATACAAAGTAGTGGAACTTTACCTAGCATAAAGTTCCACTACTTCTATCGTCAAATGATTATGTTAACAATAAATATTCTTTTAGATTTTCAAAAGAATTCTGCCTCTACCTCGTCTACTCTCACTTCTTTGCAAAGCTTCTGAAGCATCTTTCAAATCGAAAATACTATCTATTTCTGTTTTTAACGTTTTGTCGGCTATTAAACGGGTGATGATCTCCAAATCGGTTGGTGTAGGGTTTTCAGTATTAAATTTGGCGGTGACATGATGCAGATCTGCATTCTGTTGTGAAGGTTGTTTTACTAGAGATACCAATATTCCTTGTTCTTTCAGTAAGCTCCACGATCTATCTTCTGTTTCTCCACCCACCAGATCCACGACTACATCTACTTGATCAATTTCTGTTTCAAACGAAGTAGTTGTATAATCAATCGCCTGATCTACACCTAATTCTTTGATAAATTCAATATTGGAAGTAGATGCTGTTCCGATCACGGTAGCCCCTTTCCATTTCGCCAATTGGACAGCATATTGACCTACACCACCTGCGGCTGCATGAATAAGTACCGTCTGACCTTTTTCTAGATTTCCTTCTGTGAATAAAGCTTTCCAAGCAGAGTCTGCACCACCTTTAATAGTCGCTGCATCTTCAAAGCTCAGATGATCTGGCATTTTCACTAATTGGTTGGTTGCAGCTACACTGTATTCAGCATAGGAACCATTAGCGATTCCAAAGACACGATCTCCAGGTTGGAAGTCTGTAACGTCAGCAGCTACAGATACAATTTCTCCTGCCATAGCGTTACCCGGAATATAAGGAAACGAAGTTGGGAATACCACTTGGAGCCAGCCATTACGAATTTTAAAATCTAACGGTATAACAGACGCATATTTGATCTGTACAAGCACTTGTCCGGCTTGAGGAACAGGGATATCTATACTTTTTAATTCCATGACTTCAGGTCCACCGTAATTAGAAATAACAATCGCATTCATTTTTCCCATGTGGTCATCTCCTTGTATCTTGATTGAATTTTTTATTTCTTTGTTATAACGTGTCGTCGATATCTAAAAAGGCTTCTACGTTGGCAGTCATCTGGTTAGAAATGCGTATAAACATTTTCAATTCTTCTTCTGAAATATCTTTTAGAGTAATGTCTTCTAAGGCTTTCCATACTTCGGCAATCTCATTTACAGCCTGTCTACCTTTATCTGTTAACATGACGTTTGTAATTCGTTTATCTTCTTCGGATCGCTTTCTGATAACAAATCCACCATCTTCTAAGCGCTTTACCGATTTTGCGACTGTCGAATGATCCAGTCTTAATGTTCTTCCCAAGCTATTTTGAGATTGCCCATCTTTGTCACCTAGCTGCATCAACATAATTTCTTGTCCCGGATATAATCCGATTTTGCGTAATAACTGCGCTGCCAATCCTCTATGTGATCGTGCCAAAGCAAATATAGAAAAATTAGCTGAATAACTTGAAATGTCAGATGATTGTGTCACGTTATATCACTTCTTTTCTTTTAGTGTAGGATAATCAGTATATCCTTCACGACCCCCTGCGTACAATCCATTTGGGTTAAGTTCGTTCAGATCTGTACCTTTTTTCAATCGTTCTACAAAGTCTGGATTAGCGATAGCCCAACGACCTATAGGTGCGATATCTGCCAGATCATTTTCGATATCTGTTCCAATATCTTCTAAAGCGCGATCCGGTCGATTAACGAGTAAAACCGATTTCCATGCTTGGCGAACTTCTTTGAGAAATTCATCATTTTGATTGGATACGATATGCAAGTAAGCGAGATTCAATGCATTCAATTGGTTCGTTAGATAAAGGTACAACTCTTTATTAGCATCTTCTTCCACGATTCCTCCAAGAGCCATACCCGGGGAAATCCGAAAACCTACACGATCTGCTCCAATCTCTTCTACAACAGCAGTTACGACTTCTAAAGCAAAACGAACACGATTCTCAATCGTACCTCCATACTGATCTGTTCTATGATTAGCATTGTTGGCAAAAAACTGATGGAATAAGTAGCCACTTGCTCCATGAATTTCGATACCGTCTGCACCCGCACGAATCGCCGACGCAGCAGCATGACGAAACTCTTGAATCGTACGTTCAATTTCTTCTATAGTCATTTCTTTAGGAATGGGAATATCTTTCATTCCTTCTGCTGTAAACATACCTACTTGAGGAGCAATAGCTGAAGGTGCCAGTGCTTGACGATGATGTGGCGTATTATCGGGATGAGACATTCTTCCGACATGCATCAATTGAATATATAGATAACCGTTATTTTCATGCACTTGATCCGCTACATTTTTCCATGCTTTAATATGATCTTCTGTATAAATACCTGGAGTTGTTAAATACCCTTGACCATCATCAGAAGGTTGCGTTCCTTCACTGATTAAAAGTCCAAGTGAAGCTCGCTGAGCGTAATACAGAGCCGCTAAATCGCCTGGTCTTCCATCTGCATGTGCACGACTTCGAGTCATCGGTGCCATGGCTAATCGATGATTAAGTTTCATATGACCTACATTTATAGAGTCCCATATATTTTTCATTTCACATTCCTCCAATATATTTATGTTGCCGGCAACTAAATAATACTATAGATATATGTGGTTGGCAACACATATATTAAAAATTTTCAAGATATTCTGAAATTGTTTATTTATATTAAGTATATTTATTCATTGATATATCTCATCTATGTCAAATAAAATAGTCGCTTCCTTAGAAACAACTATTACAATTCCAATCCATTATTCAATTCGTAATATCCCTTAATTGATGATTGCTATACGATCAATTCTCTCTTGCTTATATTGGATCTTCGTCATACCTCTCTATTTTACTTATGTCTGGTTAAGATAAAATATCTCTTACTCATATATTACATATACTTCCATTAGATATAATTATTTGATATAGTATTTTTTAATCTAAAGAAAGAGGTGTTACATATGAAAAAATATTTAGCTATTTTAGGATTAACTGCTATTCTTGCTTTGTCTGTAGGTGCTGTTGCTTCAGCCGCTGAGCCAGCTGGTTGTTCTTCTCAATCAAATGCCTTTTGTTGGACAGATCTTTAGACTAACCGAGCTGAGCGCTTTTGCTCAGCTTTTTTATATGTAGATCAAAAATAATTAACTTAGTCCATATAAAAATACATTTATTTAACAAAAAAAGGGACAGAATCGGGGCAATCCCCTTTTCTGTCCCTCTTTTCAATTCAAAATCCTTACTATAAAAGGAATTAACCGATAGAACCTTCCATCTCAAACTTGATAAGACGGTTCATTTCTACTGCATATTCCATAGGCAATTCTCTTGTAAATGGCTCGATAAAGCCCATAACGATCATTTGTGTTGCTTCATCTTCACTTAGACCACGACTCATCAAGTAGAAGAGTTGATCTTCAGATACTTTAGATACGGTCGCTTCATGCTCAAGCGTGATGTTATCGTTCTTGATCTCATTGTACGGAATTGTATCTGAAGTGGATTGGTTATCCAGAATCAGCGTATCACATTTGATATTGGATTTAGAACCTTCGGAATTACGTCCGAATGATGCTAGACCACGATAGGTTACTTTACCACCATGTTTACTGATCGATTTAGACACAATCGTAGATGTTGTATCTGGTGCAAGGTGAATCATTTTTGCGCCAGCATCTTGATGTTGTGCTTTACCTGCAACAGCGATAGACAATACCATACCTTTAGCGCCGCGTCCTTTAAGGATAACCGCAGGGTATTTCATTGTTAATTTAGAACCGATGTTACCATCTACCCATTCCATGGTTGCATTTTCTTCAGCAACAGCACGTTTTGTTACCAAGTTGTAGATGTTTGGAGCCCAGTTCTGAATCGTTGTATAACGTACACGAGCATCTTTTTTACAGATGATCTCAACAACAGCACTATGCAATGAGTTCGTGCTGTAGATCGGCGCTGTACAGCCTTCTACATAGTGAACCATACTACCTTCGTCTGCGATGATTAGCGTACGCTCAAATTGACCCATGTTCTCGGAGTTAATACGGAAGTAAGCCTGCAAAGGCACTTCACATTGTACACCCTTCGGTACATAGATAAAGCTTCCGCCTGACCATACTGCACTATTCAATGCTGCAAATTTGTTATCGGTTGTAGGGATAACTGTAGCAAAGTATTCGCGCAAAATTTCTGGATGTTCTTTCAAAGCTGTATCGGTATCCATAAAGATAACGCCTTGATCTTCCAATTCTTTTTGCATGCTGTGGTAGACCACTTCAGATTCATACTGAGCGGATACACCAGCCAAGAATTTTTGCTCTGCTTCAGGAATACCTAATTTGTCAAAAGTTTCTTTGATTTCAGTCGGTACTTCTTCCCAAGTCTTACCTTGTCCTTCAGATGCTTTAACATAGTACTGGATATCGTTGAAATCCAAGTCACTGATGTCGCCGCCCCAGTCTGGCATAGGCATTTTTTCAAATTGTTCCAAAGCTTTCAAACGGAATTCTAACATCCATTCAGGCTCATCTTTCATGCGAGAAATTTCCATTACGATCTCTTTGTTCAGTCCTTTACCGGATTGAAAAATCGACTTATGCTCATCACGGAAACCATATTTATATTCTTCCATTTCTGGTGCTGTTTTAGCCATTTGTGTAGCCTCCCCATCTAATTTGTGAAGCATTTAGTTGTCTTCTGTAACAATTCCCTTGCGTAGGGCATTCCAGGCCAACGTAGCACACTTGATGCGAGCAGGGAATTTATTTACTCCAGATAGGGCTTCGATCTCTTCGTATTCTTCAAATTCCACATCTTCGCCCTTCATGAGAGCAGAGAAGCGGTCTGCAAGTTCAAGTGCTTCTTCATAAGTTCTGCCTTTTACAGCTTCTGTCATCATTGAAGCGGAAGCCATACTGATTGAACAACCGTCTCCTGAAAATTTGGCATCTTTCACTTTGTTATCTTCCACCAAAAGTTGTAGAGATATTCGGTCACCACAGGTTGGGTTGTTCAGTTCAACCGTCATCGCTCCGTCTTCAAATGAACCGCGGTTACGTTGATTTTTGTAGTGATCCATAATCACACGGCGGTAGAGATCATCAAGTTTCATCGCCAAAATACTCCTTCGTCTGAACCAACGCATCGATCAAGCGATCTACGTCTTGTTCATTATTATACAGGTAAAAGCTTGCGCGTGCCGTCGAACTTGCTTCAAGCCATCTCATTAATGGCTGACAGCAATGATGTCCTGCACGAATCGCTACCCCGAACGTATCCAGTACAGTTGCTAGATCATGAGGATGAACACCATCCAGATTGAACGTCACAATACCGACTTTACGCTTAGCAGGTCCATAAATTTTTAAGCCTTCGATCTGAGACATACGTTCCATCGCATAATTCGCAAGATGCGCTTCATGCTTTTCGATTTCATCCATTCCAATTTCTGTTAGGAAGTCAATCGCTGCTCCCAGTCCAACAGCCCCTGAGATAATCGGCGTACCGCCTTCAAATCTCCATGGAGCGTCTTTCCAGTCGGATTCGTATAATCCCACATCGTTAATCATCTCGCCACCGAACTCGATCGGTTCCATTTGAGCAAGCAATTGACGCTTACCGTATAGAGCTCCGAATCCAGTAGGTCCACACATTTTGTGACTGGAAAGTGCATAGAAATCACAATCCAGATCTTGTACGTCCACTTTCATATGCGGTGTACTTTGTGCGCCGTCTACCACCATAATCGCTCCATGACGGTGTGCGATCTCAGCAATTTGTTTCACTGGATTCACAACGCCAAGCACATTAGATACATAGACAACCGAGACAATTTTGGTATTGCTGTTAATTACTTTTTCCACATCTGCCAGATCAATATTGCCATCCGGTTGTAATGGAATATATTTAAGTGTTGCTCCTGTCGCCTTGGCTAATTGCTGCCATGGAATCAGATTACTGTGATGTTCCATCGGTGTAACCACGATTTCATCACCCGGTTGTAACCGAGGACGACCGTAGGACGAAGCCACTAGATTCAGTGCTGTTGTTGTACCGCGTGTGAAAACAATTTCTTCACTACGTCCGGCATTGATAAAGCGAGCAATCTTTTCACGAGCACCTTCGTAAGCGTCAGTCGCCCGTGTTCCCAGTGTATGGACGCCGCGGTGTACATTGGAGTTATCATACTCATAATAATGATTGAGCGCATCCAGGACAACCTGTGGCTTCTGAGAGGTTGCTGCATTGTCTAGATAAACAAGCGGATGTCCGTTTACTTCCTGATGTAAAATCGGAAACTGCTCGCGGATAGCTTGGTTCACTGACCTAGCTTCCTTTCAACCAGTTCCTGCAAACGAGTCTGCAAACGTTCCAAAGGAATATCCGATACGACTGGAGCCAGGAAACCGTAGATAATCAGTCGCTCTGCTTCTGGACGAGTAATACCACGCGACATCAAGTAATGAACTTGCTCAGGGTTAACCTGACCTACAGATGCTGCGTGTCCTGCCATAACATCATCTTCATCAATCAATAAGATTGGATTCGCGTCGCCACGAGCTTTCGGACTTAACATCAATACTTTCTCTGTTTGCTCACCATTCGAACGAGTTGCACCATGTTCGATTTTGGTAATACCGTTAATAATCGCATTTGCAGATTCGCGCATCACTGCACGAGTGATCATTTGGCTTGTTGTATCTTTACCAAAATGAACCGCTTTGGTTGTATAGTTCAAGCGCTGAGAACCTGAACCTACAGCGATGATTTTTGCATCGGAAGTTGATCCATTTCCTTTAAGCACTGTTGCTGTATCTGTAACGGTATTGCCATCGTTCATTTCACCGATGATCCATTCAATCGAAGCATCATTTTCAGTGATTGCACGACGGTAACTCATATCTGTAGTGCTACCCCCGAATTGGTGAACTGTTGCATAACGAACTTTAGCGCCCGCTTTTGCTACAATTTCAACCACTCCGTTATGCACACGAACATCGTCGCCTGATGAAATGTAGTTATCTACATAAGTTACAGAACTGTTCGTATCTGCTACTACTAGAATACGAGGTGCAAATGTAGCACCTGCATTTTCAGTCAAAAAGATCGCTTGAACAGGAATATTTACTTCTACGTTTTTAGGAACGTATAAGAATGCTCCACCATTCCACATCGCTGCATTTAGAGCTGTTAATTGATGCTCATCAGGTGCAACGACTGTTGTTAGATATGGCTTCACCAACTCTTCGTGTTCACGAGCAGCTGTTTCCAAATCTGTAAAAATCACACCTTGAGCTTTCAATTCGTCAGATAAACTGGAGAAAATAGCGCCTGAATCTTTTTGCACAATCAGGTTATCGGATTCGTTACCTTCCACCAATGCACTGATCAATGGAGGTAATTCGTCTAATGTTGCTACTTTTACAGGTGCCTGATAAGTTCCGTAATCCGAAAGATCCCATTTGTCGATCTTGGTTTTTTCCGGTTTAGGAAGTTCCAATTTGGAAGCAAGTTCAAGTGCTTTCAAACGGTTCTCAGTCAACCATGCAGGTTCATTCTTTTGTTGAGATAATGATTTAAGAGCTTCCAGATTTAATGGAAGTATCGTTTGCAATGTCATGTTATTAGCTCCTCCTTCCGTGCAGTGTTTTACGCTTCTTGACCTACAGTTTCGTCTGTAATACCAAGTTCTTCTTTAACCCAATCGTAACCTTCTGCTTCAAGACGAGCAGCCAATTCAGGTCCACCGGATTTCACGATACGACCTTGCATCATTACGTGTACATAGTCAGGAGTAATATAATCAAGTAGACGTTGGTAGTGAGTAATGATTAAGAATCCACGATCTTCATTACGCATTTTGTTTACGCCGTTTGCTACGATTTTAAGAGCATCAATATCAAGACCAGAGTCAATTTCATCTAGAATAACTAATTTTGGCTCAAGCAATAACATTTGCAAGATTTCGTTACGTTTTTTCTCACCACCGGAGAAACCTTCGTTCAAGTAACGGTGTGCGAATTCAGCATTCATGTCTAGCTCTTTCATGCTTCCTTCCATTTGACGGATAAATTTGATCAATGAAATTTCTTTACCTTCTTCACGACGTGCGTTGATTGCACTACGCAAGAAGTCAGAGTTTGTTACCCCTGTAATTTCACTTGGATACTGCATAGCCAAGAATAGACCTGCACGAGCGCGCTCATCCACTTCCATTTCCAAAACGTCTTCGCCGTCTAAAGTTACAGTTCCTTCAGTTACTTCATATTTAGGATGTCCCATCAAAGCAGATGCTAATGTACTTTTACCAGTACCGTTAGGTCCCATGATTGCGTGGATTTCTCCACCTTTCATTGAAAGGTTAATCCCTTTAAGGATTTCCTTATTGTCAATTGTTGCTTTCAAACCTTCAATGACGAAATTCGTTGCCATAATAGTTTTGACCTCCAGTGAAATAAGTAGTTTGGTTGTAGCTTATATATCTGTCAACAGAGAGTATAGTACACAAATCCCTGATGTACGAAAAACGAAAATACATTTAGATAAAGTCTAAGAATAAATCTCTCTTAGAACCATTCTAAACTGATTCTCAACGATTCTCAAGTTATTTTATAATAAATTTGAAGTAGTCGCAATGAAACCGATAATCTTATGCCATGCAAAAAAGACCTGACCGATCACTCAGTCAAGCCTTGTAGAATGTCCCGTCTTGTTGCAAAGCTTGCAAAATGACAGTTCTCATTCGCTCAAACTCCGCAGCGTCCAGCACCGGCGTCAATTCGCTCGTCACCAGACCACTTGGTATAGAAATCCATGATTTGCAGCCCAGGTACTGGTCCTGCACAGGGATCTCTATCGGTCGTTCAAGTATATATACCCGCACAATCAGTAAATGAAGCGGACTTTTTCTTTTCCAATGCAAACGTTCTTCGGCAAACGTATCTGTCCAGATATGCTGGTCCAGTAAAGCATCTAGCTGGTCTTGCTCGAATATTTCTAAATCATCTGTTACTTCCGCATACAGACGAATACCAGCTGATCTCGTATCAGGAGACCAGCCGTTAAGTGATTCGTCTACCAAATGATTGTATTCGGATTTGAGCAATTCGCGACGTTGGTGCTCGTAAGTTGGATACAAGTAAAAGGCATGATCTTTCAACTCAAAGTGACGTGTCTCTTCGACAATGCCGCCTTTGCGCATCAATAAGATCTGGTGACCTTTTTCCAACGCCTCAATAACCGAAGCCCATTCTTTCAAAGCCAATACTGATTCCGCCATCAATCGTCGCCCTCACTTTCTGTAACGGTTTGTTATCACCTATTATATCGCAGATGTGAAGGACTTCAATGTAGCAGGGTAACGCTTATGCAGTACATCTGAGATGGGGATTAGTTACCCAAGAATGAACGAAGCATCCACATGTGTTTTTCAAGATCTGCTTTGAACGCAATCAACATATCTGCTGTTGGTTGGTCATCCGCTTCATCAGCCAATTCGATTGTTTCTTGGAATTGCTCATTAACTGTAGCGAAGTCTTCGATCAATGTTTGTACCATTGTACGCGCATCTTCTGTTCCGTTCGCTTCTTGAATCGTTGCTAGTTCCAAATATTCTTTCAACGTTGCAGCAGGTGAACCTTTAAGAGTCAATAGACGCTCAGCGATTTCATCCATTTTCAATGTTACTTCGTTGTACAATTCTTCGAATTTGATATGCAATGTATAGAAGTTTTCACCTTTTACATACCAGTGGAAATTATGAATTTTTACATATAATACATTCAGGTTAGCAACCTGTAGATTTAGAAGTTCTTCAACTTTTTTAGTTTGACCTTTATTAGTTGTATTCGTCATGATTAGATCTCCCTCTTTCTTCTTTTCAAATTGGATGTTGGAGACTTTCAATCCTCAGCCTCGTCTGTTTACAAATTACCCTTGTATTTCATTTACGAAACAAATAGATATTGAAAAAAGACTGTGCAAATTCCTTCTTTTCCGATATCCTATATTTTAACGTTTACTATTTAAGTGTTGGTTATGAACAAGCGTAAGCTATTCAAATCATAGTAGAGATTGCGATTATAAAATCTTCTATTATATGATTTTGGTTTGACGATATATAGGACAGGGAGTGTTTCTTTAGATGAATCCATCATTTTCAACATCGGATGAGAATCCAGTTAAAGCGCCATTTGAACCTTTGTTATCATTGCGTTGGGACGACGATAAATTGTTGATGCTTGATCAACGTTTATTACCAGATGAAATTGTAATGCTTGAATTATTTACGTCAGAGCAAGTATTTGAATCGATTCGTTCGATGAAAGTACGTGGAGCACCTGCTATTGGTATCTCTGCTGCCTACGGCGTTGTTCTAGGCTCCTGGGAATATGAAGGCGAAGATGCAGACCACTGGCTCAAACATGTGCTTAAAACGGCTGCTTATCTGGCTGAATCTCGTCCAACCGCTGTGAATTTGTTCTGGGCATTGGATCGTATGAATAAGAAAGCTCATCAATTGGCAGAACAAGCAGGGACAACTGCTGATCGTAATGCGAGTCTGTTGGCTGAAGCGATTGCGATTCATGTCGAAGATGAAGAAGTATGTCGTATGATCGGTGAACATGCACTGCCTTTATTTACAGATGGTATGGGTGTATTGACTCACTGTAATGCAGGCGGACTCGCAACAGCTAAGTATGGTACAGCACTGGCTCCTATGTACCTTGCTCATGAAAAAGGTATTCATCTTAAAGTCTATGCTGATGAGACACGTCCTGTGCTTCAAGGTGCTCGCTTAACAGCATTTGAATTGCAACAAGCCGGTATTGATGTTACGCTTCTCTGTGACAATATGGCTGGTATGGTAATGTCCAAAGGGTGGATTCAAGCTGTTATCGTAGGTGCAGACCGCGTAGCTGCTAATGGTGATGTAGCAAACAAGATTGGAACGTATAGTGTAGCGGTACTTGCCAAAGCACATAATATTCCTTTCTATGTGGCATGCCCTTTATCGACCATTGATCTATCCACTGCTAATGGAACTGAAATTCCGATTGAAGAACGTTCTGCGGAAGAAGTAACAGAAGGCTTTGGCAAACGTACCGCACCAAAAGATATTAAAGTGTTTAACCCGGCATTTGATGTAACACCTAACGAATACGTAACTGCAATTATCACTGAAAAAGGTATTGTTTATCCTTCGTATGAAGAAGGTCTAAGAAATATATTTGAAGTGTAATCTATACTCATATTATGTTCGTATAATATGATATCTGCTTTGCATCACGTATGAATTTGTTGAGCTGACCGGGTCCGATAGGATACCGGTCTTTTTGCCCCTAAATGCAATATATTTTTGTAACATATTTCGACAGCCCATCCGATAAAAGTATATAGATAAGGCTTACATTTCGTGTTTATCTAATTTTGCTTATTGAGGCAATTGTAAACGATTTAAAAGCATATGTACTTGAAATGATTTATTTTAAAAACGGTAGGTTATAATGAATTGTGAAAATTTTTAACATTCTGATAGGATAAGTGAGATGGGAGAATCATGGATAAAAAGCCAACTAACGACGAAGCCGAATTTTTATTTAATGTTGACCTGATGATCTCTGGTCGAAACAACGCTGTTGCTCTTCAAAAACTGCTTGAAATTCTAAATAATCATGAAGAATTAGCAGATTTTAGAGTCGTTTCTGGCATCAAACTTGGACAAAAGATAGAGAAATCTTTGAAAGATACAAGTAAACAGCAAGTGCCTATAGATATATCAAGTATATCTGAAAGTAAAAAATCAATTACTGCACAAACTGCGTCACTGGTCAAAAAATTAGAAAAGCACAAACAAGAAGCTAAATCAGCAGCGATCTTACATGAAAAGATCGAAAATGATATGAACAGCTGGTTAGCCCTTTACATCAAAGATAATACATTGGTACGTCTAACGATCAACAATCGAGGGGATCGCTTTTCTATTCCGTGTCGTATCTTAAATTTTGATAATGAAAATCAAACGATTAGTGTATATCATGTGGACGAAAAACAAGTGTATACGTTCAAACTCAATGAGATTGATGATTTTCAACATACTTAAATCGTTATCTTATTGACGATCTGCTTCTTCTAACGATGAATATCAAAATAGCGTCTATCCCGGTCAATGAGATAGACGCTATTATTATGTTATATATGATAATAAGATTGGTTTAATTCCGTTTACCGTATTTGGCTCCAACAAGTGCTAACATGATCCAGCCTGCTATAAAGCATACTCCACCGATAGGAGTAATTGCACCTAACACTTTGATTCCCGTTATACTTAATACATAGAGACTACCTGAGAAAATGATAACTCCAATAGTAAATAATCGACCTGCCCAACGCAACAGACTGGATTCACCAATCACTCCTGCGAGCACAGCGACAATCAAAATAGCCAGTGTATGTACAAAGTGATATTCCACACCTGTTTTGAACGTTTGTAACAGTTGAGGCCCGATAATAGGTTCTAATAGATGAGCACCGAAAGCGCCAATGCCGACTCCAATCATACCCAGAATAGAACCGATAATTAAATATGTGCGTTGCATGAATATGCCTCCTGCTAATTGTTTTATTTTTAATTATACCTTACTCCGATGCTTGCATTTGTGAGGAAATTATGAAAAAGTAACGATACATACATATATTGTAAAGGAGATTAGATTCATGGACCCTTATGATCCCAAACGAAGTTCATCTTTTCCTAATTTAAAAAAAGATACGGATGCACCTCAAGACAATGATTTTAGAGATCCTTTAGCAACATCAGAGCCTTATGATTATCGCTCTTCTACCTTTGTACCACCATCTAATGATACCTATTACAATCCTAATGATCCATACGCTCCTCTACCCGGGCAACGCTGGCCTCATTCTAAGTTAGGTGTCGCTTCTTTTATTATTGGAATATCTACGCTTATTGTTAATATTATTGTAGGTGTGATTGCTGTTATTATGATGGTAGCCGCTGTTGAAAATTCAGATATTTCTTTTAATCTGTTAGATGAACAGAGTATCGAAGCAGGGCTGGCTGCAATATTAGGTGGGTTACTTGTCCTTGTGTTGATATGGGGATTATTAATCCTTGCTAATTGTACCGGTCTGGTCTTAGGGATTGTTGGTTGTTGCATCAAGCAACGTCGTAAAGTGTTTGCAATTATCGGTATTGTTTTAAATGCTTTTCCAGCCGCTTTTATTTTATTCTTTTTTATTATCGGTATTTTCTCAGACAGCAGTTATTAATTACTCTCAATCGCTTATTTCTATTTTGTCATATGAATCTTATTTGTTGCAGGTTGCCTTTTCTATTCTTTCTTAGAGAAGAAGCAATCTGCTTTTTTGTGTACTGTAAATCGTGATATACTAATACAATCTATTCTTATCAGCATTTAGATATAGATAATTGGACTCGATGGAAAGACAGGAGATTATTATGACATCTATTCGTATTTTTGTAGATAGTACTTGCGATTTACCAAAGGCATGGTTAGAAGAAAATCAAATCGGTGTTGTGCCTTTATATGTGAATTTTAATCATGAAGTATACCGGGATGGTGTGGATATGACACCTGCCGAATTGTATGAAAAAGTAAAACAAACCGGACAAACACCCAAAACGTCTGCACCTTCACCTGCTGATTTTATTCATGCTTTTCAGCCTGTGGTTGACAATGGGCATACGATTATTTATATCAGTCTTTCTTCCGCTCTTTCTTCCACGTATGCTAATGCCCATCTAGCAGCCAATACATTTCCTGAAGGCGCAGTAACGATCGTAGATTCATTGAACTTATCCAGTTCGATTGGCTTGTTAGTGATGAAAGCGGTACAAGCGATCGATCAACAACAATCGGTTGCAGAAATTGTGTTATTGCTTGAATCCATGCGCTCACAGATCGAGACCGAGTTCGCTATTGATTCGTTAGAATTTTTATACAAAGGTGGACGCTGTTCAGGTATGCAGAATCTGATCGGCAGCCTGCTCAAAATTCGTCCAGTCATTCAGGTCACTACACACGGAACACTGGTTCCTGCTTACAAAATACGAGGTAAACGTGAAAAAGCTGTCGAACAACTGCTTAGAAATACACTTGCTCATCGACATGCGATTGATCAAGATATTATTTTTGTAGTTCATTCTTTTGCTGAAGCAGAAGCTCGTCACATGCAAGCTGTACTTCGAGAGCAGACTGATGCGCGTCAGGTAATGATTACAGAAGCAGGATGCGTTATATCCAGTCATTGTGGTCCACAGACAATTGCCATTATGTATGCCAAAAATAACCATTAATTTCTTCATACAACTACTTCATTTAAATACAAAAAACCTGTTAAGAGACATCTTTGATAACATGTCTCTTAACAGGTTTTTTATTAAGCTAACTGTAATGGAATACTGAAATAAAACGTAGAACCTTGATGTTCCTGACTGTTGACACCAATCGTTCCATTCATTAATTCAATAAGATTTTTGCAAATAAACAATCCTAGCCCTGTACCACCATAGCGACGATTCATCACCGGATGTACTTGGGAGAATGAATGAAAGAGCTCACTTAGCTTATCTGCGGGTATGCCAATCCCTGTATCTGTAATCTGGAAATTCAGCATCATTCCTTGATCTTGAGACAAATACGAGACGCCTGCGCTAAGATGAATATTTCCTTTTTCCGTAAACTTAATCGCATTGCCTATAATATTGACCAGTACTTGCTTGATTCGAGGCATATCCCCTCTGGCTAACTTCGGAACTTCTTGTTCAATATGCTTATCAAATACCAAATACTTACTTTGCGCTGTCGGCAAGAACCATTGATAGACATCATCTATTAATTCACGAAGATCGAATAACTCTTCTTCCAGTTCGACATTTCCATTTTCCAAGCGATGCACATCCATAATATCATTAATAATCTGCATCAATTCATTGCCACTTTGACGAATAATATGAATATAACTAGCTTGTTCTTCATTCAGATCAAGATCAAGCATCAATTCCGCCATACCGACAATTCCATTCATCGGTGTACGAATCTCATGACTCATCATTGAGATAAATTGAGACTTCGCATAAGCAGCTCGCTCTGCGGATTCTTTGGCTTCTATAATCGCTTTCTCATTGGTTCGATCACTGAATACAACCACAACACCGACAATCTTTTCCCGATCTCGTAATGCATTAGTCTGATAAGAAGCGAAAAAGCTAGATCCATCACGGCGAAAGAATACATCTTCGGTTACACGTCTTGAAATGCTATCTTGCATCGTTAGCTCTACTGGATGATGGGTAGCCGCATAAGGCTCTCCATCTGATCGTGTATGCATTAACAAGTCACGCACAGGTGATCCTATAAATTCTTCTTTGGTCACGCCTAGCATCGAAGAAGCTGCCGCATTTAAAAAGATACCATTGCCGTCTGCATCTACTCCATAAATGCCTTCGGATACCGAACTCAATATCAAATTGTATTCATCACTGATTTTTTTAATCTGTTCTACATATTTTTTGCTTTCTGTAATATCTGTCGCAATTCCGAATACACCGGTGATTTCTCCGCTGACGATAATCGGCACATTTGTAATATTCACTTCAATTTGATGACCGGTATGATGCACCAGCACCGTTTCGTAGTTTTGTGGCATGCCCATTTTGGCTCTATTAAAACGATTCAAAGCTTCTTCACGCAGATCAGGATGGATCAGCTCAGCAAAGTATGTGTTTTTCAATCGTGTTCGATCATAACCACTTTGAATTTCAGCAACAGGATTGAGATTAAATAATCGACCTTGTAGATCAAATGAATATACACCTGATGGATTATACTCCACAAGTGACTTGTAACGCTGTTCGCTCTCGTGTAATCGTTGTTCTGCTAATTTACGATCTGTAACATCTCTGGAGACTGCAATCACTGTACCGGCAATTCCTTCGATCTGACTAGGTGTATACGTCGCTGTACTTTCTAACCAGACATAATGACCTGCTTTATGTTGAAAACGATAATGTACTGTCTTTGACTTACTATGCTCAGGCATCTCAGTAATCCATGTAATATAATCTCGGACAGCTTGATAATCTTCAGGATGATAAAAAGAGAATGCACTTTTGCCGATCAATTCTTCTCCTTCATACCCAATAAGCTTTTTCACAGAAGCTGACGTATATATAAAACTAAGTTCTTCATCTGCGGTATGAGAAGAAATCAGATCTAATGTATTGTTAGAAAGCATCCGGTATTGACGTTCACTTTCGCGAATCAAGTCTTCCATCAGACGACTTTCTGTTATATCTTGAATCGTACCTACAATCTGGCGGGTACCATCATTGTCATCTGCCACCAGTGTGCCTTGAATATGCACAGTTTTGATCTGATGATGTTGATCAACTAGACGACATTCAATATTCACATGTTCCTGAGCAACCGATTGCCGAAAAGCATACCGTACTTTATCCCGATCTTCATGATGAACCATCGTCAAAAAATGACGATACAATAACTTAGCTGAAGGTGATTCTACGCCAAGAATCTCAAGAAACTTATCCGAGCAGACTAATTCTTGCGTATCTAAATTCCAATCCCAACATCCAAATCCAGCAATACTTTGTGCCAGAGCTAGACGTTCTTCACTTTTGCGAAGTTGCTCTTCTGATTCTTTACGAGCGGTAATATCTCGCCCTATTCCCATATATTGAACCGTTACTCCATTCTCATCTTTGATCGCTTTAACCGTTAATTCAATCCACTTGTACGTTTTGTTTTTGCATACGCAGCGAATTTGAACCGCTTTGCGTGATTGAAATGGAGGTTCTAATTGCAAAATATCTTCGGCATAAATCAAATCAGTAGATAACGTCTGCATTAATTCAGAAGGCAGAAATCCTAGAATTTTTTCAACAGAAGGTGAAATATAGGTAATCATTCCGTCTGCATCGGAACAAGTGATCAGATCATCGGCATTTTCAGAAATCAGTCTATACATACGTTCAGCTTCTACAAGTTTTTGTTCAACATCATTGCGTGCTGTAATATCTTTGGCGATACCATAAATGCCTACAATTTCTTCGTCAATAACGATGGGTGTATATGTAACATCTAGGTCAATCAAATGTCCTTGTCGATGATAAATGTGAGTCTGAAATTGTACAGATTTACCTTGTAACACCTCTGCCAGATAAGGAGAACGCATTTCTATGCGCTCTGCTCCGAAAATTTTACTTCTATCGACATGTTCTAATGTATCTATAGTATAACCAGAAATCTTTTCGACACCTGGATTGGTATAAATGTAATTCCCCTTTTTGTCCATAACATATATCGCATCAGGGTGATATTCAAAAAGAGATCGGTACGACCCACTTTCAGATATCAGGTTTTGAAGAATTTCATGTTCATGATTGTCCAATGGTCTATCCCTCTCAATCTTTCGTATGCCCTTAATGTAAAAGCACATTATGAACTGTTTAGACTCTTGATAAGCAGCCTACTCTACTATTAACCTATATTGGTCATGATCCTTTCAAATGTCGCGCAAAAAATTCACTAACAATTTCTAAAACATCATTTCGGGTCATAAATGTAGTCGACGAATGACCTACACCTTCTAAAATATACAATGTGACTTCCGCCGATATCGCTGCTAAAGCATCATACAAAAACTGGCTCTGACGCGCAGGTACCACCTGATCTTGATCGCCATGCATAATTAAAAACGGAGGCACATGAGCAGGAATATGAGAAGCAAGATGATGAATAGGATTCGATTGATCGGCTGTGTCTATTTTATGTCGTAACGGCCCGCCCATCAGTAAAGAAATCACCGGTAATTCATATTCACTTTGAAAATCTGCCTGAATATCAATCGGTCCTGCAAAATCAACTACTGCTTTGACACTACTGGAATGTCCTTGCCATTGTCCTTGTTGATCCCATTCTGCTTGCTCTCCAGTCACACCAACTAATGCAGATAAATGTGCACCTGCGGAGTGTCCCCAGATTCCGACATGTTCAGGATCAATATGATAATCCAGTGCATGAGCACGTAAAAAGCGAATCGCTGTTTTGATATCTTCTAATTGAGCAGGAAAAGGTGCTTTGTTGACAGTGCGGTATTCCACACAAGCAATCACATACCCTTGACGAGCTAATTTGGACAGTGCCGGGATATGTTTGTAAGGATCAATATCGACCCATGCTCCGCCGACCACCCAGACAATTAACGGTAATGGCAAATCAGAAACAGGACGCAAAATATTCATTTTTAACGATTGACCATTGGCAAAGCGAGCAAATTGAACATCTGGAATTAATTGCACAAAGTACCCATCCTCGGTTTGATGCGCTAAATGTTTGATTTCTGACATTATATTTCCTCCTCGAAAATGGTATTGTATAATTTAGACAATAAAGTCATTTCTTTTATAACTATAAATCGATATAGGAAAGTGGGGAGACTAGAGATTGATTACAGTAACAGCAATACATTTGCCGGATTTATTATCGTTAGAAGATATGGAGGTATTACGTCGTAATGTATCACCTGCACGAAAAGAAGCTTCTTTGAAATTTGTTCGACAGCAAGATGCTCAACGTGGCTTAATAGGAGAGTTGCTTGTTTTGCATCGATTACGTACTCACTATCAACTGCAAGATCACCAGATTCAATTTGAGCAAAATAAATACGGGAAACCGTACCTACACAATCACCCTGATATTCATTTTAATGTATCCCATGCAGGTGAATGGATCGTATGTGCTGATGGGAATGTTCCAGTCGGTATTGATATCGAACAAATACGTCCTATCGACTTTGGGATCGCTCAACGCTTTTATACAGAACCAGAATATCAATTATTAATGAATGCACCGGAAAGTGAACAGCTAACCACCTTTTATGCATTATGGACGTTAAAAGAAAGTTATATCAAATTTGTAGGCAAAGGGCTTTCTTTACCCTTAGACTCATTCTCTGTTCTACAAAATGATAACCACGAATATCAAGTAAGTTCAGCCAAACCTATCGATATGGCAAGCTTTTTCCGTCATCTGCCGATCGATTCAAAGTATCAATTAGCAGTCTGTGCAGGAGAACCGTTGAGTCTTCTTCCACTTATTATGCTGGATTGGACCGAACTGATTCCGTGATTTTATACATATGGAAACATTTAGTTAAAATTTAAAGTTATTTTTATGCAATTTGTATAACTATGTATTATACACTCTATAATCATAACATCTAACTCCTACGATTTAAAAGAATCTCTGTGATAGTCGCTTCTATATATAGTTAAAACGTTCATTAATAATCCAACAATACTTTGACATCATCAAATTCATTTAGAGTGGCTTTTACAAAATAAGCCTTTCGATTCTCTGATCTGCTAGAGAACCAAAAGGCTTATTTGTTATGCATTCAAATCATAATCATCAGGTATCATTCATTACTTATTGAGAACGAATTGCAGTCATCGTTGTATACCAGTAATCTAACTGTGCTCTCACTTGTTGATCTTGAACTACCATCTGCATCCGCTCAATCACATTACGCAATGTATCGTATTGACTAGCTACCCATGGCTTACGTGCAAGCAATTCGCACCAGAATGCAATCAAGCGATCTGTACGTAGAGGGTCTGTCTGAGATAATAACTCCCATATCTGCTGATCCATAATCATAACAATTTCGATCCACTCATTAGGATGATCTAATTGTTCCAATTGATCTAATATTATTAATCGATCTGCTGATGTTTGGCGCAATTGACGATCCATCACACGGCGCTTGAGCTCACGGGATTGCTCTAATACCGATACTGCTGGAATATGTTGTCGAAGTGCAGTCAGTACCGTCTGCAATACCTGTTCTTCTTGCCCGCGCATCGTATACAGCAATTGCGAAGCACGCTCAAGACTTGCGGTATTGTGACTTCGATTGTATTTGAGCAATAGATTACGAATAATCGTCGACTGCCTTGTAAGTTCTTGAAGCTCTGGCATCATCGTCGGATACTGATCGAAGATCGCTTGTAATCCTTCTACTGTCTGTGCCAGATACATTAATCGTTGTTCCATCGCTGCTTTGTGCTCATAAAAGATATGAAAAGCTCGAATATCTGCTTTGCTGTTATTTTCGATAAATGTCTGAATACTATTTTGCAAAATATCATAGATTTCCATCCCATAAAAATGAGCATTGGCTTGCTGAATATCATTCCGTCTCCATGATGAAGGACGCGAATCCACATAATCTTGTAACTGCTCGATCAGACCTTCTAACGAGACCACCACTGCGATAACTTTGGGAGAATGTACAGGTGCTTGTTGATACCGAATCGTAATCAAGCGTTTATTTGCTTCTTGAAATGAAAAATGAGCAGCCAACACTTCTTCGATCGGGATACTGTACTCTCCATACTGAAAATCACGATTGTACCCGCTTGCCCAAAAAACCTGCTGTTCGAGATCATAACCGTGCAACATAATATCATGAGAATAATGTTCTTCTTGGTAAAATGCCGTATGAGACAAATAGTATTCATCAATAAACATGACTAGATATTTGTCTTGATTCATCATATCCACCCATGTCGCAATTAACTGCTCGGCATTGAGATCGGCACAATCAGTCTCATTCGTTTCTAGCCAGGGGTAATCACTAAATTCATGGGGATGATAAAAGTCGACCCACTGGTAATTAGGCGAACTTAACTGGATAAATTGATGATATACCCATGGTAAACATTCCTCGTGTGTCATCACCACAGAAAGAGCATACCCTAGATACTGATATCCTTTAACAAGTGGCTTGGCTAAAGGAAGTATTTTTTGCGAAGACGATTGGACAGGGTAACGGGTTAATGAATGTGTAGGGTGAACTGTAGTATTCATTTCTGACTTCATCATAGAACCGCCGTCCATTCTGTGGTAGGTACTATATGTTGTTGCCGTAATAATAAATCTTCAGGATCACCTTGTTCTCGAATCAAATACGATTTGCCTTTATAAGAAAGAACTTCAGCAGGTGTAGCATGACCCAAAAACTGAGTAGGACTATACGTTAATCCATACGCACCTGATTGTAGAATACATATGTAATCGCCAGCATGGATCACAGGCAATTCTACATTTTTGAATAAACAATCATCCGGTGTACATAACGGCCCTACAATACTGGTGATCTGCGTCTGTTCTCCATCGGTTATATGATGCCTTGGAATAATTTCCAGTGGGTAATTGTTACGCGGTCTTCTACCTCTAAAAGTAGCGCCTGCATGATGGTGCATACCTCCATCTACAATAACAAAATGCTCGCCTTTGGATACTTTGGTATACAGTGCCTGACAGACATAGATCCCTGATGCTGCGAGTAAATAGCGACCACTTTCTACAATAAATGTACTGTGTGGCAGATGAACAACATATTCATCAATTAATTCGGTGAGTTGTTGCATAACCGATTCGATGTCCAGTGGATGTTCATGGGAAAAGTAAGGCACTCCAAACCCACCGCCCAGATTGACTATTTCCAGTTGAACCGGATATCTGGCTTGAATTTGCGCGGCTAAAGACAATGTATATCTAAAATTACTGAGTAGCACTTTTTCATCCATAATCTGTGTACCTGCATAGACTTGAATACCGATCACTTGAATATAAGGCATCTCCGCTACACGCTCGAATACACCTGCTAATTGAGACTCATCGATCCCGAATGGACGAGCCACTCCTGCCATCTGAATAGAAGCTCCACTGATCCCTTCTCCATCCGGATTCACCCGAATACCGACACGCACTTTACACTCATATTCAGTCGCAATCTGATGGATCATTTCTAATTCAGCGAGCGATTCGACATTAATACAATGAATCTGATGAGCCATCGCTGTCCGCAATTCTTTTTCACTTTTACCAGGCCCTGTATAGATGATCTCTTCCGGCAAATACCCTGCTGCTTCAGCCAGACGCAACTCCCCTAATGAAGCAATCTCTATATGACAACCCCATTCACGCAGTAGGTTAGCAATGGTAATATTATTGTTTGCTTTTAAGGCGTAATGTAATTGAACTTTGGGGTGTAGTAATTGTTGAAACGATTGAATATGTTCCGCTAATTGATCTCCATTGTAATAATAAAAAGGAGTCGGATACTGTTCTAAAGCTTCATATAAAGGATTGTTTTCTGATAAATGGCTCATCCATGTTCATCTCCTAAGCATTTGGCATTATACATGCGACAACATTCCATGAGAAAAAGATTTTTGCAACGCAAAATATCTGTACTTATGACTCAAGATATAACACTTTTGGCTTTGGCCGTAGCATGAATATGAGATAACAATTGAATACGCTCTACCGACTCAGCAAACAAATGATGGTGCTGATGATGATTGATCGTATCCCGAAAAAAACGTAATTGATTGACATAATAATTCATCGGTTCAAACGTATGATAACGAACTTCTCCTGTTTCTTGTCCATTTTCTATCAGCGCTATTTTGAGCTTCAGCTTATAAAACCCTAGATTACAGCGAAAAAAATCGTTGATCGTAATCTTCGCTTTTTCCAGATAGATCACATGTCTGCTACTATACGGCTTTTCAAAAGAAAAAAGAGCTTCTGCTGTCACGCCATTGGCTAACTGAGCTTGCGCTTCAAATGTCCAATCACAACCGTTAGGCCCATCAAAAGAAGAACGTCCTTCAAATTCACTATGTTGTATTCCGATCACCTGTTGTAAAAATTGAAGCCAATAACAACCCAGATCCCAAAAACAGCCGCCACCTTGTTCTGGATGACTACGATAATTATCATGATGATCTTCTTTGGCTGGAATGGTCAGTTGAGTGACTGTACGGACTAAGGCTCCATATTCACCGGATGAAATGCATTCACGTAACGTATGTTGCCACGGATGATGAGCTACCATTACCCCTTCGATCACCTGTAATCCATGATGCTGTGCCGCCGCTCCAATCATGGGCAGTTCTTGCGGATGCAGACAAAGCGGTTTTTCAACCAGTACATGCTTGCCCGCAGACAATGCTTTGCGAATCCATGTGGCATGCAGTTCGTTACTTAGCCCGATATACACTGCATCTAACTGAGGATCTGCTAACAATTCTTCCAGATCCCCGTAGATTGTAGCGATGCCATAATGTTCTGCTAACGATTCTGCTTTGGACAACGTACGATTAGCAACACCTACAATGTCCAGTCCATCGACATAGGGTGCAGGATCAAGAACAGCACGCGGCACAATACCCGAACACCCGAGAATCCCTAATTTGACAGTAGCTTCTGAATTATGCCCTACTTGGGCTGAAAGAATATGTTCGTCCGTCTGTGTAGAAGAATGGCGTACACTCATTTCGGAAGATTTCATCATGGTGTACCTTTAGCCATCGTCGGGTGAAGCAGTTGCATATGACGTTGAATGTACTCATCGGCATACGCTGGAAATTGCTGACGAGCTTGTACCAATTGCTGATGCATCTGTTCCAAAATATCTGTGCCTCCACCATACTCACTCATCCAGCGTTCATATGATAATCCAAATCCATATTTTTCCCACTGACTGGCATTGCGAGCTTCATGTTCTCCAAAAGGTTCTAGAAAAATAATCGGCGTACTTAGTGCAAATGAATCGGCTAATGTTCCTCCGCCCGGCTTACTGACAATCGCTTGTACATTGCGTTCAATCTCACATAATATGTGATATTCTGATCGTGATTCATACTGTACGGCTTGATCGACTTGCACTTCTCCAAGTGGTGGAAAAGTATGCTTACCCTCTTCATTTTGTTGCCATGTGCGCCACTCTGGATTCATCCGATAATACCGTTGTCCTTGATCCGAACTTCCCCGTTCATCTTGATCGTACAAAATAATATCCAATCCATAACCCACTTGTTCTAACTCGGCGATCCGTTCACGATAGGTGCCCATTCCCCAACCACCCCCATGCACCAACAGTCGATGTTGTCGCTGACTATACGGAATCACTGGATCAGATAAAGGAATATCAATATACGTATACATTTCTTGTTGGTCATGACCAAATAGCCAGACTTCATGATAACTCTCATGTAGCTGACCTAAGCGCTTACGTACACTTTTCCAAGAAGGAGAATCGATCACATCCAGATATAATAAGTCTACATGGAGATTGGCTTCACCGATCTGCTCCCGATAGCGATCTAGAATGTATATCCAATGACCGGATAAGCAAATAAAATGTTTTCTTCCTTCGGCTTCCCACTGTTGTAACAACGTTACAATCTGCTCATCATCCATACTTTTGCGAATATCTTGTGGAATCCGTTGTGACATCAACGCTACCGAAAAGTCAGCATGATACGCTTGACGACTTTTATCTACTTTTTGCAATTGATCTGATTGCATCACATTTTCAAACACAAGCACTTCGGTTGGAATACCCATACGATTCAAGCTTGCTTCTACAAGTAAACCCGGCGTATAAAATCCAAGTCCAAACCCAGAGCATAATATCGTTACGGTCATGATGATCCAATCCTTTCATTTGAGGGTGGTGAAGAAAAGAATAATACTTTTGGAGGTGGAATATATTGTTCTTGGGTGGATGTATCGCTACGGGCATCTATTATTCTTGGCGTCGCTGGTAAGACTTGGATATCTTGAATGGACCGCTTGGCGGTCGATATCCTAGTCTTAAAGGCGACTTTCAGAATAATAGATTTCCTTCGCTGGTGGTGGGAGAACAATATGGTATTTTATTTTAAGAGATAAGAGCATATGATTCTTGCTTCCCCAGTGGTGATGGTAGCAGGGTAAGGCAAAGAAATTAGTAAAATAAGAATAATGTTTGGTGTTGATTTGAATATGTGATGGTGAAGATTTTTTATTTATTCGATGAAATAGATCAATGATTATATGGTTTATTAGTTTAGTATGCTGAACTGGTTGGTTTCTAGAAGTTGTTCGAATTGGGTTAGTAATTGTTGTTTGATATGGTCATGGCTGGCTACGACTGAGAGATAGATTCTGCCTTTGTGTTTTTTGTTATCGTTACGGAAACGGTGGTTGATGTGTAGGGCTGATGATGTTAATGGGATGATGCCTTGTTGACGATTCGGTAAATAGAGCAAGTTGGCTTGATCTAACAAATGAAGTAGTTGTTCGTGCGAGACTTCGCCTGTGTGTGAGACGTTATAGTTGGTCATATTGCCGACCTGTCCGTAGGTACGCAGGTATTGATCCATTTGGTGCTTGATCAGGCTCATCGATTTGCGAGCATTGATCTCGACCATCGGTTCAAGGCTTCCATCTTGTAATACCATAGAGTCAATACAGACATGTCCAAAGTATCCATCCTGATATAATTGCTTACCGATCTGTTCCATTAATGCAAAATAACCTTCTTGTTCGAGTCGCATCATAAAGGCTGGATCAGGAGATAATGATTCACGATACGCAAATTGAGAGTTTGCCAACCACTGAACAGACAGCATTTCAATCTGACCTTGTGGATCAATATGAAATTGGCAAGAAAAATCCCGTTCTTTTTGCAAATACTTTTCGATCAGAAATTGGACTTTCTTCCCTTTTTCTTCTTGTTTGTGTAGACCGTGACCGATACGAACAAGCAGTTCAGGAGAATCGATCAACATATTCCCTTTACCGGACACACCATAATTATCTTTGATCAGAAAAGAACCTTCTTTTAGCCACTCGCTTCCTTTTTCAACTAATTCTTCACTGCTCTCTACTAATACACCGACACCACTCAAGTTCAATGTCTGCTTCATCTGTGCAGAGTAATGTTTGGTATTGACCCTTTTGACGACTTCAAGTTCAGGAGCATGATAGCCAATACCGAAGCGTTGATTCAGCTCTTTAATATGAGGAATCCATGCAAAAGGAGACAAACTCATCGTGGATAATGGAAATTGCTCGGCTAATTGTTCATCTTGTTGTTCCATCCATTGGAAAACAGATACAGGGCGTGCAGACATTCCTGCTTGCTTGCCTGTACTCAACCGATTGATCGCCGCCATCGTCTGATCTTGTCCCGCAAGAATCTGATCTTTGATTTTCGAAGCATCCATTTCCAGATCTTGCGTATTGCCATATACGCTAAATCCCAATTGATGAACATATTGACGTTGCGCAGGTTCCATCGCATAACGAGTAAATAACAGGTCACCCGGCTGACAAAAAGTAAACAATAATTCATCCATAGCTGTCACAATCTTTTCAGCTTCTTTATCAGGTAGTGCAGGCAGTGTGGCAAGATCATCTTCACGCCAGTATAATTCAGCTTCAAAAGCGCCCATGTGGAGCAATGGCTGACTGCTGATCCGTTCATTCATATGTATATTCCTCCTTTTTGAAATGGATGTTTATTGACTAGCACTGGAATAATGACGTAATGCATAACGCCAGATCACACGAATAATGATCAGCAACCAAATCGGTGCAAGTACTGCCCACCAGACCATGCCTGCACTGAGTCCACCCATAACAAACATTGGTGGAAAGTTACAAATAACGAACACCGGTAATAAAAATGTACCTAAGCGCTGAATAATCCGATCATAGACTGCCATAGGAACATAATTCGTTTCAAATACACTATTTGACATATCGGTTACCCCTGTAGTCTGTACCGTCCAGAACGCCAGCAATTGTGGTAACAAAAAGACAGAATAAGCAACCAAGACACCAATCGCGATAAAAAAGATAAAACCGCCAATATGATAAAAATCTACAGGCAACCCCATTCGACTCCAGCCAATCGCTACCATTACACTGCCACCGAGTACATTGGGGATCGTATAACCCAATTCAAATTGACGTAAAGTGACAGCGAATTGCAAAGAAATGGGCTTCGTAATCAGCACATCCAGTGAACCGGTACGTACTTTATCTGGTAACTGAGTAAAATTGGTAAAAAACAATCCACTATATAATCCGCTCATAATGGTAAATACGCCTACATATAACAAAATCGCATCCGGCGACCAGCCATTAATATCGGTTCCTACCTGATACGGCAGAATCGCATATAATAGTTTGATCAGTAGATACGCTGTTTCAATCAGAAAAGCTGTAATAAAATTGGTACGATACTCCATTTGTGACATCACAGAGAATTTCATAAATCGTCCATAAATACGAGAATAGCGCTTTGCTTCTTTCCAGATCATCTGCATATTATTATCCTCCCACCGCTACATAACGGCGTACCCCTGAACTCCATACCCATCTAGCGACTACTAAAATAACAGCGATCCATAACCACTGCATGCCTATACCTGTAATTGCTTCTGTTGTGGTTAATTTACCAGTAATCATATTGACTGGAAAAAAGACAATATACGAAAAAGGTAACATCCCTAATATCTTGGCAATCGTCGCTCCAAAAATGGTTAACGGAAAAACACTACCACTCGCAATATAAATAATGAGCGATAAGGTATAAAATAATCCGGTCGATTCGGTTAACCAGAACGCTATTCCGCTTAATGCATAATAGATCACAAAGTTGAGTAACAATGCACCCGGTAAAGCAATCAGATAACGTAATGCACTATCCCAACCTACAGGAACGTGTAGACCGATCCGCAACCAGATCAAGACTACAGCGGCAAAAATAATGACCAGTACCGATTGGACTGCTTTGGCACCTAGAAATTTTAAGATACGATAAGCAAAATAGTTCAGCGGTTGGACTAGAAATTTACCCAGTCCACCTTCTTTGATATCGCCTGCAATTTCATATTCAAATCCCGCGGCAACAAGCTTACCAGTGACTGCTGCCATAATAATGTAGATCAACATTTCTTGAAATGTATAACCTACAATCGTTCCCTGACCGGATGAACGAAAAATCGCTAACCAGAGAAAAAATTGAGTCATCATCGGTACAAAAAAGCTAACTAGCTGTATCCAATAATTGGTTCGATATTCCATTTCATTTTGAATCCCCATATGTAAAATTTTGCGATAGACTTTATTGGGCATGGGGCAACCCACCTTTTTCGTACAGGATCGCAATCCCTTCTTCCAAAGGAATATCTTCAATTGTAAAATCAATAACAGGTAAATGATCCAGTATTTCTTTCGATTTACGTAGTACATCTTGCTTGCTAAGTTCGAATACGACTTCCAATTCAGAACGAGAACGAATTTTACCATATCCATTCAAAGACAATTCCGATACCGGCGCTGACAATTGGATTTTGAGTAATTTCCAAGAACCAATCACATCGTTTACACTTTTGAGATCACCATCATAGACCAGTTGCCCGTGATTAATAATCATCGTTCGAGAACATAAGTCTTCAATATCGCGCATATAGTGACTGGTCAGCAAAATCGTTGTATTGTACGTTTTGTTGTATGTTTTAAAAAATTGTCTGATTTTACTTTGTGAAATAATATCCAAACCAATCGTCGGCTCATCGAGCAATATGACTTTCGGACGATGAAGAAGTGAAGCAATCAATTCCATTTTCATGCGTTCACCTAAAGACAATCGGCGTACTTGCACATGTAACTGCTCACTGACACCCAGCAGTTCAACCAATTCGTCCAATGTACGCTTATATTCAGTATCGTCCAGATCATAGATTAATTTGTTGAGTTCAAATGAATCACTAGCAGGCAAGTCCCACCATAGTTGATTTTTTTGACCCATCACAATCGAGAACTGACGTTTAAATTCTTTTTTACGTTCCCATGGCGTATACCCGAGTACAGAAGCTTGACCATCACTAGGATGCAAAATACCGGATAACATTTTGAGTGTGGTCGTTTTACCTGCTCCATTAGGTCCTAGAAAACCAACAATTTCACCTTCTTCAATATCAAAACTAAGATCAATTACAGCTTCTTTCTGCAATTTTTCCCGTTTAAATAAATTCGAAAATGATTTGCGTAGTCCAGGTTCTTTTTTGTAATATTCAAATGTTTTGGATAGTTGAGTTAACGTTATCGCTGACAGATGACACGACCTCCTTCATGTTGCACACTGCTATAGACGGATCTGATATACCGTCATTCTCATCCGCTCTAACAATGTTTTTAATTCGGCTAATAAACGCAAACTATGCTGAATATAATCAGTTACTTTCTCTCGGTTAACCCGCAATCCTATTTTATACAGTTGAAGCAGATGCCTTTTCCATGTCTGACGGAGTTCATGAATATCTTCTCGCAATTGATAAGCACCATGCTCACTGCCCATTAACCCTTCATAACGACTCATAAATTGCTCGGTATACTGTAGTAGATGCATCAGACTTTCGATCCGTAGTTGGTAATAAAGAGTATCGCAACTCTGACGGAATGATTCATCTTCCATCTCTAACAGACGATCCAGATCACAGAATAAGACGGCATACGCTGACCAGCTTTCTTGCAAAAACTGTTCTAAATGACGATCACACGCCTGAATCACTTGTTGGACACTAAGCTCTTCCGCAGGATCACTATTGAGATACGCATATTCAGTAATACCTTCTAGCAACAAAGTAAGATTTGTCTTGCCATTGTAACTAAGTACATGACCGGATTCTTCTAATAAAAAGTGATCGGATACATAGGCTTCATCCTGCTTCATATCCAACCCGTATAGCTGGATCACATGTCCTTTGCTCGGGTTATTCTGATATACCGGATGGAAATTCAGGCAATGACTTTGTAAATGAAGAAGTATACTTTTTCCATTTTCCAATGCGTTAGACCAATCTTGTAAGATCAAAAAATCATTTCGCTTGGATAATGCTGGATCGATCGTGACATGTTTGACTTCAACCTGTGTATTCGCTGACCACTGGGATAACAAATCCGCCATCGGACGCAGACCAAATGAGTCAAAATTTCCTTTATACGAGATCGACAACCCGTTACATAGAAAATATAGATCGGCTTCATCGGTATAGACACCCTGACGTAGTAGTAAAGCGTGCAGGCTAGCATAAAAGCAATGCTGTCCTGGCGCTCCTACTGTTTCCGGTAACACTTGTTTAGATAATGATCGTTTAAACATAATGAGCTAACATGTTTTCGATACGGCGTAATGTCGATAATTCTTCCAGCAATAAATTATCATCGTCGATCATGATATTGAGATGATTTTCAAGTTCTACAATCAATTCAACCGCAGATAGTGAATTGAGACCATACTCTCGTAGATCATCATCTGGTTGTAGATTTTCCAGATCGGCTGGAGCCATTTTCAACACTTGAGCAAGTAAAGGTACGACTTGTTGTTCACTAACTTCCATCGTTTGACCTCCTTTGACATCTAACTAACCTAAGCTATTTACAGTTCAGCAATCACTCGCTCTAACTGTTCTTCAAGTCGCTGTGCTTCTTCTGTGCTATCGGCAATAACAATAGCAAAAATACGGTTATTGTATCCGTTCGTTGTTTTGCTTGCAGACAATGTACCTGCTGTATACACCCACACGCCAAAAGGATGTGCAGAAGTATACAAAAGATTATGTTGCTCTAACTTTTGACAAAGAGTCTGATACGTTAAACGTTCTTTGGTAATATGCCGGAAATAACGAGAACGGAATATGCGCAGCCCGAACATTTGCGGTAATAATGAGATATAGGTCGATAACGTGAATCGCCCATTAATCTCAATCACCGGAATCAATTCTCCACTTTCATCAATAAATGCATCAATTGAAGCAATACCACGATACTGCTTTTCGTACAAATAATGTCCCAATTCCATCGCATACTGACGAGATTGTTGGCGAATCTCTTCGGTTACCCCTGAAGGCATATAGGAACCAATATAGACGGTTCCATCCACCACCTGACGTTTCAAAGAAAAGACTTCAACATCACCATCAGGATGAATATAAATTTGATAATTTAGATCCATTTGCTTTTTGTGCCAGCGTTCGACTAACCATGCTTGGTCTGGATTGTTTTGCTTACGTGCAAAACGACTCATCACACTCAGCGTAGCATCGAGCTTTTGTGTTCCTTGTAATAAATACAGCCCTTTGCCAGAAGCTCCATAAGGTTCTTTGATAATAATTTGAGCTTCGGCATCGGCTGTACCTATAGCTAAACATTCACGCCGAATCTCTTCGACGGTTGAGCATACGGTTCCGCTACTGACTGGAAAACCCAACTCAATCGCTGCTTGGCGACTAAAGATTTTGTCATTCACCATTTTACAAATCTCCGAAGGGGCTCCAATATAAGGAACTTCACACGTATGAGCAATTTCTTCTTCCCATTGCGTGACTGCATAAGGAACAAGATAGGTTGCTCCATACAGGGCACGACCTTGCACCCCATACATCTGCAACCGTTCTAACAAGGCTTCATCTTGCAAAATCAGTTGTGAAATCGATACAAACGGATCATCACTTTCCCCTTGCGGAATCTCGATTCGTGGTAACTCAAAACCCAGATTTTCCAACATATCTAGATAATCCGGGTCAGGTTGTTTACGCAAAATCATAATATCCTGCTTACGACAGAGTAAAAGATTCATCTCTTCGATTCGATTCACAACTTCTTGTTCCTGAGGATCGCTCACTCCTTTGCTGATATTGTGCCAGACCGATTCAGCGCCGATATTAAAAATCCATATAAAGCGACCTTGATCACGATGATCGGTCAATGCATCCATTAGCGATAACTGCTGTCTCATGAACTCCCTCCGCTCTTAAATATAGTCGAGCGAATTGACTGTACCTGCACCATGTAGATACAATACACTGCACTTCGAGCACGCAGGCGTTAGCCCTTCTTTATTGATAATATGTCTTACATTTTCATATTCTTCGGAATCCCAGATTTCTTTCAGGCTCTTCTCTTTCAGATTACCAACCGTAAACTCGGAAAAGAATTTGCAAGGCATAACGCTACCATCTGGCACAATATCGGTACGAGAAGTCAATGCTAGACAGTGATTAGAACAACGGCTTGTCATTTCATCACCATGAATAAATTTGTCGATCTCATCATAATCCAGACCCGGTTGGTAACGAACACGGATTTTCCATACACGATCATTGATCTTGTGTAGATCTTCCATCAACGCATCCATACGATCAGGATTGATTTTGTATTTAAATGCATGCCAGCTACTGATATGACGCTCATCTAACTGACGCAACCATTGGAATTTTTCAGAGAAATACGTATCCATTTTGAGCGATGTTTCGCGGGAAATGTACCACGGGAAGCACAACATCACCAAGTCCAATTTTTTCGATTCAAAAAACTCTAGCAATTCAGTCATACGACCGATCATATTATCGTTGATAACGGCATGAACGGAAATTCTACCTTTGTACAATCCTTGATCACGCAATTCCACTAAGCGATCAATTTGTGCCATCGTTTTTTGAAATGTACCTTTACCACGGATTAAATTATGCTCGTATTCAAATCCTTCTACAGCAATTAGCAGTTCCAGATTTTCAGATAAATCTAAAATAGGCTCAATAAATTTATCTATTAATAGTCCATTCGTACAGATCGTCATCTCACGGCGATCATTCTGAATGTATTCCAGAATTTCTCCAAATTGACGGTGAAACATCGGTTCTCCGCCCCATAGATATAGACGAGACTTCGCTTCTTTGGTATCGTCCAATAATTGTTTGAAAATCAATGGATCAAGATCCATATTTTGCTCTGCTTTGTCCATTTGATGATGATAGCCATCTTCATTCCACTGAAAACAGTGTGTACAGCGCAGATTACAACGGTTTGTTAATTTAATCCCTAATGATTGCGGGATTGGCGTTTTGTACGTCGGATCTTTGATCTGGTTACGGTAAGAGACAGTGGCGTTGCGAATGGTTCGTTTAATCAGCTGAAATTCTTTGCGGTCAATGGTTACTTCGCTTCTTGGTTGCAAAAAAAACACCTCTTCCTTTGAATTCAATGTTCAAAGCAGACTGTCCTTTAACGACACATCGCATCATAAGCCCAATAAGTGACAAGCAAAATTTCTGATATACAAAACGTATTTATTGCAAATAATGTTCATGATACTGTTGTATATACACAACAAGTGTTAGCGCTTTAATTTTTATGTAAGCGCTTATACCGTTTTCACCTGTTCTTCTACAGCCTGACCTTGATTGGCTTCAAGACTAACAAAGTTACAGAACGCTTGAATAGAACCTAAATGTTCCATATCAAATTCTTCAAAATCAATTTCAACATTAAAATCATCTTCTACTCGTAAAATAAAATGAATCAATTGGATAGAATCAAGCCCGGCATCATGAATAATATCAGAATCGCGGTCCAGACGTGTCAAACAGGAAGGGTCTTGTTTTACCTCACTAATCATGGTAATAATTTGCTCTACAGTGACTGGGGATTGCTGCATTCTAATTCCTCCTTCTAGATATAGATCAGGTAGTGAGAATCAGGTCAAGCACGCATACATACGAAGAAAATACCGACTAAAAATAGCGACATCTAGCGGATAATTCCGTCCACCAATTAATGGAATTATATGCATATATATTCATCTATATTCCAGAAATAGTCAATCCTTATAATAAGAAACTGGTCAAAAGACCCAACCTGCATAATTACAACGAAAAAAAAACACTACCCTATGTAAAAACCACATGAGTAGTGTTTGTTCAATCGTTTTACAAGACTTTTTGGTCTTTGTTTTACAGAAAGCAAGTACACCGTATTGGAAATATTTTGTCGAATAAGTGTATGAATCTGACTACATTTTGTCTTTTTATTGACAAATTAAGATGCTTTTTCAGTCACAACTTCGTCACTTTTTACTAGAGCATTATTTTGATCCAATGAATGATTTAAGATATCAATCAATTGTTTCAATTCATCAATACTATTTGCAATACGACTCACGCGTGTAGATTGCTCTTGTAAGCTTGACGTCATTTGTTCTATAGACGCACTCGATTGTTCTGTTACTGCTGAGATCGTTCCTGTTTCGAGTACTGAATGACGAATACCTTCAATTAATTCTTTAAGCATACTGCCAATTTCTACCGAACGATCTGATACTGTATTCGCTTCTGTCATGATATCTCCAAACGAAGATTCGGTCTGTTCCGCAGAAAGTTGGATCACATCAATCGCTTCTTTACCTTGTTGAATACGACCGGATACGACTTCTGTCTGATCATGAATACGATGCAAGATATCTGTAATCAAGACTGTAGACTGTTGCGCTTCACTCGCTAGATCACGAATCTCGGTAGCAATAACTGCAAATCCACGTCCATGCTCTCCTGCACGAGATGCTTCAATACCTGCATTAAAGGAAAGCATATTGGTCTGACGAGCGATATTTTCAATCGCTTGAGATACAGAAGAGATTTCTTGTGCATAGTTGCGTAATGTATTCATCGCTGCATGGGTATTGTCTATCGTTTGACCGACTTCAAGTACACCTTCGCGCAAACGAATAACTTGTTCATTTCCTGAGCGAGTTAATGATGCTGTTCGTTCAGCTAGCTCTGTCATATCATTTGCAGTATTGCCAATATTACGGATAAACGTTTCTGAATTTTGCATCGATGTATTAATTTCACCGATACTGCCTGCTTGTGAATCAATTCCTTTTGCAATTTCATTAAAGCCTGTTGTTAACTCTTTACCAATCCGATCGGTATCTTCTGCATTACGTTGCAATTGTCCACCAAACTGTGTCAATTCTTGTGCAGAACGCTCTACTTCTTGTAGCAAATTATCAATTTGTTCTTTTTGTTGATGTAAATTGCTCATCATTTTCTGACCCAAAATACAGATCGCTACCCCAGCAGAACCGACCATCGTCGTAACAGCAAATAATACGATCATATCCAATACAGGAAGCGCTTTTACCAATGGATCAAATACAAGTAGAATTACTTCTAACACGACTGCATATATGGTAGCTACAATACTGACACGCATATTCAAGTACACTACAGAAAGAGTGATATAGATCAAAAATGCTGACCATGAAGCTTGTGAAGGCAATACCCAGATAACACAAGTACATGCGATAAAAGATAACGGAGTTAATAAGTATTTACCTATGGATAAATGATTTGTTTTTTTAAATATAAAGAAAGCCGCTGGAACCAAAATACATACACAAACGATTAGATATAACCATGTATACAAATTGACCAGATGAAAAAAGTACATTGCTCCATAAATAGGAATACAACTGATCAAAATAATAGCTAACGTGTACAGCAAAAGTTTGGATGCTAATCTTTCATAAGCAGTTGCTTGTTTCTCTTCGTTGTTTGCTAATACGCTTTTCATAAGCGCCTCCTTAGTTGTCTGAGATCATAAAGTAACAAATAGTTCTTTTTTACTATTTCGTCAAAATTCAGCAAAAAGTTTACAGCTAGTTCACTAAATTTTTTAGTTATTTTTTTGCATAAATAACCACGTAAAAAAGCAGTAACTCTGATGTCAGAATTACTGCTTTTATTTATGAAATAAACGACTTATAACATAGGTCTTCTGCGTGCAGGTACGGTATGTTCAAAAGCATACGCGATTCGAATCAATTCTGGCTCTTTGTACGCTGTACTCATAAAGCTGATACCAAAAGGCATACCGTCTCGGCGGTAACCTGCTGGTACAATAATCGCCGGATAACCCCCTACTGCGGGTGCATCAGTATGATTCGGGGAAAAGATCGCATCTAATTGATGCTCTCGAAGCAGACGATCTATGCCTTCTTCTCGTGCTTGATTCCAATCGCTTAGACGAGCCTGAATATATTTAGCTTCAGTTAATTTACCTGACGTTTCATATTGCGCTTTGATCAAGATTTCTTGACCGTATTTGAGTGCATCTTGATGATGGAGATGATTATAATCGATCATATCTTTAAGTGTTCGAATCGATGATTGTGGCCCTAGTGTCGATAAATAATGATTAAGTGCCGACTTGAACTCATACAATAAAACAGTCATGTCTTCTGAAGCAATATGATCCAGATCGGTATGGTCTACAATAACGGCTCCTGCATGATACATCGCTTCGATAGAAGCTTCCATAATCGACTTTTCTTCGTCGCTTAACTCATGCACATAAGCTCGATTAATACCGATTCGTGCTCCACGTAAGCCTTCTGCATCTAGATAAGACGCATAATCGGGTATCGGAACAGGTGAAGTCTGGGTTGGCGCATCTTGTTCATCTTTTCCAGCTAATACCTGTAATAGAATAGCAGCATCTTCTACATTTCTAGCCATTGGACCTGCTGTATCTTGTGTATAAGCTATCGGAATCACGCCTGTCCGACTGATCAAACCCAGTGTAGGCTTGATGCCTACCAGACTGTTTTTAGCTGCCGGATTCAAAATCGAACCTGATGTCTCTGTTCCTACTGCTACAGCACATAGATTGGCAGCTACCGCAGCTCCTGAACCTGCGCTTGAACCGCCTACATCCAATCGTCCGGGGCCATACGGATTAAGCGTCTGTCCTCCGCGGGCACTGTACCCATTTTGCATATTGAAAGACATAAAGTTCGCCATCTCGGTCAGATTGGTTTTGCCTAAAATAACAGCTCCAGCTTTCCGTAATTGTCGTACTAAAAAAGCGTCTTCTGGAGCAAAAGAGTCTGATAACGCTAATGATCCAGCGCTGGTATGCATATGATCACCTGTATTAATATTGTCTTTGATCAAGATGGGTATCCCATGCAGTTCACTACGAACTTGTCCTTGCGCGCGTTCTTGATCCATTTGAGCAGCAATATAGATCGCATCCGGATTCAATTCAATCACAGATCGTAATAAAGGGCCATCTTGATCTATTTCAGCTATACGCTGCATATACAAAGACGTTAACGATACAGAAGTCTGCTCTCCTTCTTCCATCCATTGTTGTAACTCTCGAATACGTACCTCTTGTAAAGGAAAATCGATCATTTGGACACTCCTTCCACTTCACTTACAAACCTTGTATCGATTCTATAATTGATTGATGCGTTGTGCAAATGTTAATTATCAATAGATACAGACTATAATCAATAAAAAAGAAGCTGAATTATACTGACTGCAATTAAATAGTGCGGTTTACATTTACATTCATTTCGTTAAAATAGAAAGACGGTCTATTCCTTCTTCAAAGAGTATCTATTTCTATAGAAGGTATTAGATGTAACTCATATAGAGAATCATGAACTAAAGGATGGAGCATACACATGGAACTATTGATAAAGCAAGTTGAAAATGAATATGAATTGGATCATTGTCTATTTATCCGCAAAGCAGTTTTTGTGAATGAACAAGGTGTACCTTTGGACGAAGAATACGATGAGTGGGATAATGCCAATACTATCATCCCACATATTATTGTGTACAATGGTGAGACTCCTGTTGCCACTTCGCGCCTGCGTGTGGTTGAAGGTGTTGCCAAATTAGAACGTATTTGCGTAATGAAAGACTATCGTAAATACGGTGTTGGCAAAATGCTGGTTGAACATATGGAGCAATTGGCGCGAGAACAAGGTCTGACTCAAGCCAAATTAAATGGGCAGACACAAGCCGCTTCTTTCTATGAGCGCTTAGGATATGTACAATCTTCTGAGATATTTTTAGAATCCAATATTCCTCATGTCTTGTTTACCAAATCATTATAATCTTTAGCAAAGTATCGATCTCTCTAGCACACTATCTAGAACAATAAGGAGTTGTTATTATGTCTAAGCTGTGTTTATCTTCCCATCAACAACTTCTTATTGTTCAGGAGTTGTGTAGTCTTGTTCAAGCACATACGATTATTATTTTTGGCTCTGTTGCCAAAGGCACTGCAAGAGCTGAAAGCGATATTGATATTGCTTATTTGTCTCAAGTGCGCAGATCGACTTATCAACGATTCCGAATCGGACAGCAATTAGCCGATCAGTTAGATCGTGATGTTGATTTGATCGATTTTGAAGAAGCAAGTACAGTATTCCAAGTGCAGATTGCCAGTACAGGGATCGTATTATATGAAGAAAAGCCAATGATCAGACAACTGTCGTATATTCAAGCTTTCCGTGAGTATGTACAACTGAATGACAAGCGCCAACCGATATTAGATCACTTTATGAAGAAAAGAGGCACGCTATGAATCAAGATATTTTACTCAACAAAACGGCTACGATTCGTCGCTGTGTTGCACGTATTCATGAAGAATATGCTGGAGATGAAGACAACTTATTTAACTATACCAAGCAAGATTCGATTATTTTGAATCTTCAACGGGCTTGTGAGGCTTGTCTTGATCTAGCGATACATATCATTTCTGAGCGCAATCTAGGCGTTCCACAGAGCAGTCGAGATGCTTTTGATCTTCTATTCCGCAATGGATTATTGTCTAAAGAATTGAATCAAAGTATCAAAGCAATGGTCGGCTTTCGGAATATCGCTATTCATGATTACCAAGGGGTACAAGTTGAAATTATTCAAGGCATTATCGAAGAACAATTGGATGATTTTGAACAATTTATTGCAGCGATTAACGCTTGAAAATAGGAAATTGATGCTACACTCTCCTTTCTACTATACTAATTTAGAAAAAAAGCCGAAATCTTCTGATCTCATAACGATCAATAAGGTTCGGCTTTTATTATTCTTTATTGTTTATTTAAACTGTTTAACGACTATATTTTCAAAAACAGCTTTGCCACCGTCTGCAAATAAAGTAATCCCTTGATCTTCTTTATTCGGGAAAATCAAGCTAGAGTAAGCTACTGTACCATCATCTACAAAGACTT
The DNA here is from genome assembly GCF_005233705.1 of Paenibacillus sp. CFBP13512. NCBI lineage: Bacteria > Bacillati > Bacillota > Bacilli > Caryophanales > Paenibacillaceae > Paenibacillus > Paenibacillus sp. CFBP13512. The sequence goes on along the minus strand of NZ_QGAD01000004.1, from coordinate 264,561 downwards.
CGATACTGTTCTTATCGACTAATATTTTCAGATGGACTTTTTTCTTATCGGTATTGAAGGTTGCCTGACTTTCTAGACTTTTGCCTTGAGTATCAGGGTGACCGGTGTAGGCTCTATTCACATACGTATATTTTCCTTCTACAAAGACACCTACATCGACATGACGACTTTGATCTTTAGACTCTCGAAGTCGCAATCCTACATTTTTAAGTTGTGACCACGAAATGTCTGTATCCAGCTGGAAAGAAGATCCACGAATATTAAGCGGCTCAGAACCTTCTACTTCCATCCGTTGTATTTTTTGGGTAGATGCAGGTAGTAAACTAATCGCTCCAATCGGTTGAGAAGATAGATCATAAGATTGACCATTGAATTGAAGTCTTATTTTACGAACGATCGAATCCATACCGTTGAATCCTTCTTGTAATGTCGGTGTGTTATTGACATAATCCCAGTTGTTCATCCATCCAAAAGCATAACGTTGCTCATAAGGATTAGAAGCTCCTGCGATATCAAAAGTAACAGCGGCATACCAATCAAATCCATGATCCAACCATTTGGGTTCTTGACGGTCAGCTATAAATTTCTTGCCATTAAAGCTTCCTGTCCAGTATGCATACGTATTTGGATTACCTGCTCCACGTCCGTTTGCGCTAGCACCGAGTACCCATTTGTAAGCTCCATTTGCCGCTTGCATCAAGTATAGATCAGGGCATTCCAGTATGCCTACATTTTCGGTAAGGAATCCGCTGGTGTACGTCCACTTTTTCAAGTTAGTGGATGTGTAAAATCCAATCTTATTGCCTTCTGCCATCAACATAATCCAGTGTTTGGAATTGGCATCCCATATTATTTTGGGATCACGAAAATCGGTGTTACCGGGATTCGACAGAATCGGTTTTTTCCCATAGGCAGTGAAGGTATTCCCTCCATTTTTGCTATACCATAAATACTGTTCTTGCGCTCCACCGTTAGCAGAAGGTTGAGTCACAATTGCGATAAACGCATTTTTACCAAATCCGGCTGTGTTGTTGGTATCGACGACAACCGAGCCTGACCATGGATCACCGTTTTTATTTGTATATTTAGGAATAGCTACTCCGTGATCTGTCCAATGGATCAGATCGGTAGAAGTAGCATGGCGCCATTCGGTACCATTGCCATCCGGATAATCTTTGTTATAGAGATAATAATAATGATATTTTCCTTTGAAATAGATAGGACGTTGTGGATCGTTTTTCCACTTGTCCGGCACTGTAAAATGATAATCAGGACGTTCGCTACTGACGGATGTTCCATGAGAAGCACTATTATGAGGAAGACTGCTTTGAGTACTTCCTTTTGCGCTAGTCTGTGTGAAAAAGTAGAGTAAGGCACCTAATATAATACATCCGAACACACTGAGAACAACGAGTGTCCGCCGATATTTAGATACGTGGTTGCTGTTGTTCAAGTGAGCACCTCCATATATTAGTGTTTCCTTTTTGGCGTCTACATTTCGTTCTACGGATAAAAGCAATAAAGGAAAAGAAAATGCCGCTGTGTGGCAGACATTTTCTTTCCCGGTTGATCTATTGAATCCTCAGAAATGATAGATTAAAAACTTATTCATTAAACTTATTGATTAGAAGTAATCTGACCTTGTTCCAAAATGCTATTAGGAACAACTTTGGTTTCACTACCATCGATTTCTACTTCAAAGCTTGGTGCAAATGTAGAATGATGATCAGTATAGAATCCTCTGTTGGTCATGTAGCTTGTGATTACAACTTTATTACCTTTTACTTGTGGAATCGCAAAGTGAGCGTAGTTCCATGTAATATCGCGTTTGTTCAGATCTTGATGCAATACAAGTCCACTACCGTTAAGCGGTTTGTAAGGTCCATCAATTGAATCCGCTACATATCCAAGCATGTAGATATCTTCGGAATCCACACCATCGACAAACATTTTAGCACCGCGTGTATCTGTGAATAGGTACCATTTGCCATTCATTTCAAAAATATTGGCACGTTCAATCTCATCGGTCACTGTGTTGGACGCAATAAGTGGCTTCATCACTTTTTTCAATGAATAGTCGTTGTTCAATTCAATAATACCCAATGCCCCATTCGCAATCGTCATATAGTTACGACTCGGGTTGTTCATTACTTTCTGGTATTCAGATTTGAAGAAATCGTCATCTCCACCATAATACGCTTTGTTGGAGAACATCGATTGACCTTGATAACCAGTCTCAGAACCTGTATTGGCTTCAAATACTAGATATTTGCGTCCATGATCTTCTACATAATGCGGATCTCTTAATGTATGGTTATCGGAGTAATCACCTGCACGGAATGCTTGATCCACCGTTTGATACATTTTACCATCACCATCAAAAATAGATTTGAGGTCTTCGACACCGTTGACTTGAAGTGTTCCATTAGAAGGTTCAGACACATTAATTTGAGCTGTTGTTAGTGTTTGTTTACCGAAAAATCCTTTATCGACATCCCATGGCTGACGGTTCGTATAGAATAAGCGAACTTTGCCGTCTTTAGTCATTGTTGCTGAACCTGACCATTCTTCGGATTGATTATTTAAAATTGTATCGTTAGGTACCATTTTGTCGCTGTCTTTAAATACACGACCTGCATTTTTCCAAGCATCTAATGATTGATCGCCTGCTTTTTTATAGAACAGATAGATAAAAGTATCTGAGGATACTTTAGGATCACCTGCAAGTCCAAAAACAACTTCATATCCATTATAGTTGGCTACTGTACCGTCTGCATTTTGTAATGGCCAAGTATCCCATACATCGAGATCAATCGTATTGCCATTTGCATCTTTTCCTACAGCAGAAGGAATATTGCGAATTTTGGATACATCAAATTGTGGAACTTTATAGCGAGACTCTGTTTGCTGATTAGCTATTTTCAATGCATCAAAGCGCGTAAGATGTGTAAATCCGTAAGTATCGTTAAAAACAGATGCAGGTGTTTCTACAACAGGTGTTGGTGGAGTTGGCTGTGTCCCATTACCGTAATCGGATTCTGATCCACTTGCAAAAACAGAAGTTCCTCCTGTTAACATCGTTGCTGCCATCATCATAACAGCTGTTTTTCTTGAGAAATTCTTGATTTTCATTGTGTTCTTCCTCTCTAATTTCAAATTGTGGCTGTTTTGGCGCACAAAAAAGACCTAAAAATTCCTCTGAAGAACGAACGACACCTGTCGCCCGGATTCCTCACGGAGTTTTTAGGTCTTGCCTGCTTTACCAGTAACACACCCGAATATGCTGTTGCTGACATTTATTCTATAGGGCAAATCGTAAAGACACTATAGACTGAACGAATCAATTTGGAAAAGCGACATAAAAGGATAATTCTGTAATTTTTCATTCATTTTCATAAATTTTAGTCTTATTTTCACTGTTTCAAAGTTTACATTTTTGTAATATGTCATTCGATATACATACTTTATACCTAGATCTAATTTGATTTTGAATAAATATCATAACCTATCGAATCAGGTATATAGACTTGATACAGCTTTATTTTTCTTGTTATTCTCTATTAAAATCGCATGATTGATCTACTTTATCATTACATTCGATACGGATTAAGCTGGATTAACGGGAATGATGACCCAGTCTTTCGAGCAGGCGATTCACTTCGATAGTAATTAACACGCATTGACTCTCTGTAAATAGATAACCATATTCATCTTCCATATTCGCTGCCATCTCTTCTACCTGTTCATATACTGTTTTATATTTCTCTACAGCAATCTGAATAAGCTCTTGATTCAGTTCGCTTCCGGGCTGATCTTTTTGATATTCTTGAAGAATACTTTTGAGTTGGCTCATTAATCGTTCATAGTCTGCTGACTTGCGATCTAAAGATTGATTTAACATATATTCAATATCTTTGACCATGTCTTTCATAATTGCCGCCATACCTGCTGCTGTGTCTTGAGCTCCTGCATTCATCCGTGCAGTATGAATATGCATCGCAATATATCCTACTTCATCTTCAGGAATATCAATCTGCAAGCGCTCGGTAATCAATTGCTTGGCATGAAGACCGATCTGGAACTCGGCAGGATACAATAAGCGAATCTCTTCCAAAAGCGTATTGTGGATAATCAGTCCACTCCGTAGACGCTCAAGAGCAAATGACAAATGATCGGTTAGTGCAATATGAATATGTTCATTAAAAGAAATCTGTAACTCTTGTTCAGCATAAGAAATAATACTTTCAGATACAGCGATCTCTTCTTCCGGTAACGTCTGAAGCATCTCTTGTAGATAACCGTACCGTTCCTGATCTTCTAGAATAAATAACTTCTCAATACGCTGTTTATCTACAATATCATTTTTGCCTTTTTCAAAAGAAATCCCACCGCCCATAGCGATCTTTTCCTGCCCGTGATCATCCACGACCACCGCATTATTATTGAGAATCTTTTTAATTTTCATAACGTCCTCCTGTGAATTTACGAACAATGTTTGAAATATGATATCGAAAAGCTGGCTTTTCTGCACCGAGCAACAGAGTCGTCATAAAAGCTATACCAGCTGAGAGTAGAAATCCAATCATATAATGGATAAAGTTCATTTCGCCAAACGGAATAATATAGACAAGCATCGGTATTCCTGTTAAGCCAAATGAGCTAGCGATCACATGATGAAAGCCGACATAAGCTCCGCCTACTGCCCCACCAATGGCTGCACTCAAAAAAGGACGACCTAACTTGAGGTTAACTCCGAGAGCAATCGGTTCTGTTATTCCTAGAAAAGCAGTAATCGATCCTGAAAGAGCTACTTTTCGTAATTCGTTATTGCGAGTGGTCAAATAGACGGCTAGACCTGCCCCACCCTGCGCCATATTTGCCATCGACCAGATCGGTAGTAAGAAATTAACGCCTACACGAGGGTCAGCGATCAAAGCAACCTCAAGCGCTTGTATCCCTTGATGCAGTCCTGTTAATACAATCGTGCTATAGATACCGCCCAGAATAAATCCAAAAAATGTACCTCCATAGATAAAGAGATATTCTAACTCTTGACCTATCCATTCTCCCAGCCATATGGCGACCGGACTAATCAAAAGAATAGCCAGCGTCCCACCGATAATCAGACTGATGGCTGGAGCAAGAAGTGTAGATGCTGATGCCGGTAGTATACGGCGTATTCCTTTTTCTATCCAAGCCATAATCAGTGCTGCCAGAATAATCGGCATCATTGCACCTTGATAACTGAATTGAGGAGTAACCATCGTATCTATATTTTGTACCGTCGTATCATAAGAACCTATTAGTATCGCTAGATCAGGTTGAGACATTGCAATCCCAAGTACAGCCCCGATCGCAGGTGTACCTCCAAATCGTCTTACTGCATGATAACCGAACAGTACGCTAATAATTTGAAAAGCAGAACTTGTTAATAACTGAAGCAATCGGAACCAGACCGCACCCTCTGTCACCCAGTCAGAAGATTGCAGAATCGTGACCAGACCTAATAAGATACCCGCTGCAATAAAAAGCGGTAAGATGGGAATTAGAATATCTGAAAAGATAGTCGCTACCTGTATAATACGCTGCATAATGCCTGACCTTTGATCCTGATCTGGTGATGGCATTGATGGTTCAGCTTGCAGTTCAGATTCTTTAGACTCTAAAATAGAAGGTTCTAATGCTGTTTGTTCATGCTGTTGAAGCCATAGATTGATTTTGCGATGTAACTTATAGACCAGCTCAGGACCTACAATAATCTGTAGTTGTCCGGGCAGTTTGTTTATATTTTGCACTTCTTTGATCTGAAGAAGTCCTGCTTCATCGATTTGATCGTAATTTTTTAATTTGAGCCGAATACGAGTCGTACAGTGAATGACTTCTACCATATTATCAGGACCACCGGATAGATCGATAAGACGGCGGGCAAGCTCTTCTGTCGAATGATCTTTTGCACGTCTATGACGAGAAGAAGGTAGGTCTATTTTATCCGACAACACTATTCCTCCTTTATCGGGTTGAATCCAGTATGATTTGACTGTGTATACTTATTATAAAGTAACAACTTTGTAGTATAGGATAGTTTAGGGGTTATGACAATCTTTAGATGAACAGAATATGTTTTTAACTATGTACAAAAAGTGCTGTTCACTATCTGACTTGAGCAGTCAAAAGATAGCAAACAGCACTTGGTATAGGTAAATCTTAAGATTGATTCATAACGATACGGCGAATATCTTCTAGTGGCACCTTGGGCTTACGATCATACGTAACCAGACCGTTAATCTCCTGTTCGACATCGGTCAACTGGGTATAACAGAATCCTTGAACAATCGGAGAACGATGTAGCGGACGAATCACTGCGGCTAAGCGCTGTAGATAATCTTCATCATTGTCTGCGCCCGAGTATCCCCAGCCTTCCCACTCACTTTTTTTATACGCGATTCCGCCGAACTCTGTAATCAGAATCGGTTGCCCTTGATAAGTCGCTCCCCCTACAAAAATCTCTCGATTCCCTGGCAGACTATGTACAGCCTTTTCAATCGAAGCATAACGTTCATTCAACACTTCTTCTTGCCATGCATAATCATGAATCGCTACCAGATCGGTGTCCATCATTTCCCAGCCATCATTATAAATAACAGGACGTGTATCATCCAGTGACTTGGTGAGATGATAGAGAGCCAGTCCATGCTGTTGTTGACGCTGATCATTTTTGACATTAGGAATGCCCCAACTTTCATTCATAGGAACCCAGACGACAATGGATGGATGATTGTAATCCCGTTCAATCACTTCTTGCCATTCTTGCGTGAATCGGCGTACATATTCTTCTGAATAATTGTAAGCATTTGCCGCTTCTCCCCATACCAGTAATCCTTTGCGATCACACCAGTATAAGAATCGTGGATCTTCCATTTTCTGATGCTTACGTACACCATTGAAGCCCATCGCTTGCGTCAACTCAATATCTTGAATAAAAGCTTCATCCGACGGTGCGGTTAAAATGCCATCCGGGAAATATCCTTGATCCAATACCAGACGTAGAAAATAAGGTCGATTGTTCAGATGTAACTTTCCATTTTCAATCGAAATCTTACGCATCCCAAAGTATGATTCTACCGCATCTACTACGTTATCCTGCTCAATCAATTCTAATCGAATATCGTATAAATGTGGCTTTTCTGGTGACCACCAACGTCCTAATTCATGATCGTTAAAATCATGCAGACCGATCGAGCGAGTATGTTCATGATGAGTCACTACAAATTCATCCTGTGCTACCAATTCGCCTTCAAAAGAAATGGTTAATCGTGTACGCATTCCTTTTTGACGTGTAGATGGAGAATAAAATAAGCGTACTCTAACTTCATTTCGATCAATATCGGCTGTAAATTTAGCTTTGCTAATATGAGCAGGGTCTACTGCTTCTAACCATACCGTCTGCCAGATGCCTGTCGTACGGGTATAGAAAATACTTGCTGAATCTTCTTTCCAGTATTGCTTCCCCCGTGGCAATGTCACATCTTGACTAAAATCTTCTACCCGCAAAATAATCTGATTGTGCTCTTCTTCCAGTAACTCTGTAATATCTGCTTGAAAAGGAGTATGCCCACCTTCATGAAAGGCTGCCCATTTGCCATTTATCCAGACTGTAGCTGTATAATCGACCGCTCCAAAATGTAAAATCGTACGTTTGTCTTGCCAATCGGACGGGATCTGAATCGATTTGCGATACCAGACCAGATCATGAAATCCAGTATCTCCTATTCCACTCAACTCACTTTGAAAAGTAAACGGAACTTGAATCTTCTGATCGAATACCGCTTGCTGATCAAGATGCCATTTCTGCTGATCGCCTACACGTTTATCGTCAAAAGCAAATTCCCACGTTCCATTGAGATTGATCCAGTCTGCTCGTTGGAATTGAGGTCTAGGATATTCAGAACGAGTTGTTGTTGTATTCAATCATAATTCCTCCTTTAAAAGTATACATGTCTGTATGATTGATCCGGCTATTAATGTTCAGCTTAGTGGTTATAATTCTTTCCCACCTGTAAATGCAATCCCTTTAATAATCTGTTTCTGGAAAATAAGAAATACGATTAAGACTGGAACAGCGGCTAACGCATTAGCTGTCATCGGAAGCGCATATTGCTGGACATACGAACTCTGGAACATCGGTAATCCTAATGTAATCGTCATATAGGCTTTGTCCGAGATCGAGATTAGTGGCCATACATAATCGTTCCATGCTCCAATAAAGCTAAAAATACCTAATGCAGCTAACGCAGGACGAGACAAAGGTAAAAAGATGCTATACCAGACTTTGAAAAAACCTGCTCCATCAATTCGTGCGGCTTCTTCAAGGTCTTTCGGTAATCCATCAAAAAACTGCTTTAGAATAAAAATCCCCATCGGCCCTGCCACTGCTGGTAAAATCAACGAAGTTCGTGTTCCCAGTAGACCCCAATCACGCATAAACAGATACAATGGAATCAATGTCGCTTCTGCTGGAATCATGAGTCCGGATAAGAACAACAGAAACATAAATTTGCTACCTGGAAATTGAATACGAGAAAATGCGTATGCCGCCATCGACGATAAGATCAGTACCAGTACTGTAGTAATCACAGACACCATCAGACTGTTACCCATCCACCCGAAGATCGGAGCCTGACTCAGTACTTTCTGATAATTAACAAATGAAAGCTGAAAACCATTAGCAAATACACTTTGCCCTTCTGGCGTAAACGATAAAGCCAACATCCAGATCACAGGAATAAGAAAAAAGATCGCTAACGCTACAGCTACAATGCGAATAAAATAATAATAGATTCGATCCATCATCCTACATTCGCTCCTTTCTAAGATTCCAATCTACGTAAAACAAAAGTCTGTACTAAAGAGATCACTAGAATCACCAGCATAAGTACAAATGCAATCGCAGACGCATATCCCATCTGGAACGTCTGAAATCCATTTTCATAAATCGAAAACACGACGGTTTTGGTAGCTCCTGCGGGTCCTCCGCCTGTGATCAATTTGGATTGACCGAATATTTTGAACGAAGCAATCGTCTGAAGCACAATCACAAGTATCGTAATCCGTGATAATGATGGCAATGTGATATACCAGAATGTCTGCCAGCGATTCGCTCCTTCGATCTGCCCTGCTTCATAAAAAGATGCTGGAATATCTTGAAGCCCTGCTAGAAATAAAATAAATACAAATCCTACTGTCCACCATACGGTAGACATAATAATAGCCGCCCATGCTAAAGTCGGTTCCGATAACCAGAAAATCTCTTCATGGATTAAACCTAATCTACGTAAAATCTGATTAAATAATCCGGTGTACGGCTGTAAAAAAATCACCCAAATGCTAGAAATAACAGAAACAGATAACACATACGGCATAAAAACAGAGATCCGAAAAAAAGACTGCCCCCGACGTATACTGTGAACAAGAATCGCTAATAATAAGCCAATTCCACTAACCAATGGCACACTAATCAATGTAAATACGATCGTATGCAATAGGTTGCTACGAAATTCTTCGTCTTGGATAAGATTGGTATAATTTTCAAAGCCTACAAAAACTTTATCTCCTAGCAAAGACCAGTCATAAAAACTGATGCGCAGACCGTACAAAATCGGAAATAAAGAAAAAAGAGCAAAGAAAATCGTATATGGCAAAATCATTAATATGCCTGTGATCCACCCTTGATGTGATAAGGATTTGGTGCCCATAGATGAGACTCCTTTCTTCAGCTAGATCAGACAAAAGAAGCGGGTTGATGTCTATGTCGCTCCGCTTCTTTTGTGATGATCCTATCTTTATTTTCCAGTAATCTTGTTGGTAGAAGCATCTGCTTTTTCTAAAGTGGTCGCTGGGTCTTGTTGACCTGCTAACATTTTTTCGAACTCTTTGACAATATTGTCGTTAACCTGTCCTTGTTTTTCATTACGAGGCCAGTATTTCACAAAGTCAGCCGATTGCGCATAATCACTACGATATGGCATGTCTTTGAACTCTTGAGAATCCAATACTTTGGTTACACTTGGAATATGCCCTGCTTTTGCCCACATGTCCCCATGTTCTGCAAGCCAATTGGCAAACGTCAATGCAGCTTGCTGTTTCGCTGGGTCTTCTTGACTGTGCTTCGGCAAAGCTAATGTATGCGAATCGCCCCATGTTGCCGGTTGATCGTAGATTTGTGGCATCGGTACTACCGCAAAGTCCAAATCTTTAATATTTTCAAATGATCCGGTACTCCATACCCCTGTGATGAGTACAGCTGCTCGTTGATCTTGAAATAATTTAACCGCATCATTTACATTCGGTGGAATTAATTTGGATGTATACAAGCTATTCACGTATTCTAATGCTTGTTTGGCTTGTGGATTATTAAGTTCTGCTTTGCCATTTGCATCATAGAACTTCCCTCCACCAGTTAACTGATTATAGAAGCCCCAGAACATCCAGTACGCATCTATACGCACGCTTGGTTGTGCAAGTGGAGCAACATCTGCTGGAACTGCATCTTTAATTTTAGTTAAAAATGCGGTAAATCCTTCTGGTGATGGATCGAATACAGGTTTACCGTCTTTGAGTACGCCTGCTTTTTCCAGATACGTCTTGTTGTAATACATGACGATCGCATGAGTATCCAGTGGAATCGAATAATGTTTACCATCGTAAATCGTCGATTCTAAAATCGTAGGATTGAATGCATCCCAGTCCACTTTGGAACCTGCTGCTAGATCATCTAGTGGGGTCACATAACCCGCTGGTACAAATTGTGGCATCCGTGAGGAGTGCAATACTGCTAGATCAGGCGCTTGATCCGAAGCTAACGATGTCTGTAGCTTGGTATAGTAATCTTCCGAGCGATTACTTAGCTGTTCCACTTGAATATCTGGGTTCTCCTCATTAAACTTGGCTACCATTGCCGCCATAAATTCTCCATCTCCACCACTAAATGGTGTCCAGAATGAGATTTGTGTTTTACCACCTGTTTTGCCACTTTCGGTACTACTAGCAGGTGCACTACCTCCAGCACAAGCCGACAGAATAAACATAGCAACCAGTAGTATAGAACCGGCTTGCAACCATTTTGTTTTTCTCATCAATAGAACCCCCTTGTCGAATAATGAAGAATGTGCGTTTTTAGATAACGCTTACATTTCAAATCTTAATGTATTCTTCAAGAAGGAACCATGACGCTTTTTTCGATGGTATAGACATATATTTAGGTCTGTTGCCTATATGTGCATATTGCGTTCAAGCGATGATGAGATAGTGGCTACTTCATTACACCGGATGTTGATAATGACGACGACTATCCCGATACTGTTTGGGTGTGGTACCTGTTTCTGTTTTGAATACTCTATTGAAATGCCGAATATTTACAAACCCTGTATCATAAGCAATGGTCGCAATCTTCTCATCACTATGGATTAATCGCTTGATCGCTTCTCGAATTCGAATATCAGTCAATACTTCGACAAATGAATGCCCTAATCTATTTTTGAACAGACTGCTGAGATAAGAAGCATTTAAATAGACTTTTTCTGCCATTAGACTGAGGGTAATCGGTTCAGCATAATGTTCTTCCAGATAACGTACTACCTGATCTACAGCGTGGATCACATGCCCTTCTTTACGCTGAATCAGCTCATACAGCGAATACAATAAATCCCCACAATAACGGGCAAGTTGCTGGCGTTCATTGATCAGTAGTACATTTTGTAATATCCCACCCATATCCTGCTTATTCAGCCATTCACTGAGTACGTTATAATCCAAAGCAATCTCATAACACTCTAATAATATTTTGCAGATCTGTTGTTGGATCACTTCAGGATTACTGATCTGACGGCATAATCGTTCGATAAAAGCTTGGACTTGCTTTGTTAATTCTTGTCCATTTTCTTCTGCTAATAATTGTTCCAAAAAATGTCGGTCTGCTGCTTCTAATCTGGATAATGGCATTGTATTTGTTGTGGAAGATTCATAGACAAGTACTTGATCTCCACCCGAAATCAAACGATAAAGCAGAGCTGTCTCTGCTTCACGATAAGATTGGGGTACCGATTCGAGATCAGCCACACCGCCACCGATACCTATCGTCACCGTCATCTGGGATATACGTTTAATGCTACGAATTAATTGTCCTGACAATGATCTAATCTGCCGGGCTGTCTGTTCACTGTGATCACTATTAATGAGTGCAACCACTTGATGATGATCGATAAATGTGTAACCTTGTAAAGGCTCCAATATGATCTCACGGACAAATTGTTGAATATACAAAAAGAACAGTTCAGGATCATTCTGTTGATACCGTTGTTCTGTGACAGAATCTCGATCCAATTGAACAATCAGACAATATATACCGGTATGGGGAAAAGAAATATTCGCTTGATCCAATAATTCACCTTCATCATAAGCACTATTGCCATGAATCAGACTGCTTAATATTTGTTGTCGGATCACTTGCTGACTAGGAATATGCTCTGCTAACGATTGCGATTCATTTTCTTTGGTTAACTCTGCTTCTACTTTGCCCAAAGCGGTGTACAGTTCTTCTTTATTGACAGGCTTAAGTAAATAATCTCTGGCTCCACTGCGAATCGAATGACGTGCATATTCAAAATCATTATGTCCACTGAGCACAATACAGCGAATAGATGGATACTGTTCTGCTACCGTGGCTTGAAGCTGGATACCATCCATACGAGGCATCCGTATATCGGTGATTACTAAATGAGGGCGTTGATCCTGAATCATTTCCAGTGCTTCCAGTCCGTCACGCGCTTCACCGATCACTGTCCATTCCAGATTAGATTCATGAATCAAATGGGTGATTCCTTTACGAAAAATCATTTCATCATCAACGACTAATACGTTATACATGATCAGTATCTCCTTTCTTGAACTCCTCTATATGCTCAACCTCAACGATAGGCATAGTCACGATCACTTGTAACCCTCCTTCATCCCGATTGTGCAGCGTAATGCCATACTCATTACCATATTTGAGTGCAATTCTGCGATGAACATTAACCAATCCATGACCTCCCGGCCCTTCTGGCAATATCCCTGCTTCCATATGGTGATGTTGTTCTTCAATCCATTCGTTTTCCATACCTGGTCCATTGTCGATCACATCAATCTGAATCTGTTTATTCTGTCTATGCACTTCTATCTGAATATAAATATCTCCACGACCTCGTTCTAAGCCGTGAATAATTGCATTTTCTACAAGCGGTTGTAACGTTAAACGAATTATCGGATGTTGTAGCAATAATGGTTCTGCATGAATGGTATACGATAATCGCTCATCATATCGGATACGCTGAATCGACAGATATCCTCGTACATGCTCTAGCTCCTGTTCAATCGTAACTTCACTATGATCGCTTCCGATACTATACCGAAGCAGAGCACTCAGATGATTGGTCATCTGCACCACTTCACGATTGCCTTCGAGTTCAGCGTACATACTGATAGAACCCAGTGTATTGTAGAGAAAATGAGGATTGATCTGACTTTGCAGTGAAGCAATCTGTGCATTTTTTTCTCGAATCTCTGTTTCGTATAACCGATAGGTTAATGACCCTAGACGAGACACCATAATATTAAACGTTCGACTTAAATGTCCGATCTCATCGGTCTGATGTACTGGCAAAGCAATATCGAATTCTCCCCGTTCTACAAGTTTCATCGAATCCCGTAATACACTAAGCGGTCTTGTGATTCGCATCGCATGAAAAATCGACACAATTACCGATATAATGAGACAGATGCCGCCTAACCAGATCATTTGCCGATTCACCTGCCGGGCATCCTGTACCAAGACAGCGACAGGCACTGCTTGAAGAACCGTCCAATGCGTGACAGGCGATGTCTGATATGTAAGCAACACGGATTGTCGCCCACTATCTATCGTTAATGTGCCTTCTCCTCCATACTGTTGCAAAGTAGCATCTTCTACAGGAAAAGACGGGCTTTTATAAATCAATTGCTTATGCTGATCCATCATGGCAAATAACGAGGTCGGAGAACCGGCAAGATGAGTAATTCGATCTGTGAGCGCTTCAGCAGGAACATCGATCACCAGTGTACCTAATTCTTGACCATCATCCAGACTACGAATCTTACGCGCAATTGAAAACACTTGATATATAGTTCCATTATCAGACAATACCGCATGAGGAGCGACAAAATATCCTTTACCGGATAATGCTGTATTTACAGGTAATAATCGTTCTCGATCCCCTGACTCTGCAAATCGACCGGGGCTATCAGGCAATTCTACATAAGACGAATGCGTATGATTGGTAAACAAAGCCACCCCTGCAATATCTACACGTCCATTGACCCGAATCCGTCGTACAAAACGTTCTAATAGTAGACGATCTTCATATCGATCGATCACTTGATCTTGCTTGTCATGCTCAAGATACTCCATCATTTCTGGAGATTGATACGGCAAAATAGATAATAAAACCAATTCATTCATATAAGCATCTAGATTCGATGTAAATTCACGCACTACATCCGCTTGATATTGCCCGGCATTGTTTTGAATAGAATCGGAATAGCCAATACTCGATATCCATGAAGAGATGACTAACGGAATCGAAATCAGTGTGATATTCATAATAATCAGCCTTGTGACCAACCGCATATTTTTCCAGCGACGAATCCAATGTTTTATAGGTATCTGCATCCCTTACTCCTTCAAAATATGGTTAATTAACGGCTCTAAATGATTTAACATTTGATCAACACTTTGCTTGCCGTACCAGATTTTCTCCAATTCATTAATCAGCGCATCACTCATCATAATTTGCTTCGGATGACTGGGGAAATATTCGACATGATTGGCTTCTGCAACATACTCTTTACGAAATGGAAGCGACAAATATGCAGGTGATAAAGCTTCGGCTTGAACAGCAGGTACATGCCCTGCTTCTCCCCATATGGCTCCATTCCGGGCTAACCAGTTGGCAAATTTAATCGCCGCAAGTACTTTTTGAGGATCTTGTTCATGATGGGTTGGAAAAGCAAGTGTATGCGCATCACCCCATGATCCAGCATGATCATAGATTTGTGGAAAAGGCATGACCCCAAAATCCAAATCAGGTACTTTTTCAAACGAACCAATAGACCATACGCCTAGAAAAAGCAAAGCTGCTTTCCCCTGTGCAAATTCATTAGAAGCATCATTGATATTCGGCGGGATCAATTGTTGATCATACAGTGAAGTGACTAATTCTAGCGATTTCTTAGCGGCAGGCATATTTACAGAAGCACGTGTGCCATCCGAAGTATATAATTGTCCTCCTCCATCGATCTGAGCATACAATGACCACCATAACCATAACGAATCAATACGTACATTGGGTACAGCTAGAGGAGCAACATCTTGTGGGATATGCTGTTGTAATTTCTGCAAAAAGTCTACAAATCCTTGTTCTCCGGGTTGCATCTGTACTTTACCATCTTGATATAAGCCTGCTTTGGCTAACCACTTTTTGTTGTAATACAATATGCTAAAATGAGTATCCAGTGGAATTGCATAATGTTGTTCATTGACCATCGTTCTTGCAAGAATTGATGGATTAAAGTCTGTAAAATGTACTTGCGCTTTTGCAGCGAATTTATCTATATTTTGTATAAATCCTGCGGGGATATACTGAGCGAACATAGATGCATGTACAATCGCTACATCTGGTGCTTCTTCGGTCACGATCGCCGTCGATAATTTGGTATAGTAATCATCTGATTTATTATTTTTCATCGTGACTACAATATGATCAGTATTTTCTCGATTGTACCGTTGTACCAATTCATTCATAAATGAAATATCGCCCCCACTAAAAGGAGTCCAAAATGATATTGAAATAGACTCGGGAGCAGATGAATCCGTAGAGGGTATTGTGCTCTGTCCATCACCCCATAACGATGATAATCCTCCACGATAAACTCCATAACTTATCAGTCCAATCATCAATATCATAAGGCTTAGCAACACACTATATAATTTAAGCTTTGTCATCGAAAATAAAGATTGTTTGATCCATTTCATCATCTAATTCAACCTCGCTTTGTAGATGTGCTTCATCCTTAAGTAAAACCAATCATACGAATTATGCCTAATGTACCTGTTTGATCTCAAAGTGTAAACGGTTAAACTCTTCATTCAGACCCTCTCTTGAATATCTCCAATAGAATGTCTATCCATCCAAAATATCGTCCTGTTCCACAACTCTATTCTGCGTTACAGTTCCTATTGTAAGCGTTCTCTATTTCAAGAATATGCAAAGGGGTTGAATCAATGAACAGTCGTCGATTGATGATCAAAGGAGGATTTTTATTTTTGCTATTCACTTTGCTTATGAGTACCAGTATCAGTATGGCTTCAGCAGCATCTGTACAAAAACAGTTTTATAATGTCATTATGCAAGATGGTGCAGATCCGTGGATGTATAAGCATACCGATGGATTCTATTATTTCACAAAAACGACAGGGAACAATGTCACGATCTGGAAATCTTCAACATTAACCGGGATTGATGCTGCTGAAAAACGTGAAATTACCACAGGTGGACAAAATGTCTGGGCGCCTGAAATTCATTTTCTTAATGGAGCTTGGTATATTTACTATGCCAAAGACGATGGAGATAATGCTAATCATCGTATGTATGTGATGCAGAATACGAGCAGTAATCCCATGCAAGGCACTTGGGTAGATAAAGGTCAAATCACCGATACAACGAACCGCTGGGCGATCGATGGCACTCCACTATCAGTTAACGGACAATTGTACTTTATTTGGTCAGGTTGGGAAGGAACCGATAATGTTAGACAAAATCTTTATATTGCCCATATGAGTAATCCGTGGACGATTGATTCTGCACGTGTTGAAATTGCTCGTCCTACGTATGCATGGGAAACGAATCATCAACCTAACGTCAATGAAGGCCCTCAAGTGGTGATCAAAAACAACAACATTAATCTAATCTATTCTGCCAGTGGAAGTTGGACGAATGATTATGCGTTAGGCTTAATTACAGCACAGACGAACAGCAATTTATTAAGCCCTTCGGCTTGGAGCAAACGTGCTCAACCTGTATTCTCTTCTGCTAATGGAGTCTATGGCCCGGGTCATGCTTCATTTACCACTTCTCCTGATGGCAAAGAAGATTGGATTGTATATCATGCTGCCAAATTCAACAATTCAGGCTGGAACCGAGAAATTCGTACTCAGAAATTCAGCTGGAATACAGACAATACACCTCAATTTGGTCAACCACTGAATCCAAATATGCAGATAGCTATTCCATCAGGTGAACCAGATCGCAACCGTTATGAAGGCGAGCAAGGAACTTTTGGCGGAGCAGCTTATGCTTCTTCAAGCCCTAATGGTTCAGGATCGTCCAAAGCAGGTCATATTGATACAACAGGCAGTTATGTACAATATTCTGTGAATGTTCCTACAACAGGAACCTATATGCTAGCTGCACGTACAGGCAATGGCACCGATGGACTGGATTGGTCTACCCTGCGCCTTTCTGTCGATAGCAATAATGCAACAGACTTTTTTATTACGAATAAAGGTTGGGAAAATTGGGGATTATCGACGCAACGTCTATCGTTGACAGCAGGTAATCATACGATTCGTTTTAGTAAAGGAAATGGTTATGGAGAGTTAGACTTCTTCGATCTAGTACGTATTCAATAAATATAGAATGCTTTCAGGCTTGAGATGACAAGCTACTGAATATTCGATATCTTATGACATCGCTGTCTTATACAAACTAAAAAAATCCTGTCTACTATAGCGGAATTTCGCTGGGTAGACAGGATTTTTGATATTAAAGTTACTATTTATAGATAGATGAACATATTCTTTTTGATACAACAGAGCTTATGACGCAGAAGGTACTGCTGTTTTGGCATCAGATGGTTGTTGACGTCTGGAAATAAAGAATAATGCTACCCAGATTAACAAGAATCCGACCAATTGAGCCCATGTTAATAATTGTCCAAATACGATCCAGTTAATAATGACACCGACTAATGGAAAGCTCAATTCTGCTAATGTTGCTACCGAAGCTTTGGTAGTCGACAATCCTTTATAATACATCAATAGACTGAGCAAGCCCGGCAATAAGGCTTGACCTAGCAAATTCAATGATACCGCTGCGATACCACCAGAATCAGCAGATAGGCTCCAAGCTGCACCTTCATGCCAAGTTAATACAAGCAATAATGGTAGTGCCATAATAAAGCGCAATGATGTGACGGTCTCATATTTCATCTGTCCCACCATTAAGCGTCCCATAACTGTAGATCCACCCCATAATGCAGCTGCACCTAGAGCAAATAGACTACCGACCTGTACAAATTCACTCATATGACCAATCGGAATCGCGAATCCGAAAGTTAAAATATACGTACCGACTAATGCTAAAGCAAATAACCAGCCAAATCCACGTGGTAATACTTCTTTCAAAATAATACGGGCTAATACGATCGCAAAGATTGGTTGTAATTTCTGTAATAATAAGACGGCATTGAGGTTACCATGAGCCAATCCCATCGTAAATAGAATCGTAGCAATTGCTGATCCACCCCATGATAAGAACAATAACGCTCCAATATGGCGCATTTTTAATCCTTTTAATTCAGCACGGTTCACCCATAATACCGGAGCTGCCGCTAGAAAAACAATCAAATGCTCCAACAATACCAACTGAGTTGAAGTCATTGTTTTCAGCAAAATAATTCGGAACAGTGGATCTACGCCCCATAAAGCGGCGCCTACAAAAACAAGCCAAAATCCACTTTTAATATGACGCTGTCTAGCTGATGATGCTGTTTTGATGTTATAACTTGCATTTTCCATGATTCAAACTCCCTACGTGATTAGAATTTGAATATGAGATCTCATACGGAAAGCCCCCGTTATCAACGTACAATAAACGGGGGCTTGATCAAATAAACCTGCAACTGTATTTTACAATACACTGGCATGCTTATCGGTTGATCTTCTCCCATCCGGACTTTACCGTCGGCTCTGGATTCTCACCAGATCAGTCATTCCTCTATAAAACGAAAAATGAGTCGCGGGCTACCATTTTTTCACTTGTAAAAAAATGTTCACCGCCGGTCGGGAATTGCACCCTACCCCGAAGATCTCTATTCGATTTTGGTTTGTTAGTATAATTTAGCTACTCTCATGTTTAACCATGAAAACAAGATTTGAAAACTTTCTTGTATCAAACATTCAATATATCTCATTATAAAGATACTTTTAGTAACTTGCAATAGTTTTGTACAAATAAATAGCTAACAATAGATTAAAACATTTAATCCCGATCAATTAACTATACTATACAACAAATATAATTTCTGTCTAGTCATGATCGAATGTTTCTATACATTTATAGATTTGTTGATAAAATGGAAAATATAACTATTTTCTTTTGCATTACTCTATTGTCACATATCTGTAACAGTTGTATAATTATAGATGCTTTACATGTTTCCACAATATTCAGTACATAATTGAGAGGGGTAGAAAAATTTGGATTATAATTCGCAAAACAATGGTTACCCGCCTGCGCAACCGGATGCACCTGCTTCTATTATCAGTGTGAAAGAGTGGATGCTTACACTTTTATTGTTAGCTATTCCAATTGTCAATCTAGTGATGTTATTTGTATGGGCTTTTGGTGGCGGTACTCATCCTACCAAAGCTAACTATGCCAAAGCAGGACTGTTATGGGCAGCAATTGTTATTGTTATTTACATTGTTATCTTTCTTGTTTTCGGTGCAGCATTCTTTGCAGGTATGGGCAATATGGAACGTAGCGGATACTAATAGAACAACCAAAAGAAGCACCTCGCAGGGTGCTTCTTTTTTTGTCTATTTTTAAATAGATGTTCTTAGTAACGATCTAATACCAATTGTGTTTTGAGCGAATCTTGTGGCACTAACCAACCTTCTTGATTCAAATAGTTCATCAATTGTTGACGATCTGCTGCTGCTGTATTGTAATCATCGGTTTTGAACGAAATCTCTATCACTGGCTCTGTACCTGTTCCTGAAGCATTGCGAATGGGCCAAATTTCAACATCCACATCGATTCCGTTCCATGTTCCTTCATATTTACTAGCTACTACAGGTCCATAAGCACGAGACACTTTTAGCTGCTTTTCACCCCAGCTTGATCCATCTTTCCACTTTTTCAATTTCCCTGGAAGATTATCTACAAGTAGAGACAATGCTTTGCTATCTGCTGGCAATGTAGCTCCTGATGTGGTTGCTTTAGACTTTTTATCATTAGAAAGACTTAACGTCTGCTTACCATAGCCCCAATCGACTTCAGCTTCATAATTCGTATCCGATGCATCAAATCCTTGTTGATTCGCTAGAGTTAACGCCGCATCAATATTTCCGTTAGCAATGTTATAACGCTTTTTATACGTCATTTCAAAATTATCTTTATCTGCTTTTTTGCGAAAACGTACATTCCAACCTTCACTATCTAACTGCTTATCACTAGTATCGAAATACTCTACCGCAATTTTCTGCGCTGTTGCAGGTAGATCAAAAGCATCTTTCACTTCAGACTGAATCGTTAGGTCGCTGTTCAGAATATCATCATCCAGCATAAATTTAACCTCATACGTTGGTGTGAGATTGGCGGCTTTGGCATCGACAACAGATGTAGATTGTGGAATATACAATCCTGCGAACAACACACTGCTTAGCAATACCAATGGAGCTTTTTTACTGAGCTTCAATCCTAAATTCATTTGCAAATTCTCCCCTGTCTGTGGAATATCATTTGACTACTACTCCAATGTAACAGTGAAGAATGATAGCGGAATCAACAGATATAGATCATTTCGTAAAAGATATCTATAGTTTCTATATGCTATTCATCACTTTTTCGATGCTACTGATATCTGCACTTAACTAAAATATTTCACAAACTGATGAATAAGCCCTGAATAATGACGTTGACTGTTATAGACATAATAAATGTAACGATGAAAAGGCGTATTCGGTAATGGTCGCATGTGGAGTAATCCTTGATGCACCTCTTCTTCGACAGCCATTTTGGATAAAAAAGAAACATACTCTCCCAACATGACCGACTTCTTAATCGCTTCCGGTGAATCGAGTTCCATATATTGCTCGGATACCACACCTACACTACTCATCCAGCGATTGCTCAATTGGCGTGTACTTGATTCGCTACCATGAAGAACAAATCGGCTTTGACGTAGCGTGTCCATATGCAACTCTTCATAGTCTGCCAGCTTGTGATCCGGCGCGAAAATAGCCACCATTTCATCTTCATCGACTAATCCTTTGACTAATGAAGGATGTTCGAACGGTTCAGTCAGCATAATACCTAGATCAATCTCATGATTAATCAACATTTCTCTGATCACAGGCGAAGGCTTTACAGCAATCGAAATACTCACTCCCGGATAAGCACGACTGAACGTATCTATAATAGAAGGTAATAAATAGGTCGCTGGTACATAACTTGCTCCTATTCGTAAATTTCCTCGTTCCAATGCTCCAAATTCTTGTACCACTCTTCTCGATTCTGCGGCTAATGCGTTAATCTTAACTGCATAATGAAGTAGTGCTTTACCGGGTTCTTTGAGCATCACTTTGCCACCTCTGGATTCGAACAACGCAACACCCATTTCTTTTTCCAAGCTTTTCATATGAAAAGTAACTGTCGGTTGCTTGAGCCCTAACTCATCTGCGACAGCGGTGATTTTGTGATGTCGGTCTAATAATTCTACTATTTGAAATTTGATCAAATTCATCGTATAACCCCCATCATTGCTTTTCTTCCACCGTACCATAGAAACATTCGATGATTGTCAAAAGGAACACACTATAAACTTAATGTTGCGTTTACATTCCCCACATACCCCGTGCAAATTGAGCAGATATACTACATATAGAAAGTAGTTCAGGGCAGTATTCGCACACAGTAATCATGCCGATGAACAAGCGTCAAAGATAGGTGGAATACAAAATGACAGCATTAACGATTCAAGGAATCAGCAAGTCTTTTGATGGTGTACAAGCATTACAAGCGACTGATCTAGTGATCGCTTCTGGCAAATTCACAACATTACTCGGACCTTCTGGTTGTGGCAAAACCACATTATTACGTATGATCGCTGGACTTGAAACGCCCGATCAAGGAGAGCTACGAATCGAGAATGATATTCTGTACTCTTTCAAGCAACGTAAAAATGTCCCTCCACACCGCCGTGGATTTGGAATGGTATTCCAAGAATTTGCCTTATGGCCGCATCTCACTGTTTTTGAAAATGTCGCTTTCAGTCTGCGTGCTTCCGGTCAGAAAAAAGATATTCAAGCACGCGTCATGACTGCACTGGAACAAGTACGTCTGCAAGGAATGGAACAACGTTATCCACATCAACTATCAGGTGGACAACAACAACGGGTCGCTTTTGCAAGAGCGATTGTGATGCAACCACGTCTAATTCTATTTGATGAACCACTAAGTGCATTAGATGCCATTTTACGTGATGAAATGCGAACAGAGTTAATGAATTTGGTACAACAGTTAGGTGTAACAGCCCTCTATGTTACCCATGATCAGACTGAAGCCATGGCGATGTCTGATGAGATTATTGTGATGCAGTCTGGATCGATTTTACAACGTGGAACACCTGAACAAATTTATCGACAACCGACTCATCCATTTGTAGCTCGCTTTATTGGACATTCCAATTGGATCGATAATGGACATCAGATGGTTCGTCCCGAGCATATCCGCTGGCAGAGCAATCATTCGCCTGATGAACATATACATACTGGAATGATACAACAGGTCAGCTATATGGGTGATCGCTATGAAATTCTATTGGATATGGGTGAAGAACGACTCTGGACGGCTTATCAAGATGAACGAATGACTGTCGGTGAACAGGTCCATATTTATATTTCTGCACAACATGTTCATACGATCGATGCTGTCTCTGTGTAATGAGCTATTCAAATATGGATTTAACCACTCTAGGAGGAATAAATAATGAAATGGAATCAATTGTGGCAAAAAGGAAGTCTGCTTGCTTTAACAGCGATCTTGGGAACAACACTTGCAGGTTGTAGCACTTCGACAGGTGCATCAAGCGCGGGTTCCTCTACAGCAAAAGATGCAGGTACACTGGTTGTCTATAGCGCAGGACCTGAAGGGTTAGCCAAAAAAATTCAAGCAGGTTTTGAAGCCAAAACAGGGATTAAAGTTGAAATGTTCCAGGGAACAACAGGTAAAATCCTTTCCCGTATGGAAGCTGAAAAAGCCAACCCTGTAGTCGATGTGGTTGTTCTCGCTTCTCTTCCATCTATGCAAGCATTAGCAAAAGAAGATATGACACTCGCTTATCCAGAAGCAGCTAATCACGATAAATTAGTCAAAGATTGGTCAGATACAGAAGGTAAATATGTGAGCTATAGCGCTTCTGCTCTCGGCATTGTCTACAATACCAAAGAAGTGACGACTCCACCTACATCATGGGCAGATCTTGCGAAGCCTGAATGGAAAGACAAAGTGAATATTCCTGATCCTTCGTTGTCTGGATCTGCGCTTGATTTTATTACAGGTTATTTAAGTGCTGAAGGCGATAAAGGTTGGTCATTATTTGAACAATACCAACAAAATGGAGTTGCTATTGCAGGTGCGAATCAAGAAGCACTTGATCCTGTCATTACTGGAGCCAAATCAGCTGTAGCTGCTGGTGTCGATTACATGGCATACAAAGCCAAAGCTGATGGTGAACCTGTCGATATCGTGTATCCAAAAGAAGGTACAGTCATTAGCCCACGTCCTGCGGCGATTATCAAAACAAGTCAACATGCTGATCAAGCCAAGCAATTTATCGACTACCTATTGTCAGATGAAGCACAACAAATGGTAACCAGTGCTTATCTATTACCAGGAAGAACTGATATCACTGCTGACAACCGTGCCAACTTAAGTGAAATTCCAACATATCCTGTGAAATGGGATTGGATGGGCGAACACAGCGAAGAAACAACAACCAAATTTACGAACCTATATAAATAAGTGGTGATCCTATGATGAAAACAAATACTAATCGAACTCTATTCACTTATCAAAAAATCAGTACGGCTGCGGCATTTTTGCTGCTCGCCGTACTAATTGTATTTCCGCTCCTGATGATTTTCCGAACAGCTATTGACCAAAATGGTGTGATAGATCTAATGGCTCCTTTGCGTCTGCTCGGTCAAAGTGATCTTACTTCGGTGATGTTCAGTACATTATGGCTGGGATGTTGTGTAATTGTCACGACGACAGTGCTGGCGCTACCTTTAGCGTGGATGATGGCGAAAACAGCGATTGGTAGACAACGTTGGTTAGATGTTGTTTTTCTGATCCCTTTTATGACACCCCCTTATATTGGTTCTATGGGTTGGATGTTATTTATGCAAAAGAACGGCTATATGGAGCAGATTCTTCCCGCTTCAGCCAAAATCACACCTGCTTTTTTCAGCTTTGGTGGCATGGTCATGATTATGAGCCTACATCTGTTTCCTTTTCTTTATCTAATTCTGCGCAATACGTTAGAACAGATCGGCGGAAGTACAGAAGAAGCTGCTTCTGTTCACGGTGCTTCCTTTGGCTATCGTTTCCGTCGCATTATTTTACCGTTATTATTGTCTAGCTATGCGATGGGCGCTCTATTAATCTTTGTCAAAACGATTGCTGAATTTGGTACGCCGGCTACCTTTGGTCGCAAAATCGGATTTTATGTTATGACGTCTGAGATTCATAAATATATTTCCAGTTGGCCGATTGATTTTGGCAAAGCGACTTCACTTGCTTCTTTACTTTTAACAGCATGTCTATTGATGTGGTATATCCAAAGTATATTAAGTAGTCGTTACTCTTACCGCTTAACAGGAGGTAAAGGATCACGTAGTAAAAAGTATTCTCTGCGTGGTTGGAGTGGAATTGTCTGCTGGTTGTATATCAGTGTATTACTGATTACCTCTATCGGTATTCCTTACTTTTCTGTGATTACGGCTTCATTATTGCGCTTGCGCGGAACAGGGCTAGCTGTCGGTAACTTTACGTTAGAGCATTATAAAGACTTGTTAAGCTGGGGTTCTGAGAGTATGGAAGCACTGATCAATAGCTTTACCCTTTCCCTTGTAGCTGCAACGATTGCTGTATTAATCGGTACATTTCTAGCGCTCAAAGTTGGACAGGGCAAACGATGGTCACAAAAAGGAATCGACCTATTCAGTCTAATGCCGAATACCGTTCCTGGAATCGTGATTGTTGTAGGATTGATCTTATTCTGGAATTCACCATGGATGCCTATTCCTCTTTACAATTCATATGGCATGGTGGTCTTAACGTATATTATTTTGTTCTTGCCGTATACGTTACAGTATGTCAAAGCGAACAATGGACAGATTGATCCTATTTTATTACAAGCCGGTGCAATCTCTGGCGGGCACCCTTTATATGTATTCCGTCGTATTTTACTGCCTCTACTGCTTCCCGGTATGATCGCAGGTTGGACAATGACGTTTACGATTGCTAATCGTGAATTGGTGGCTTCCCTGTTAATTTTGCCACCATCCATGCAGACTTCTGCAACGTATATTTTTGCTCAATTTGAACAAGGAGCTGTATCGATGGGAATGGCGATGGCTGTCGTTTCAGTGGGGATTACTACAATCTTACTGCTGATTTTACAGACATTACCTGCCTATCGGAAGCAGCAAGTATCATGATGGAACTCACTATACTTGGCGGTGCAGGTGAACATGGTCGATCCAGTTATCTACTCCAACAGGGGGAGCAGAGTCTGTTACTTGATTATGGTGTCAAAAAAGAAGGCGATGGACAATATCCGATCACTCCTGATATAGATGAAATGGTCGCTAGTCTACAGACTGTCTTTTTATCGCATGCTCATGAGGATCATTGTATTGCATTACCTTTGTTATATAAGCATGGTTACGCAGGCGATGTCTGGACAACTAGAGCTACGGTAGGTCAATTACCTGCTTATTTTGAAGCTTGGAAAAAGTATACCGATCATCGCTCAGCAACACGCCCTTACGATGATGAAGATCAACAGCGTATCCAATTTCGTTATTTGGAAGATATCGCCCCACCGGGGAGCTGGAGCCCTTTATTGCCTCATCTGAGTGTGTGCTGGGGTCGAGCAGGACATTTACCCGGTTCGATCTGGTTAGCGTTATGCTGGCATGATAAATATATTTTCTTTTCTGGAGATTATACATCAGAATCCCAGTTGTTAGCCGCCGACCGTCCACTGCACCAGACACGATTAATCTCAAAAACGCAAACGATTCCGGGTATTCTCCCTGATCTGGATATGGCAATTATTGATGCTGCGTATGGTGTTGACCCTGATCATCAAGATAATAAGTTAACCCAGTTGAAGCGACATATCGATGAGACTCTTCGGCAGCAGGGATCGGTGATGCTTCCTGTACCGGTCTATGGACGGGGACAAGAACTCATGTTATGGGCAAGTGAAGAATATCCGAACACGCCCCTGCTTGTCGAAGCAGGGCTACTTAATAACTTGCGTTCATTTACAGCCGATACGTACTGGCTTCATTCACAAGCATGTGCACGGATTGAACGTTTGCTTCAGCACCCGTTGCTGTATGTCATGGATGATGAACTATCTCGCACCACTTTGCCTGCACAATATCAGCAATTTATTTTATTTACCGATGATGGTATGATGCAATCGGTCAAAGCACAACAACATTATGAACGTATAGCAAACAATGAACATAATGCCGTGATTTTTACAGGGCATCTGGCGCATGGTTGCTTCGGACGTAGACTGTTGCTCGATACAGAACGTGAAGGTTGTAAAGTTTATTATGTCCGTTATAAAGTCCATCAAGGGCTTCCTGATGTACGGCGAATGTTACTGGACCTCAAAAGTCCACCTGCACTACTTGTTCATGCGACCAAATCACGTACCGATGGACTGGCGCTACGATTAGAACAAGAAGGGTTCCATCGTATTCATTCATTGCTTCCAGAAGACAAAATACAATTTTGAGTCCCTATAATTTTGAGTCACAACGATGATCATGGGAATGACGATACATGAACATGATCATCCCATATCATTTCTTACCTTTCTATAAAAAGGCAACAAAAAAAGCGTACCATATTCATATCCTAGGATACGAACAGGTACGCTTTTTATGACGGTTCAAAACAGTTCGAAAACGTTTTGAAATGGTGTTCAACGTACGTCTTAGTTTTTCAAGCCGTATTTTTTGTTGAACTTGTCTACGCGGCCACCGATGTCTGCGTTTCTTTGTTTACCAGTGTAAAACGGGTGAGAAGCAGAACTAGTATCAACGCGAATCACTTGATAAGTGTTGCCATCTTCCCATTCCATAGTTTCGCCGGAAGTTTTAGTTGTTCCACTCAGGAACTTATATCCGCAACTTGGATCAAGAAAAATAGCTTGTTGGAATTTAGGATGTCCTTCTTTTTTCATGAGTATCACCTTCGTTCATAAAATTAATCGCACTTTTCTTATTATACACCGTTATATCCAAATGTCAAAGAACTTATGTTTTTAATTGCAATTAATTTTGAAATTTTTTAGGAAAGCTTGGGATTCATCTCTGTTCCTACAATAACTGCCGAATCCTCTGACTCTGTATGTTGCAATTGTTCTAATTCAGAAGCTACTTGTTGAATCATATCTGCAAAAGCCGCTAGTTCTTGTGAACGTCCTGCTTGATGACGTGACCACTCTACATTTTTGCCAAATTCAGATTGTACTTGATCCAGCTTACTCATAATCACTTTTAGCGTCAGACTGATATCTTGTAACGCATTTTGTGATGATCCGGCTAGCTTGCGTACTTCTTGCGCTACAATACTGAATCCTCTACCATATTCACCAGCATGAGCCGCTTCTATTGAAGCATTCAGACCTAACAGATGCGTCTGTTCCGATATTTCACGCATCACTGTTCCTACTTTACTAATCTCTTTGACTTCATGCCCTAGCTCGTCCATCTGTTGCAATGAACTTTCTTGTGAATGTGCCATTTGATCTGCTGATTCTGAGATCACACGTGCATTATCATTTAATTTGACAATCATCTCACTGATCCGATTAACGGCTTCTGTGACAGCCGTCAGCATATGCTCTTTTTGATTGACCATATTTTGAATACGGTGTTGCTCTCGTTCACCATATGCTTCTAGCACCAATTGGGAATCCAGATTAAACATCTTAGTCAACGCATGCAGTACTTTGATCCATTGATCAGGAATTTCACGTTCTAATACAACCGTTGCAATATCGGTATACGTCATATACGTACCTAGATAATAATCCGAATTTAGTCCGATTCGTGAGTGAATCCGACCAATCTTAAGTCTTTGCTCAATAAATTCTTCATCTACCGTGCCTGCCGCTAGTGAAATCCAGTAATCTCGTTGTGTCTGCTTCAGTCGATCTATTGTGGAACCTGCTTGCTTAATAATCTCATGCAAGGCTGGATATTGCTCAATATGATTATAAAAGTGATCAACAACCTCATCAACGACTTTGACAAATAAATCATAATGATGATGCAGTAATTGCAAATCAGCTTCTGTTAAGCCAATATATTGAAGTTGTTGTTGACGCTGCTTGGATACTTGGATCATGTGTAATACCTCCTTTTTGATTGATTATCAATCTCTATGATTTTATTCGTATCTTACCTTTTATTGTAAAAGATAGCTAATACCTAACATAAAATTTCATTCAAAATAGAGTACGCAATCACTAACTATTTTTATAACCTATTTCATCTTTTGTATTGTTTTTGTAGCGCTTCTATCTTGTGATCATCCTATGCTATACTGTCGAACATAAGACTCAACATCGTGCTATTTTATGGATAAAAGATGTACGTATTTAAAAGGAGAGAACATCGTGGCTGTACAACGAGAAACCGAACTTTATCTTCCAATCAAACAGTTCTTTACAGCTCAAGGATATGATATCAAAAGCGAAGTAAAGCATTGCGATCTGGTAGGTATACGAGAACAAGATCAGGAACCCCTGATTATCGAGATCAAAAAAACATTCAATATCGCTTTACTTCTACAAGGGATCGAACGACTGAAGCTTAGCTCCAATGTCTATCTGGCTGTTGAAAAAAATCGTGCCAAAAAAGGAGCGCACAATCAGCGTTGGAGTGAAATCACTGAATTGTGCCACCGATTGGGCTTAGGGTTAATTGTCGTGACTTTGTACAAAACAAAATCTCCCTTTGTCGAGATATTATGTAGTCCAGCGATATCTTCTAAGCCTGTTCGACCTGCTCGCCGTGGAAGTCGCAAACAAAGGTTGTTACAAGAAATTGCTGAACGAAGCGGAGATTACAATCTAGGTGGAAGTACAGGCACACCTCTGATAACCGCTTATCGTGAAAAAGCGCTGCGAATCGCTTCTGCTTTTGGTACCGACCTTTATCTATCACCACGGATATTGCGTGAGCGAAGCGGTGTCGGTACTACAGCAACGATAATGCAGCGCAATCATTATGGATGGTTTGAGCGGGTTGCTCGTGGTAGTTATCAATTAACTCCAGCCGGTAAGCTTGCTTTGGAACAATATGCGCATGTTGTCGAGAATCAGAAGTGACTTTGAGTTCTCATTTCAGCAATGCATTCAGAGATCAGATTCATGCCCAGTAATAACTCATCTCGTCCGGGATGGGTAAAGTTAAGACGAATCGCACTTTTACCTTCATCACTAGCATAACAACGGGCACCTGGTAAAAATGAAACGCCTTTGGTCATCGCTCTTGTTAACAGTTCTTCGCCATCTAACTGATCTGGCAATGCTGCCCACAAAAACATTCCGCCTGAAGGCACATCTACTTGGGTTCCATGCCAGTTAGGACGTTTGAGCAATTCAAGCATTAATTTGAGTCGAATCTCATACTCACGATTCAACATTGTAATATGATTATCCCAATTGAAGCGTGGCGATTGTAACAGACGTAACAAAATCGCCTGATTCATTGAGCTGGATTGCCAATCGGCGGTTTGCTTGGCAGCTGACATCACTTCGATCAATCGTGGATCTCCTGCTGCCCAACCTACCCGTAAAGCAGGTGCGATCGTTTTACTAAATGATCCGATATAAAGAACATGATTGCCTCCTTGCTCCCGATCCAATTGAAACAAGCTTGGATAACGACGGCGGAAAGAACGAACCGATTCCAATCCATAACGTAAGTCTCCGTATGAATCGTCTTCTGCGATCAACAATGTATATCGCTTACAAAGCTCTAGGATGGCTCGTCTACGCTCTAAGCTCCATACTCTTCCCGTAGGATTAGCGAAGCTTGGCGAAGCGCACAATAGCTTAGGACCATGTTCTACAATCAATCGTTCTAGATCTTCTGGAATCATACCTTCTTCATCACAATCCACATGAATCACATTTGCCCCTTGTAGACGAAGCACTTGCAGACAACCTGGTGAAGCCGGAGATTCAACCAATACTGTATCTTCCCGATCCACATAAATACGCACTAACAAATCTATCGTCTGCTGACTACCTGATGTTAACAAAATATCTTCAGGATCTACATTTAATTTCTGATCGATTTGCCAGCGGGTATTGAGCCAATTACGCAAAGCTAATGAACCAGCTGCTTCTCCATACTGAAGAACAAGCGGACCTGCTGAAAAAACAGCCCCTGCCGCCTCTCCTAATTGTGCCAATGGAAAAAGTTCTTCTGCTGGTAATTCTTCAGCGAGCGAAATCCATGATTCTCGGCGCTGTCTATTATCAATCGACCTGACTGAAAATGAAGGCATATTACTCACACTTGCTGCAAAAGAAAATTCCACCGCTCCAGCCTCCTGTACGATGCTTTTTCAAGATCATACACCTGAACTTTAATCGAGAGCAACCTCTTTTACTGGAACGATACTTTCAGGCGGTGTGATCATGTTGTTCATCGTTGCTATATTGAACGAAGCAGTATGCGAATATAACGTGTATTTTTCAATCGCTTGAGCGCGGCTGTTCACACCAAGTTTGTTATATATTTTGCGTAAATAGTTATCAACAGAACGTCGGCTCACACGGATCATATAAGCGATCTTATCGTATGTAAACCCTTGTGTAATTTGGATCATAATCGTGTGTTCGATTTTGGAAAGATCAAAATAACCATCGGTAGGAATTTCAGCAGGAATAGGAACTACTCCTTGATGAAGCCATGACAGAGGAATAACGGTTGATCCTTGACGTAGACTACTGATTAAATGCAACAATTGTGCAGGCGAAGATTCTTTAGATAACATGCCACTAGCACCCATACTCATTAATCCTGCAAATAAGGATAAATTATTATCGCTGGTCAACACGATCACATGGCTATCTCGACTCGCTTGTTTTACTTGGCGCAAATATAATTGAACCGATCCTTCAGGTAATGCATCATCTAGTAAAACAAGGTTAGGTTGAACACTAGCTACCAAATCGACGCCATCTTTTACAGAACTTGCAGTTCCGATAACACTCAAATGGGCTGTCTCTTCTAGTATCATTTTTGTTCCAAGCATCAGCGCCGGATGATTATCAATGATGATAACCTTCCAAATGTCCTCCATTTTGATACTTCCCCCTTTATAAAACGTTATTAGTTACTGATTATTAAC
Organism: Paenibacillus sp. CFBP13512; assembly: GCF_005233705.1. Lineage (NCBI taxonomy): Bacteria > Bacillati > Bacillota > Bacilli > Caryophanales > Paenibacillaceae > Paenibacillus > Paenibacillus sp. CFBP13512. Next base: position 232,747 of record NZ_QGAD01000004.1, on the reverse strand, counting down.
TTATATCTTGATATCGGCATCTTTCGTTAGATTTTTAACGTTTTTTGGATATTTGTGGATGTTGTCTCATGCGAGAATTGGATAATAGAAGAATTAGATACGTAAAATTTAAAATTAGTTTTAGGAAGATAGACTAGCTATATTGGACATGTTAAAATGGATTTTGGTCAAAAATAAAAAGCTTTATAGAGGTGAATAAATATGCATTCTAAAGCAGAGTCTTCTTCCCGTACAACGATGCGACATCAGAACAACAAAGGGTCCTCTGCCAAATGGTTTCTGGTATTTTGGATATTGATTATAGCGCTGGGTGCAACGATCGCCTACTTATATAGCAATCATATGAAGCAACAGATGATCACATCGATCAAAGCTGATACAGAGCGACAGATTTCATTATTGCAAAGTGATTATGAAAGTCGATTAAATGAAATGTCTAAAGAAATGACCGCTTTGCAAAGTAAAGTGGATTCGTTTAACGAACTGCTTACTTTTACAAAAGATAATGCGAGCAGCAAAACCGATAACAGCAACAAATTGTACACTCAATTGAATGAAGTCCAAAAGCAACTCAATACTTTACAAAAGAAAATGGATTTATTGAAATGAGTATACGTGCCAAAAAAATCAATCGGTTATTGATGTTAGCGACAGCGCCTTTTGCCGGGTTATTAGTTATTATGTTGCTTCAATCCAATCAGGTAGCTGTTCCTTTGGATATCGAAAAGTATGCGCCAATCAATCATCTTAGCGATCAATCTCAACAAATTCTAACTCACCTGAAACAAGCTGAAAAAGTAGCTGTCCAGACTTCATCGTCTATTGAACGCACGACCAAGCTATACAATCAGACCACATCAACGATGTCTCATATTGTGCAGACTGCTTCTTCACAAGCCAGTAAGCCTGAACAAATTTACAATAAGCGGATCACTTCCAAATTAGGTGCAGCTTCTGAGAAAGTGAACAGTCAGCGCATCAATATTGAGCTGTATCGTCTAAATCCGGGCACATACAAAGCCTATGCTATGAAAATTAAGCTGAAAGAGCCTTCTGCGATGAATATGACCCTCGGTAAAGATTCATGGGGTGGCGCAGAAACGACCTTAACAGCAGTTCAGCGTTCAGGAGCTATTGCCGGGATCAATGCTGGCGGTTTTGCAGACGGTGGTGGCAAACGCTATCCTTTAAGTACAACAGTACTGAATGGCAAATATATCAATGGCTTTCAATCGACATTCAAAGACTTATTTTTTGTCGGTATGAATAAGACAGGGCAACTGATTGGCGGTAAATTTACAAGCAAAGCGAATCTGGATGCTTTAGATCCTTCGTTTGGTGCTTCTTTTGTTCCGGTATTGATTCAAAATGGCAAAAAGGTACCGATTCCTGCCAAATGGAAAGCTTCGCCTTTACGTGCACCCCGCACAGTTATTGGTAAATATAAAGACGATCAGATCATTGTAATCGTTGCAGATGGTTATAATGAAAATGGAAGTTCAGGCGCTACACTGGTTGAACTGCAAAATAAATTATACAAAATGGGTGTTGTGGATGCGTATAATCTGGATGGTGGCGGATCGACTTCACTGATTTTGAATGGACGGGTGATCAATCATCCTTCAGATGGGAATCTGCGTCCTGTACCTACACACTTTTTATTCTTCAAATAATGTGCTAACAAGTTAGTTCATCCACAAATACTATAAAGAACGACAAAAAAGAACCTTCCGGCACTATACAGTGCCGGAAGGTTCTTTTTGATTGCCCATTTTATAAAGAGACTACAAACAAGTTTCTTTTATCTAAAATGTCTTTTATTAATTAAATTAAGCATTTTTAGGAATTAAATTCATTTCTTCCATACATTGAGCACATACATAACGTTCTTTGAATTCGCCTACTTCTTCCATAGATCCACAGAAAACACATTTCGGGCGATATCTTTCCAAAATAATATGGTCGCCCTGTACCAAAATCTCTACAGGATCTCCTTCATTCATTTGGTATCTTTTACGCAACGACTTCGGTAATACGATTCTTCCAAGTTGATCGACTTTACGTACAACGCCTGCTGGTTTCATACTAATATACACCTCGCTAATATTTATACTTTGTGGATTAAAGTAGTGAAGACAATAAGTGATTATAAAATTTGGAATATCAGCTATATATTCACTATACTTTATTACTTTCATTTATTTCTCCACTTACTTCTTTAATCCTGCTAACTTTTATTAATTCTTACCAAAATTTTGATACAGAGTTATGAAATGCTATTAATCCAAATGCAAAAAGTTAAGCTGACGTAGCGCTTCATATACAACGATGGCTGCTGAATTCGAAAGATTCAACGAACGTACATCGTCTGACATCGGCAGACGCATAGCTGTATCTGCATTAGCTGCAATTAATTCAGGTGGTAATCCCTTTGTTTCTTTACCAAATACAAAAAAGTCACCGTCTTGAAATTGAAAATCAGTGTATCTATTTTTCACTTTGGTTGTTGCATAGAAGAAACGGTGATCCGAGTAGGTCTTTTGAACCTCTTCGAAAGAATCATGATATTCAACATTGACTGCATGCCAGTAATCGAGACCTGCTCTTTTCAGTGTAGAATCGTCCGTTTTGAAGCCTAAAGGACGTACAAGATGCAGATGCGTTCCTGTAGCTGCGCATGTTCTAGCAATATTGCCGGTGTTTGCCGGGATTTCAGGTTCAACGAGTACAATGTGTAGTGCCATAGGTTTATTTCCACCTTTTATATAGTTCTTTTTGATTATAACCGATTTCGGTAAAATGCGACAGCTTTTGACAAAAATAATTGGAAATTTTTTTTAAAAAAGCCTTCCCAGAGGGGAAGGCTGTCATTCCTTAGTACATTCAGCCATTTTTACTCTGAAATTCCTTCATAAATTCGACCAGAGCATTACAGCTTTCATAAGGAACAGCATTATAGATCGAAGCACGTAGACCACCTACGCTACGGTGACCTTTCAAACCAATAAATCCTGCTTCTTCCGAAGCTTTAACAAATGCTTTTTCCAATTCTTCTGATGCTAAACGGAATGTAACGTTCATGATCGAACGACTTTCAAGTTCAGCCGCCCCTTTGTAAAAACCATTACTGTTATCAATCGCATCATAGATTAGTGTTGCTTTTGCTTCATTTTCGCGCTGAATACCTTCAAGTCCGCCTTTTTCTTCAATCCATTTTAAGACTTCATTTACCATATATATCGAAAAAGCAGGCGGTGTATTGTATAGCGAATTATTTTTGGTATGCGTGCTGTAACGGAATATCGATGGAATATGCTTAGGAGATTCTGTAATTAATTCTTCTTTCGCAATAATTACGGTTACTCCTGATGGCCCTAGATTCTTCTGTGCGCCTGCATAGATCATATCGAATTTGCTCATATCCAATGGACGACTTAGAATATCACTCGACATATCTACTACTAAAGGAATATCTCCTGTATCCGGGAACTCTGTAAATTGTACGCCTTCAATCGTCTCATTCGAAGTCACATGCACATAAGCGGTATTTGCTGGCAGATCCAATTGAGATAGATCAGGAAGCTTCATATACTTATCTGCTTCTGAAGAAGCCACAACGGTTGTATCACCGACCAACTTCGCTTCGCTTAATGCTTTGCTTGCCCAACTGCCTGTAGCTACAAAACTTGCTGTTTGGCCTTCAGCTAATAGATTCATCGGAATCATAGCAAATTGAGTGCTAGCGCCTCCTTGTAAAAATAGTACCTTATAACCTTCCGGGTTGCCTAGTAAGGACAACAGACGATCCTGAGCTTCGCTATGTACCTTTTCATATACTGCGCCACGATGTGACATCTCCATAATAGACATTCCTGTATTTTGATAATCCACAAATTCTTTTTGTGCACGCTCTAATACTTCTAAAGGCAATGCAGCCGGTCCAGCATTAAAATTGTACGCTCTTTTTGTCATGTTGTTCTCCACCCTTTCAATTTCAACATTCCACTTTCATTTTGCGCTTATGGTGCCAAGCGCTGATGGTAAGATATTTTGCTTTGCAAAAATCACTTTTCCATTTTACGGGTCGCGCTTATGGTGCCAAGCGCTGGTATGTTAGGTTTGTGCTAAATGATTATCGCTATGATATCAGCTATTCTAGGGGTGATCAAGTGTCTTTTGTCACTTGAAATTGTGAGTTGAACCCAATTCTGTGAACAAACAGGAATGTAATCGTTTTATTTTTGAACTCATATAAAAATCCTCCGGAAAAGATGTTCCGGAGGATTTTGATTACATTATCTCTACGATCTACCTTTAGAAATAAGTAACAATTAGCAATCGTAGTACAAGCTGAATTCGTGTGGATGTACACGAATTGCAACGTCTTTCGCTTCTGCACGTTTGAATGAAATATAGTTTTGGATAAAGTCTTTTGTAAATACATCGCCTTCAAGCAAGAAGTCAAAGTCTTTTTCCAACTCATCCAAAGCTTCTTCCAATGATGCTGGAACACTACGGATACCTTCTTTTTCTTCTTCTGGCAATTCATAAATATTTTTGTCAAAAGGACCATATCCTAATTCACGAGGATCCATTTTTTTCTTGATACCATCAAGACCAGCCATCAACATTGCAGAGAACGCAAGGTAAGGATTAGCTGTAGAATCTGGTGTACGGAATTCGATACGACAACCTTTAGGTGTTACAGATGCAATAGGAATACGAACTGCTGCTGAACGGTTACCTTTCGAGAATACCAAGTTAACCGGTGCTTCATAACCAGGTACAAGACGTTTGAAAGAGTTAGTACTTGGGTTAGTCAATGCGATCAATGCTGGAGCATGGTACAAGATACCGCCCAAATAATGCAATGCCATTTCACTCAAGTTTGCGTAAGCACCTTTTTCGTAGAACAAAGGAGTATCACCATCGAAAATAGATTGGTGAACGTGCATACCGCTACCGTTATCACCGAACAAAGGTTTAGGCATAAACGTTGCTGTTTTGCCATATTGTTGTGCTGTGTTATGCACGATATATTTGTATTTCATTAAGTTATCAGCTGTTAATTTCAATGTGTCAAAACGGAAGTTAATCTCTGCTTGTCCAGCCGTAGCTACTTCATGGTGATGACGTTCAATGCGAAGTCCTGCTTCTTCAAGCAAACGACACATTTCGCTACGAATATCTTGTTGAGAATCGACAGGAGCTACTGGAACATATCCGCCTTTTTTACGGATTTTGAAACCAAGGTTACCGCCATCTTCTTTGCGGTTCGTGTTCCAGAATGCTTCGTTAGAATCAACGGAGTAAGAGGATACATTCACATCGCTTTGGTAGCGTACATCGTCAAAGATAAAGAACTCAGATTCAGGAGCAAAAAATGCTGCTGTTCCTACACCGCTTGTTTGCAGATATTCTTCAGCTTTCTCTGCAATACCACGCGGATCGCGTTCATAACGCTCGCCGTCCGGGGTGAAGATATTGCACATAATGTTCAACGTTGGATGAGCAGTAAAAGCGTCGATAAATACGGACTCCGGATCTGGCATCATAACCATATCAGACTCCTCAATACCGCGGAACCCAGGAATTGAAGAACCATCAAACGCAACACCATTTACAAAAGTATCCTCATCCACTTCACTAGCTGGCAATGAGATATGGTGAGCACGACCAGACAAATCCACGAAACGAAAATCAAACCACTCAATGTTGTTTTCTTGTGCAAGCTTCAATACGTTTTCTACCGCCATTTGTACTTTCCTCCCCAAATTTCCGAACATTACACTCTTTTTCGATGTCGAATGTTCATTCTCTCGATTTTTTTTCTGTCGTCATTATAAATCGTAAAACCTCACATCGTCAATAGCCTTTTTACATATCTCTAAAATTTATGTAAGATATGCTTACACTCATAGCTTACCAAAAAAGAAAACAGCTCGTCAATCCGTCAATTAAAAATCGGAATGAGTGAGCTGTTTTTTAAACCTTACATGATTTTCTAAATTAGCAGTATATTCCAGCAATACCTAACATGAAAATCAGGTATTTTATTTAAAAGCCATTTTTACTTTTATGCAGACGTATCCTTATTCAAATCAACTCATTTTTAAATAATATTCGGTTAATTTAAATATACTATACTTGCACAGAGGATTCAAAAAACGCCGCTGGTGCTTTAGCTGTAGCAAATGTTTTGCCCAAAAGCGGAGATAACTGTTCTAGCTCTCGCAATAATTTGGCAAATTGATCCGGAAATAAAGATTGAACACCATCACCAGTCATCGAGTTATCTGGATCGGTATGCATTTCGATAATCAGACCATCTGCACCTGCTGCTACTGAAGCTTTGGTCATAGGCTCTACCAGTTCACGACGGCCTGTACCATGACTTGGATCTGAAATCACAGGTAAGTGGCTCAATTGTTGTAAAACAGGAATAGCCGACAGATCAAGCGTGTTACGAGTGTATGTCTCAAACGTACGAATACCACGTTCACAGAGCATTACATTAGGATTACCACCTGCTAGAATGTATTCAGCCGCATTCAAAAATTCATCGTACGTCGAACTGAATCCACGTTTGAGCAATACAGGCTTCCGGCTTTCTCCTAATTTGCGCAACAAATCAAAGTTCTGCATATTACGAGTACCTACTTGCAAAATATCAGCGTATTGTCCGCAGATATCAACATACTCTGGCGTCATGACTTCTGTAATCGTCAGCAGTCCATGTTTCTTCCCTGCTTCTGCCATCATAATCAATCCTTCAACACCTACACCCTGGAAGCTATATGGTCCTGTACGAGGCTTAAATGCTCCCCCGCGTAATACCTGTCCACCTGCCGCTTTGACTAGACGAGCAATCTCATCAATCTGTTCTGCGGATTCCACTGCACAAGGACCACCCATAACGACGAGTTCTCCGCCACCAATCGATACATCTCCAATTTGGATAACTGTATTTTCAGGATGGAAGTCACGACTGGCTAATTTGTAGGATTTGGAAATTTTCATTACTTTGTCTACACCTTTCATCTGCTCTAAATGTTCCATTAATCGAGGCTCAGCTGTTCCAATAAGTCCGATTACAGTATGATCTGCTCCACGAGAAATGTGTGCTTGTAATCCTGCTTGTTCAATCACGTTGGTAATCTCTTTTACTTGCTCCTGCGGTGTTTGGTTCGATACGATAACGATCATATTTGATCTTCCTCTCATTGTGGGGTTGGTGATGATATACACCTAAATAGACAACTATATAAAATGACTGAAATATGAGATATTTATTTGTATTTTGCATCATCACTTAGACGCTTGTTCGCTTTTAAGCTTTTAATCACTAAAGTAAATATACAGCACTCTATAAGACATGTCAAGCAGTGTCATAGTACAAAATCTTGTACGCATAGTATAAAGAATAAAAAAATAAAAAGTGCCTTTCCCATCAAGGGTTAGGCACTTTTTGTATATCTATTCGTGGACAGTGTCCATCAGTGGCGGACAGGTTGATTGGTTGTTCTGCCTTTTTTCTCACGTACAGGTGGCAACAAACGTTTAGGATCTACGGTTCTTACCATTTCCCATGTGGATTCGTCATCGTTATCATACTTCTCTAAATAGTTAATCACTTCTTTGGTGATCGGAGTCGGCGTCGATGCACCTGCTGTAACAGCCACTCTACTTTTACCAATTAACCATTCACGTTTGAGCTCTGTAATATCAGAGATACGGTAAGCAGTAACGCCTGCGATTTCTTCAGATACCTGTGCTAAACGGTTAGAGTTATTACTACGTGGGTCACCTACAACGATTACAAGCTCTGCTTGGCCGGCTTGTTCAGCTACCGCTTCTTGACGAACCTGAGTCGCTAAGCAAATCTCATTGTGCACTTCTGCTCCCGGGAATTTCTCCAGAAGATTTTTCATAATCAAACGAATATCCCATTGGCTCATTGTGGTCTGATTGGTAATCACAATTTTGCCTGCTGGAATCTCTAAATGATCAATCTCTTCTTCTTTTTCAATCAAATGAACTTGATCCGGTGCAACACCAATCGCACCTTCAGGTTCAGGATGACCTTTTTTACCGATATAGATAATCTGATAACCTTCGCTTGCTTTATCACGGATCAGATCATGCGTACGTGTAACGTCAGGGCATGTCGCATCTACAGTAGTTAATCCTTTTTCACGAGCCAGACGGCGAACTTCAGGAGAAACGCCATGAGCGGTGAAAATTACTGTTCCACTTTCAACTTGCTCTAGAATTTCTACACGATTCGGTCCATCTAAAGTAATAATACCTTGATCTTCAAACGATTGAGTGACATGACTGTTATGCACAATCATACCGAGTATATAAATAGGCCGTGGTAAGTCAAGGTTCTTGGCAGCTTGCTGAGCAAGTACCATAGCATCTACTACACCATAACAATACCCACGCGGCGCAATCTTTACAATTTCCATGAAGGGGTACACCTGCTTTCTAGGGTTGGCTTAACTTGCAAAAGAAGCAATAGCAACTTCATTATAACCCATTTGATAGGGCACGGGAAAGGAAAGTAGCAAACACAGTCACAAAAAGCTACTATTGTTTGCTACCTGTTGTCTATTCTGGTTTTGGGGGATCAGGAATCTCGGTCTCAGGCTCTGCATCAAATACAGGTTCAGCTTTATTTTGGGCTGGTACAGCTGCCAGTGGAAGCCAGATCACAAAGGTTGTTCCTTTGCCTTTGGCGGTGACCACTTCTACAGAACCCGCATGCTCATCAATAATCCATTTGGCTATAGATAAGCCCAAACCTGTTCCCGGCGTTACTCCACGCGATTCATCTGCTCGATAGAATCGTTCAAAAATATGAGGCACTTCTTCTTGATCCATACCGATTCCGGTATCGCTGATTCGAATCCCGATCTGATTCTGATACAACACGGTATCTAGAGATACTGTACCCTCTTTGGTGTATTTAAAAGCATTTTCAATAAAAATAAACAACATTTGTTGCAAATAATCTTTGTTGCCATAAATATGATAGTCGTCTAAAGCCACAGTGTTCGCTGGTTGCCATGTTGCTTTGTGAGGAATAAACTGTGCACGTCTCATCACATCATCCAAAAGAGCGCCAGCAGGCAAGCTCTCCATCACGATTGTCTGCCCGGCATCAGCCCGAGCTAACGAAAGCATATCATTTACAAGGCGACTCATCCGTTTAGATTCATCTGCAATATCGTTAATCGACTCCATCGACAATTGCTTCAGACTTTCTTCATCTAAATGAGGAGCTTCATGAGGCTTTTTATTCCATGCTTTTTGCAACAAATCAACATTACCACGAATCGTAGTTAATGGAGTACGTAGCTCATGGGACGCATCAGATACAAACCGGCGCTGAGCAGCATAAGCTTCTGCCAAGTCTTTATAAAACACTTCGGTTCTGCCTAACATTCCATTTACCGTACTGATCAATTGACCAATCTCATCATGAGGTCCATCATAATCGATCCGTACACTTAAATCTTTTCCTTTTTGAATCTGACTTGCCGCATCAATAACCTTTTCAATCGGAGCCATCGATTTGCGCGCTAGAAATAGACCTAACGTAAATGCAATAAACAATGTCGCTAATGATCCTACAATCAACGTCACTCGCAGATCATCAAATAACTGACGAGCATCGGTCATATCTGCTGCAACCATTAAAACGCCCACCATTTTTGTTTGATTATCGATTTCATACGGTATACCACCATAAGCGACTAAGTACGTACGATCATTATATTGAATTTGCTTTAATTCGTTAGGTATTTTGTTAGAAGCAGGAGCTTGCAAAAAAGTACCGTTGATATTGTTGTTAATTCCATTGGTGTAATTTTTGAGCTTTACCCGAAACCCAGCGTCTGCCAAACGGTCATGATCTTTCGGTGATAAAAACACATCAATCTGCTCATTATTTACTTCGCTCACTATAATCTGTGTTTTGCTAATCTGATCCACCAGACGATTCTGTAAATCTTGATACGTATTGAAATACACAAATCCATAAATCGCTATACTAAAAAGCATTAAAGTCACTGCCAGTATCCCCGAGTACCATACCGTCAGCCTTAAGCGTATTGACATACTGTCAGCTCCCTCATTCTCTAGCTGTTATTTCGTAAAATATAGCCGGCACCACGAATCGTCTGAATCAGACGTATGCCACCATGCTCTTCTGTTTTCTGACGAAGCATAGCAATATAAACTTCTAGCACGTTTGATTCTCCGCTATAGTCATAACCCCAAATTTTATCCATAATCAAATCTCTCGACAGCACACGTTTTGGATTTTGCATAAATAAATGAAGTAATTCAAATTCTTTAGCCGTTAATTCTAGACGTTTTCCATCTCGAGTCACTTCACGAGCATCTGGATCAATCGTTAAATCTTCAAAAGCAAGACGTGTGCTCGTAGAAGCTTCTGATTCAGGTTTGCGTCGTAACAATGCTCTTACCCGTGCTAACATTTCTTCTAATGCAAATGGTTTGACCAAATAATCGTCTGCGCCAGCATCTAGCCCTTTGACACGATTTTCTACTTCGTCTTTCGCTGTCAACATCAAAATAGGCACAGAACTGCCTGCTTCTCGTACACGACGACACACTTCAAATCCATCGACTTGTGGCATCATAACATCCAATACCATCAAAGCCGGATCATTTTCTAACATTTGTTTTAAACCTTCTGCTCCATTAGAAGCGGTCAACACTTCATATCCTTCAAAAGCTAATCCACGACGTAACATAGAAATAATTTTTTCATCGTCATCAATAATTAAAATAGTTGCTCTCATCGGTCTTACCCCTTTACTATGTCTTTTTGATCTAACATAATTATCGTTATTTCTTCTATTGTAACAATGAATACTTATTTGTCGATACAGTCATAAGAAAGGCGGAAAGGTATGCCCTTTCCGCCTTTCTGTATAACATATGATCTTTTGGAATCCATCATAGTTCAAGATGAAGTTAATACCTATTTACAAAGTCATACCTGATTATTGACCTGTACCTCCGCCACCTGCACCAGGAGAAGTCGTATCAAAGTCATTACGATTACCGATCGTTACTTTAAGATCCATCGTTTTACCATTACGAATAACGTTTAGGGTTGCAGAATCGCCCACTTTTAGTTTTTGGATAGCTGCTACTAAGTCCTGACTATTCGTATATTTAGTTCCATTGATTCCTGTAATTACATCATATGAACGAAGATCCGCTTGATAAGCAGGAGATCTATACAATACTTCAGTTACTACAGAACCTTCAGTCGTATCAATACCCAACTGTTTGGATACTTCAGATGTTAATGACATCAGAGAAGCACCGATAAATGGAACTGGAGTGGTAGGGATTTTTTCACCTTTTTTCAATTGATCCACTACATTTAAGATCACATTAGAAGGGATAGCAAATCCAATACCTTGAGCATCTTCACTTACTGCTGTATTCATACCAATTACTTGTCCATTCATATTCAGAAGCGGACCACCCGAGTTACCAGGGTTAATCGAAGCATCGGTTTGTAACAAATGAGTATAATCTGTAGATTGTCCATTCGAAGCATCAGATGCTGTAATTGTACGTTCTTTCGCACTAAGTACACCTGCTGTTACAGTATGGTCAAATCCTTGAGGGTTACCAATCGCAACTAACCAGCTTCCGACAGATACGTTGTCAGAGTTACCTAGCGTTACAGAAGGGAATGTTTCTCCAGATTTTGGTTCGATTTTGAGTACAGCAAGGTCAAGATCTGTACTTTTACCCATCAATTTAGCTTCATATGGTGTTTTGTTGTTTTCAAGCGTAACTTGAATCACGTCAGCTTCTCCAACCACATGAGCATTAGTTAGGATATATCCAGATTTATCGAAAATAAAGCCAGATCCAATACCTAGCGGAGTTAGAGAACCTGATGAACCGCCAGATCCACCACTACCTTCTCCACCGTTGCTACCGCCTTCACTTCCTCCTCCGCCTTGATCACCGAAGAAGAAACGATAGGCTGGATCATTATAAGGATTGGTTCCGCCGCTATTGGAGCCTGCTTTGGATAAAGTCTCGATTTTGACAACAGCTGGACTTGCGCTTTTCGCTACTTCAGCTACATCTGCTGATCCCGCAGGCAATGCTGCTTGAGTCACCGAATTATCGGTTGTCACTGCTGAAGCAGGAGCAACATTAGTTGTCGTTGTTGATTCCGATTCTGGAGTGAACAAATTAGCACGATCTGCTCCAAACATACCTGCTGTCATAATCAACATACCTGCTAATATAGAAGCAACTACTGTTTTGGCAGAAGTCTTAGGTTTGTTATATTGAAATTGATTAGGCTTGCGATTGCCATTATTATCATCTGAATGATTGCCATTCAAATAATCAATATGGTCTGTACGTGGTGGTTGAGCCGAGTTCGGTGGATAAACTGGACGAACAGGTTGCGGTGGAGTCATTTCCACTTTGCGTGCTTCCTGTACAGGTTCTTGACGAACATCTTCAGCGTCCTTATCTTTATTCAACGATTGAAAAGGACCATACGAATAATAATGTGATGATTGTTCAGATGAAGCATTATTTGTTTCATTTGAGTCATTGGTATTGCCGTTTGCTGTATCATTGTTTTGGCCATCAGGATTGAAGCCATTATTCAAATCATTTTTGTTCTTTTCGTCCATTGAAGTCAACCTCCCAAGGTTCCCATGATATTAAAATAACCGGATGTGTTATTTGCTACATCCTTATATTCGCTTATTAACCTTAATCTCACCTTAAAAACAATTAAAAAGAAAATAAATCCTAGATGAGTAAGTTAATATATCATGATCACAGGGAATTGGCTTCATATTGTATGTGTGTGAACTTAATGCTGACTAACCCAACCTTTACGATGAGCATAGATAGCCAGTTGTGTACGATCGTCTAATTCGCATTTCATCAATAGATTACTGACATGCGTTTTGACGGTTTTGATACTTATATGTAATTCTTCAGCGATTTCTTTATTACTCATTCCTTCAGCAATCAACATTAACACTTCACGTTCACGAACAGTCAATTGAGAAGCTTCATTTTGTACAGTGCTGCGTTGACGGATTCCTCTAGTAAGGGCTTGAGAAATATCACCGGTCATCACAGGCATACCACGGCTTGCTCCTTGTAGCGCATAGATCAACTCTTCTGCCGATACAGTTTTCAAAATATAACTAACTGCACCTGCTTCAATCGCTTCTACAACTAACTCATCTTCTAAAAAGCTAGTCAAGATCACAATCTTCATCTGTGGATAATTCTGCAATACCAATCTGGTGGCTTCTACTCCATTCATAACAGGCATCATCATATCCATCAAAATCAGATCAGGCATCTCGCTAACTGTACTTTTTTCCAGCAGATCAAGTACCTCTCTACCATTAGCCGCCTCTGCAATAATATGAAATTGATCTTCTAACATCAGATATGTTTTGAGACCCATCCGTACCATATCATGATCATCCGCTAATAGAATTTTTATTTTCTCCATTATGATTCTCCTCTTCTTCATGGATATCAAATTTGGGAATATGGATACGTATTGTCGTACCTGCCCCTGGTCGACTGATCACTTCAGCTTGTCCACCTAATTTCTCAGCCCGTTCTGACATAATCGTTAATCCATAAGAACCTTGCTTATGCATAGAGCTGTTGAACCCTTTGCCATCATCACTAATATGTAGAGCAACATGATGACGATCTTCTTGTAACGATAGACTTACAATCGTAGCATCTGCATGTTTGATAATATTAGCAAGCGCTTCCTGTACAATAAGAAAAAGCTGACGTTCTTTTGCTTCCGTCAGTTGCCCTGTTAATTCAATATCTTGTATTCCTTTAAGCCCATTATGGCGACAATAATCGGGAAACCAGAATTCTAAGGCTTCTGCTAATGAGCGCCCTTCAAGTTCTAGCGGTCGAAGCTGTGTAATCAGTGCTCTCATCTGCTTCTGAGCAAGCTGTGACATTTGAATAACCTGATCCATTACAAGCTTGGCTTGTTGTTCATTCTTTTCTAACATCTTAGGTAAAGATGAAGCCGACATATGAATCGCAAATAATTGTTGACTCACTGAATCATGTAGATCACGAGCCATGCGTCGTCTTTCTTCCAATACGGCTCGCTCGGTTTCGATCGCCCGTTCCATCACTTCTTTTTCACCTAGTTGTTGCAAAATACGCATTTTCCGTTCTACCGTACTCATCATTGTATTGAATTGTTCATGCACTCGGTTAAAGGATTCATCTTCTGTAGGGTCCATCCGTACACTGAAATTTCCTTTGCCGACTTGAGCCATTTTCAAATGTACATAATCAATTCGACGCTGAACGCGTTGCCCGGCTACATAACCTGCTGCCATACAAATCAAAATAATCCCTGCAATATAATAATACCAGACGTAGGGCACACTAAGTACAATGTACCCTTGTCTGATGGCTAGAAAAATAATAATAACGGTCAGCAATCCACCTGTTGTAAAAAAGCCGATTAATTCCCATTTGATATTTTTAAACCACTTTGTCCTCATCCATTAACCCACCCGACTAATCTGAATATCACCGATAAAAGCATTAACGACAAGTTCTATTTGTTTGCCTGCTTCTTCATATTCTATCGTTGCACCATCCATATGACTCATCATACCTTCACGCTCACGTCCAAGAATATTCATATCGCCAATAAACGAATTGCCTTGTGCTTTGATGCCTACTTCGATTCCACTTGGAATATAGACTTTAACATCACCAATAAAAGCAGAAATTTCGATACGAGTCACGCCATAAGCTATTTGTGCTTTGGTTAAGTCTAACATGGTATCACCAATAAAATGAGAAATATTCATCGGTTTAAGTTCAAAATAATCTTTACCAATATGCACATCACCGATAAAGCCTGATTTGTTTTCTACCGAAGGATCAGAGCCATGATCGTAATCGTAACCACATTTTCTACGATGATGTTTTTTCCATTCATGACGATGCTGTTTCCATTGTTCACGGTGTCCATCTTTATTTTTTCGACAAGAACGCATATCTTCTTTATTTAAATTTACTTTTGTCTGAAAAGGTTGTTGTGGCATCTCATAAGGAGAACGCTGTGATGGAGATTGAAAAGGGACATGTTCTACAAATTCTTTATGATCTGTTGTAGGAACTTTTTTGCCTTTACGTTCCATTTCTTGTTCAAACCAGTCATCTAAAGGAGACGCAGGCGGTGGTGGCGGTGGCACATCATATAGCTCATCAGGTGACGGTTGTTTAGACGATTTCTTCTTCGGTTGATGTCGATTAAAGATCAAATACAATCCGCCTAATACCAGAATCATAGGCATCATCATTTTGACCGCATCTATTAACGAGTAATCGATCCAACCGATATTTCTGCTTAAAAAGTAAATACCTAAGATGGTCATAATCCAGCCGCCGATATCACGTTTACATTTGAATAATAATTCGTTTAATCCTATTTCTAATAAGATCAACGGCCATAGTAATGAAATCACATCGCCGATGCCCCAATCGATCAAATTCATTCGATTTAACATAAATACGACGCCAATTCCGATTAAGCCTATACCCCAGAATGTTTTGCGGAATAAATGTCTATTCATTATCATTCCTCGCTTTCTCTACTTCTATATATGTAGTGTACTCATAATTGGAATAGAACAATAGTGGCATCAGAATGAACTTCATCTCCGTCTATAGGCGGAGAAAAACCCTAACCAGTGAATAATCACTGAATTAGGGCTAGTGTAACAGGTTATGAATGATAACAGAATAGCAATTGATAATTTATTTAAAAAATAGTACGATCTGCGATTTGATCACGTAACATCTTGATTGTTTCTTCTACGGACATCATACCGATATCGCCTTCGCCACGTTTACGAACAGAAACAGAATCTGCATTCATTTCGTTCTCGCCGACAACGAACATGTACGGAATTTTTTCAAGCTGTGCTTCACGAATTTTGTAACCTAATTTCTCGTTACGTAGATCGGATTCTACAGTTACTCCACTACGACGAAGATTCTCTTCCACTTTGCGTGCATATTCTTCAAATGCACCGGATACTGGAATCACTTTAGCTTGTACAGGAGCCAACCATAATGGCAATGCACCGACAAAGTTTTCTAACAAGAAGGCTGTGAAACGTTCCATTGTACCCAAAATACCACGGTGAATAACAACTGGACGATGTTTCAATCCATCTTCTCCGATATATTCAAGTTCAAAACGCTCTGGCAACAAGAAGTCTAATTGTACAGTCGACAATGTTTCTTCTTTACCCAATGCTGTACGAATCTGTACATCTAATTTGGGACCATAAAATGCAGCTTCGCCTTCTGCTTCATAGAAAGGCATATCTAGACCTTCTACAACTTCACGTAACATACGTTGCGAATTTTCCCACATTTCATCGTTAGGGAAATATTTCTCTGTATCCGCAGGATCACGATAAGATAGACGGAAACGGTAATCAGTAATACCAAAGTCTTTGTATACTTCCATAATCAATTCAATCACACGTGCAAATTCTTGCTTGATCTGATCAGGACGAACAAATAAGTGAGCATCATTTAGTGTCATCGCACGTACACGATGTAGACCTGTTAATGCGCCTGACATTTCATAACGATGTTGCATACCCAATTCAGCAATACGAATCGGTAGATCACGGTAACTACGCAGATCACTCTTATACACCATCATATGATGCGGACAGTTCATCGGACGAAGAACCAATTCTTCATTATCCAATACCATTTTCGGGAACATATCTTCTTGATAATGCTCCCAGTGACCGGAAGTTTTGTACAAATCTACATTACCCAGTACTGGTGTGTACACATGGCTGTAACCCAATTTCTCTTCCAAATCAACGATATAACGCTCCAGTGTACGACGCAATTTCGCTCCATTAGGCAACCAGATCGGTAGACCTTGACCTACAAGCGGAGAAAATGTAAATACTTGTAGTTCTTTACCCAATTTGCGGTGATCCCGTTTTTTGGCTTCTTCTAAGAAATGAAGATGTTGTTCTAGTTCTGGCTTTTTATTAAATGCTGTTCCGTAGATACGTTGTAACATTTTGTTTTTGCTATCTCCACGCCAGTAAGCACCTGCTACACTTAGCAATTTAAATACTTTTAATTTAGAAGTTGATGGTACGTGTGGTCCACGACATAAATCGAAAAATTCACCTTGATCATAAATCGTAATTACACTGTCTTCTGGCAATGCTTCGATCAATTCAATTTTGTACGGATCTTCAAGCTCACGGAAAATGTTAAGTGCTTCTTCACGACTGACTTCACGA
Source organism: Paenibacillus sp. CFBP13512 (assembly GCF_005233705.1). Taxonomy (NCBI): domain Bacteria; kingdom Bacillati; phylum Bacillota; class Bacilli; order Caryophanales; family Paenibacillaceae; genus Paenibacillus; species Paenibacillus sp. CFBP13512. Next base: position 215,351 of record NZ_QGAD01000004.1, on the reverse strand, counting down.
CGTGTAATTGGAAGATTTTCAGAAACGATACGTTCCATTTCTTTTTCGATTTTTTGTAGATCTTCTGGATTCAAAGGATGTTCCAAGTCCATATCATAATAGAACCCATCTTCAATCACAGGACCAATGCCTAATTTCACTTCATTTTGCCCAAATAAACGCTTCACCGCTTGTGCCAATAAATGCGCTGTACTGTGACGAATCACTTCTACGCCTTCTGCGCTATCTGGAGTCACGATCTCTACTAATGCTTTGTCATGTAACGGTGTATTTAAGTCAACAACGATACCGTCCAATTTACCTGCCACTGCACTTTTGAATAAACTTTTACTGATGGAATTGGCTACATCGCCAATAGTACTACCTGCCTCATACTCACGAACAGAACCGTCCGGTAAGCTAATTTGAATCGCCATGTTATTTCCTCCTTGAAAGTATAGATCTATTGATCAATCTGCATGCACATGTATTAACTGTCTTTATTCGTAATATTTACAATTAAAAACAGCAAAAAGCACCCATCCCGCAAGGGACGAGTGCTTTGTATATGTACCCGTGGTTCCACCCTGATTCGATCTGCTATCAGAATAATTTTCTTGATACAGACCCTTCATTCGACATCTGATAACGGGGATGATCCGATAAAATATAATACCGAAATGAACCATAGATTCGGATTCAACTTTATAGCTCTAAAGGGGTAAGATTATAGCTGTCACAGGAAGGAATTACAGCATACTACTTTCCTTCTCTCTGTACAGGACGATCACTATAACTCATATCTTTATCGATGCTTTTTGAATTTAGATCATACATTGCTTCATCATTATAAAAGTGTATCGGTCAAGCGTCAAGAGAATGAGATTGATTTGATCATATTGTCCTCAAAGTCTTTGACTGTAAATGTACCATGCTCAAGAGTAGCATATGAATTAGGGTAGTCTTCTTTGGGCAAAGCAACCGAACCTGGATTGAGCACATAAATATGATTTTGCAGATCTGCTACAGGCACATGAGTATGCCCTTGCATAAATACATCCCCTGGTTGTAACAAAGGTAGATTATCAATACTATATCCATGACCATGGGTCACATAGATCCGCATTCCTTCATGATACAACATGATATAGTCTGCCATCATCGGGAATTCAAGCAACATCTGATCCACTTCAGAATCACAATTCCCTCTGACACCGATAATTTTATTTTTATATAAATTCAATGTATTGGCAACTTCAGATGGATTATACTCTTCTGGCAATGGATTACGAGGGCCGTGATACATATAATCACCTAAAAAAATCAACTGATCCGGTTGTTCAACCTCAGCTTTTTCGAGTACGCGTCTTAACCAGTGTAACGATCCATGTATATCAGAAATAAACATTAATTTCATAACTTTAAGAGCTCCTTCACTGATGTTCTATTATATAGCTACTTCAAAACGTGCTTATATATTATAACACTAATTGCATGCCAACCCTATTATCTACCTAATAGCTTTGATCTGGAGCGCTGATTGAATACATTCGCTAAACTTCTGAGCCGCAGGAGACAAATTGGTAAAAGAAGTTGCCGCTATACCGATTGTTCGATAATGCTCTCCTGCTAGTGGTCTTAGACATAAGTCATGCGTATACATCGAATCCAACATCATTTTCGGTAAAATGCTAACACCCAGACCATGCTTGACCATCGCCATAATAGCATGATCATCTTCTAGACGGTATTTGATAGAAGGTTGTAAATGGGCTTGTTTCCAAATCGCCTGCACATCTGTATCGCATCCTGCAATCGGCATAATAAAAGGCTCTTGTACAAGTTGCTCAAGTTCAATATGATCATAAGCTTCTAAAGGATGATGAGCAGATAACACGCATAACATCTGATCTTGATACAATGTTATCGATTGAAGCGTTGAAGCAACAGGCAAATGGACAAATCCCAAATCAGCCTGTCCATCTATAATCCAATTCTCGATCTCATCATAATTACCATCCAATAATTGAATATCAATAGCAGGATATTGTTCTTGAAACTGTTGCATGATCTGAGGCAACCATTGAATAGATACACTTGAAAAGGTACCAAGGGTCACTGTGCCTGTCTCTAATCCTTTGATCGCATCGACTTCTACTAATAACTGATCATTAACTTGCAAAAGTTCTTTGATCTTTTTTAATATCCGTTCTCCACTATCCGTCAAACGAATTCCTGACCGATTACGGATCAACAACGTTAATCCCAGTTCACTTTCTAAGCTTGAGATGGCATGACTTACCGCAGACTGAGTAAGATTAAGCGTCAGCGCTGTTTTCGTTAAACTACCCAATGCTACAACAGTATTAAAAATCTGATATTTATGAAGATTCATGATTTAATCACCTTATACTTGAATTTTTTTCATACTTATTATTATAAACATTCATTATATTTATGTTAATACGCTATGTATAATCAATACAAGATCATGAGCGAAGGAGATTTGGATATGAGTGCATCATTAAGCAATGTGGAGTTACCTTATTATGCTGTGATTTTTACCAGTCAACGTACTATAGGAGATCAAGGATATGGGCAAATGGCTGATCAAATGGAGTCACTAGGTCAAGACCAAACTGGATTCTTAGGAATTGAAAGCTATCGTAAATCTTCAGGTGCAGGTGTGACTATTTCTTATTGGAAAACGCTAGAAGATATTCGTCAGTGGAAAAGTAACCCTGTTCATCAAATCGCTCAAGATCGAGGAAAAGCAAAATGGTATCAATCGTACTCGGTCAAAGTATGTAAAGTAGAACGTGCATATGATTTTGAACATGAAGATATAGAGTAGATTTTAAAGTCTATCTACCATACATCGTTGTTTCTTTTTAATATATGAAAGTTCTCTAAACATCCTGTATTTCTATTTTTCTCAAAACATCTCGCTAACGATCTAAAAGTACAAAAATATGTACTATGTTCATTAAAATTGCCTTCTTCTCAAACAAAACATTCAAATATATGATGATTTTACAGCTTCTTATTAGTCTACATACGACTAAATCATTAATAGGCTAACTATTATAGTGAATCACTTGAGTGGAAGGATGAATAAAATGAGCAATCGTGTAGCCCATATTCTTGGAATTGAGAAACCTATTATACAAGGACCGATGAGTTGGATTACAAATGCTGAATTTGTAGCTGCTGTAAGTAATGCAGGCGGGTTGGGGATTCTTGGTCCTAATGCAGGTCAGACAACCATAACCACTTCTCCAAAAGAAACGGCAGAACGGATGCGCCGTGAGATTCGTAAAACAAAAGAACTAACCGATAAACCGTTTGGTACCACAGTGATTGTAGATGGAGACTTGAAATACACCTGGCCTATTTTGGAAATTATTATTGAAGAAGATGTCAAAGTGGTTCTTCTCAATGGTGTTGAAGGAACATTATCTGAAAAGATTCTAAATCCATTAAAAGAAGCCAACATTAAAATTGTCTACCGCCCTTTAACCCCAACTTTTGAAGATGCCAAATCTGCTCAAGCTATGGGTGTGGATGTCTATGTGGTAACAGGATTTGATGAAGGTGGAACTTTACCAACCAGTGTTATTGGTACATTTGCTATGACTCCTATGATTGTCGATGTGCTGGATATTCCTGTAGTATCTGCGGGTGGAATTGGTGATGCTCGTGGCGTAGCCAGTGCTTTTGCTTTAGGTGCGGAAGGTGTCTTTTTGGGAAGTCGCTTTATTCCTACGATTGAAAATCCGGCAGCACAATCTGTAAAGCAAAAGATCGTCGATTCATCTGCATCTGATTTATTACTTTATCGTACTTTGCCAGCATATTATCGTTCCTTATCTACCCCACTTGTTGAGAAATTAGTCGAAATGGACAAGCAAGGTGCCTCTCGTGAAGAAATTGCCAGTGCTTCTGGTGGTTCGAGTGCTATACGTATAGGGATGCTTGATGGTATTGGTGAAGGTGGTATTATTACCTTGGGGACTGGGATTACACCAATCAAGCAAATCCAAACGGTACAAGAAGTGGTTGATGAATTAGCAGTAGGTATTCCACAATAATATAACTTCAGTATTACAATAATATCTTTTATATAGTTAAATGAAATACAAAAAAGCTCAGCGATCCCTTTAAAAGGATCGTTGAGCTTTTTTATTTATATCTGTTGATTAGTTCTGCATAATAAAGTCATGAGCGACTTTTTGAGTTTCATCATTAAATACTTTAAGGATGTTGTACTTCGTATCACGTTGAGCAGGAATTTTGCCAGCTTCGCGAATAATCTGCAAGGTTTGCTCAATATTCACTTTATGCGTGGTACCCGCCGCAGAGACTACATTTTCTTCCATCATCGTACTACCGAAGTCATCACATCCATAATGAAGTGACATTTTACCCACTTCAGGTCCCATCGTTACCCATGAGGATTGGAAATGCTTGATATTATCGAGCACAATACGACTAATCGCTACATTTTTAAGATATTGTTCTGGAGTTTGCTTTTCAGCTTTCATATTGGTGTTATCCGGTTGGAATGTCCACGAAATAAAAGCAAGGAAGCCTTCAGAATCATAACCATTACGGATACATTCATCTTGTGCTTCACGTACACGTAATAAATGAAGTGCACGTTCTTCCATCGATTCTCCGAATCCAATAACCATCGTAGCTGTTGTGTTCATCCCAATTTTGTGAGCTGTCTGCATAACGTCCATCCAATCACGCCATGAACCTTTCAAACGGCTGATTTTACGACGAGTACGATCATCCAGAATTTCTCCACCGCCACCTGGCAATGAATCAAGTCCAGCTTCATGAATTGCACGTACAGTCTCTTCGAGCGACATGCCTGAGATTTCTTTCATTTTCATAATCTCAGCAGGTGAGAAAGAGTGCATCGTAATGTTAGGGAAGTTCTTTTTAATCTTTTTCAATAGATCGATATAGTATTCGAAAGGAAGATTTGGATTCACTCCACCTTGCATCAAAATTTCAGTTCCGTTCACATCTTCGGTTTCCTGAATTTTCTGCAAAATCACTTCATCCGATAATACATAACCCTCTTTCGAATTCGGGCTACGATAGAAAGCACAGAAACGACAAAAAACGTCGCAGACATTCGTATAGTTAACATTACGCCCAATTACAAAGGTTGTAATCGGATCTGGATTTTTGCGTAACATTAATTGATTGGCTACATGCCCCATTTTCTCGATCTCATCGGACTCATATAGCATAATAGTTTCTTCTAAATCTAAGCGTTCGCCCCGTTCGGCTTTTTCCAAGATACGGTTTACCGCGCTCATATTGCAGCCTCCCTTATCCTATTCAGACATCTTACTGGTGTCTGAAGGTGAATTTGAGCATTGTCCTATATATAACCCATTTAGGCACAAAATGCATATCTAAAAATTGAAATAATGACAACACATTTATCGTACCATATTTCACAAATGAAAAATAGTCGTGTCGTGTGACAGGAAGGTGATATTTTTTAAGAATAATTATACATATGATATACAATAAATGCTGATTAAATAAAGGAATTTAGCGATTTTAGAGTTTGAAAATAATTTATTTTCATTTTAGAGTATGATATAGTATGACTATATACAACATTATATTTTGAATTAGATGGTTGTCGATTTTTAGATGTATGCTATAAAAAAAGCAGGAAAGATGTTAGCGCATCTTTCCTGCTTGGCAACAGTCTGCTTTAAGAGCAGTCGGCAGTTCAGGTAGATCTAATGTATTGAAATAGACCGGTTCCTTGTCACAGGCGGTCTATTTCTTTTTGTTTTGGTTCATAGCCACTATAATCGTCACAACCAAACCGAGTATCGAAACAATAAGGATACCGAATTGGATCATTAACGTTAATGTATCTTTAACCTCCACAAGCATCACCTCCCTTCTATCGGGAGACTAGCCGACCGCCCATTAAGCCTTCTGTTGTTCTCTTGAGTATAACAAAATAACGTATCTAAGAATATAAATATCTCAAAAAAGCGATTCGTACTATAAGATAAAAAAAAGCGAAGTACCTTTGAACCAATAAGAAGGTACTTCGCTTTTTATTTACAATTATAGTTGGAGTATGAGATTGATTTACGATATATAACAACAATCTTATACAAATTTAAAAATACTCGTCACACAAGTGAAATATTATTTAAAATCATAAGTATTTTCTAATCTGATAAAGCTTGCTCCAGATCAGCAATCAGATCGTCAATATCTTCCAAGCCTACAGAGAAGCGCAGTAGCCCATCCGTTATTCCACGTTCTTTGCGTACTCCTTCACCCATAGCAGCATGAGACATTGTTGCTGGATACGATAAAATACTTTCAACAGCTCCTAAACTCACAGCGACTAAAGGGATCTGAACGTTATCAAGTACTTTTTTAGCACGCTCGCCTGAACCTACATCAAAAGAAAGCACAGAACCTGCTCCTGAAGATTGAGAAGCATGAATAGTTGCTCCTGGATGACTTTCTAATCCCGGATAATAGACAGCTTCAATATCATCGCGCTCATTCAACCATTGTGCTAGCTTGGCTGTACTTTTTTCAGAATGATTCATTCTTGCGGCAAGTGTCTTCATCCCACGAATCAATAACCAGCAATCTTGAGGACCAAGTACTGTTCCCAGTCCATTTTGTAAATGCTTCAGTTGAGCTCCAATCTCAGGTGTACGGGCAACCGCAAGTCCTGCAAGCACATCACTATGTCCACCTAAGAACTTGGTAGCACTATGCAGAACAATATCGACACCCATTTCAATCGGACGCTGATAATAAGGGGTCATAAACGTATTATCTACCATGGTCAGCAGATGATGTTCTTTCGCCCAAGCCGTTACAGCGCCGATGTCTGTAATTTTCAATGTAGGATTCGAAGGAGTCTCCATATAGACCGCTCTTGTATTCGGACGAAGTGCATGTTTCACCTGATCCAGATCGGTCATATCTACAAAGCTAATCTCAATGTTCATTCGATTCAATACCGTAGTCAAAAAGCGATACGTTCCACCATATACATCTTCAGTCACAATTACATGATCATCAGCAGATAGAATCAGAAATGCAGTCGAGATCGCTGCCATTCCTGAAGCAAAAGCATATCCTTTGGCTCCTCCTTCTAGCAAAGCAATATAATCTTCCAATGCTTGACGAGTTGGGTTACCTGAACGACTATAATCATGAAGTGGCGGATTAGAGATATCTTCTTGGTGGAAAGTAGATGCCTGATAGATCGGTACACTCGATGCGCCTGTTGCTTTATCAAAAGCAGCCCCAAAATGAATTAGTTTAGTATCGATTTTGCGAGAAGATGAATGATCTGAAGAATATGCCATACTCGATCACACTCCTTCTACTTCAATACGTGCAACTTCCAATGCTTGATCTAGATCGGCGATCAGATCGTCAATATGCTCAATCCCTACAGAAAAGCGTAAAAGACGATCATCAACACCTATCGCTTCGCGAATCTCTGTTGGAATATCAGCATGTGTTTGTACTGTTGGATATGTCATTAACGATTCGACTCCGCCTAAACTTTCAGCAAAAGCAATCAATTGAATACTACGCAAAATCGGTTCAATATAACGTGCATCTTTCACTTTAAACGAAAAGATACCTGTATTTCCGCTAGATTGGCGGTTCTGGACATCATAGCCCGGATGATCAGGTAATGCTGGATAAAACACTTCGGCAATTTGTGGATGATCTACTAAATGCTTAGCCATGGCTGTTGCATTGTATTCATGACGCTCCATCCGCAATGCTAATGTTTTCATTCCACGCATTAATTGATACGAATCGGTTGGGGACAACACAGCTCCGATTGAGTTGTGTAGAAAAGCCATTTCAGCAGATAACTCTTCCCCTTTGGTCATAATCAATCCTGCTAACACATCATTATGTCCACCTAGATATTTGGTAGCGCTATGAATGACAATATCTGCTCCCAGTTCAATCGGACGCTGGAAAAAAGGAGTCAACAGCGTGTTATCAACGATCGTCAGCAATTGATGACTTTTCGCCCATGTAGCAACGGCTTGAATATCAGTTACCATCATTAAAGGATTGGTTGGCGTCTCGATAAATACAGCTTTGGTATTGGGTTGAACTATTTTTTCTAATGCTTCTAGATCATTGGTATCTACATAAGAAGCAGTCACTCCAAATTTGGATAAAATACGTTCCAAAAGACGATATGTGCCGCCATACAGATCAAGCGATACGACCAGATGATCTCCCTGACCGAACAGCGCAAAGATCGTTTGCAAAGCAGCCATACCGGAACTACAGGCAAATCCTGCATCTGCTGATTCTAATGCTGCTGCGGCTTGTTCAAGTACAGCGCGAGTTGGATTGGTTGTACGAATATAATCAAAGCCTGTACTTTTACCAAGAGCGGGATGACGGAATGCGGTCGATTGATAAATAGGAAAATTAATCGCTCCGGTTGTCGGTTCATTGATAGAACCGATCTGTGCCAATCTGCTTTCAATGTTAAGAGTTCGTTCGCTTGAATGATGATCCGTCATACTATAATTCCTCCTCTGGAATAACAATCGATTGGGTTTATCACAAATTTAGATACAGTAATTACCAGCTTCAGCTTTAGCACTTTCCAAATCATAAGGTGTTTCTTGGTATACATAATAATTCAGCCAGTTGGAAAATAATAAGTTCGCATGCGCACGCCATGTGGATGGTGGTGTACGCGATGGATCATTATTTGGAAAATAATTTTTCGGTGGTGCGACATCCATTCCTTTGGCGATATCACGTTCATATTCCCATTTCAGTGACAATGGATCATATTCCGAATGCCCTGTCACAAAAATTTGACTGCCGTCTTTAGTTGCCGCTAGATATACGCCAGCTTCTTCTGATTCTGATAAGATTTCTAATTCAGGAATCTTGGCAATATCTTCATGACGTACTTCGGTATGACGAGAATGAGGCGCAAAGTATAACTCATCAAATCCTCGTAGTAATTTTACATTTTCTTTATTTAAAGTGTGTGGAAATACACCAAAACATTTTTCTTCCAAATCTACTTTGGGTACACCGAAATGATGATAAAGACCTGCTTGTGAAGCCCAACAGATATGCATGGTTGAAGTGACGTTCTTTTTACTCCAATCAAAAATATCTTGAATCTCTTCCCAATAATTCACATCTTCAAAATCCATCGTTTCTACAGGAGCACCCGTCACGACCAGACCATCAAAGCGAAGATGTTTGACTTCTTCAAACGTTTTATAAAATAAGTTCAAATATTCAGTAGATGTATTCTTCGATGTATGCGATTGCGCATGTAATAAATAAATATCGATTTGAAGCGGACTATTTCCTAGCAAGCGCAATAATTGGGTTTCGGTTGTTTCTTTCGTAGGCATTAGATTTAAAATAGCAATCCGTAATGGACGAATATCCTGTTGAAAAGCTTGACTGTCGTCCATGACGAAAATATTTTCACCTGTTAATACTTCTTTGGCGGGTAAGCTATCCGGAATCTTAATTGGCATCTTCATTCACTCCTTGGATGTGTGTATTTCTTATCATTCAGGAGAAAGCTTCATTATGCGTATATACAAAAATGACCTTTCTCCTGATACTTGAGAAAGGTCATTTGCGATATTGTCGCGTATATAATAGACGCCTCTCTCATCTGTCAGCAGATATTAAGTCTAAAATAATGCTCTCAAACTTATATCTCTGCAAGAATTAGCACCGTGCGGTCATACCGCCGGTTGCCGGGTTTCATCGGGCTAGTCCCTCCACCTGCTCTTGATAAGATTTGCTTATTCAATTTGTAATTACATTAATTCAATACTTTTCTTATACCATAATTTATACTATTCTACCGTCTGTCGTCAAGTGCTGTCAAAAATGTCTTGTTTTGAACCGATAAATAGGTTGTTGGTAACTGTATTGGTTGATTTCCAAGCAGGATTCTTATTTAAGCTTGAAAGGCTTCCATGACCACGGTATACTTAACAAGTATTTGACGTTTTTTCATAGTTTTCATAAATATATAGATAACAAAGAGGTGAATTTCAAAATGGAAGGCGACCCGAGGCCCAGTTGGCAGCAGGACGGATGGACAAATTGCAGGAAACAAACGACAACCATAGGGCACTTGAGTAACGCGCCATTATTGAAAAATCTTCTCCGTTTTTCATAAATTATAGCGAAGCTTTGTAAATAAGTGTGCGGTTGCCGCTTCTTTCCCTGCTCATTTCATAATAAAGGGGTAGAACACAATGAAAGTTCGGCACGTCAATGCTGGAGCATTCACTCCAGTAGAAAATATTACCGACACACTGATCGCACCTGAAGAAGGATTTTATTGGATCGATGCAGATTTGGAAGATTTGATTGAACTACAACCGCTCTTTATGCTCCATGATCTGGCTGTAGAAGATTGTCTAAGTGAAGAAGAACAACGCCCGAAGATCGAGATTTATGAAAGTCATTACTTTATTGTTGTGAACAGTATTCGTTTTGATAACGAAGAGATTTTTTTGCGCGCCTTGAATATTTTTCTAGGACGGCATTATATTATTACAGTCACCAAGCAGAAAATTAATGAATTGCGTGTACTCAAGCCTATTTTATGGGAAGAAGAAGTGAGTCGCGCCGATAAATTTATGTATTTATTAGTCGATCTGGTGGTTGATAATTACTTCGCTGTTGGTGATCGGATTGAAGATCAAATCGAACTGTTGGAAGAAAATATATTGATGCATACCAAAAAGTCGCATTTGAATGAAATTATTGGTCTACGTGGAGAAATTCTATGGCTCAAGCGTGTATTGGGACCACAGCGTGAAGTAATCAATACATTGAACAAAAAAGACTTACGCTTAATTGACGATCAATTGCAAAAATATTTCAGTGATGTATACGAAAATGCTGTCAAAGTCTCTGAGATGTTCGATACGTTCCGCGATCTGATGGGTAACTTACGAGAAGCTTATCAGTCCAGTATTTCGAACCGAGCGAATGAAATTATGCGTGTCTTTACAGCTATTACAACAATATTTATGCCATTGACTGTGATTACCGGTATTTATGGGATGAACTTTGAAGATATGCCTGAATTACATTGGCGCTTCGGTTATCCGCTCGTTATCGGGATTATGATCACGTTAGGTCTAACGATGTTTTTCACCTTCCGCAAAAAAGATTGGATCTGAAAAGATTAAAGCTGCCCTTATTCATCGTCATATGATGAACAAGGACAGCTTTTTTTGATTTTACTGGATCGCGCTTATGGTGCCAAGCGCTGGTTGTAAGATATTTTGCTGGCGCAAAAATCATTTTTTGATTGTACTTGGTCGCGCTTATGGTGCCAAGCGCGGGACTAAGGAAGTTGCATCCAGCGGATCATTGTTTCTAGGTTGAGTCCGTCCAGTCCTGGCACTGTAAAGTGTGCGCTATCGATTCGAGATTGGGAACTTACAGCGATAGTTTTCATTCCTATTTGGCGAGCGGATTGGATAGATTCAGTAGAATCTTCAATCACCATCGTATGGTAAGGATGAATATTGACAGCATTTGCCGCTTTGATAAAAATCTCAGGATCAGGCTTACCATAAGCTACATCATTTGCTGTAATGATTCTGTTAAAGTGTTGGCGAATTCCTAGTTGTTCTACCACTTCTTCTGCATCGTGACGATCAGATGCAAGCACAACAGCGATATTATGATCAGCAAAATGTTGTAGTAAGTCTTCGACTCCCGGTAACAACTCTGCTTTTTGCTCGGCATCTGCTTCTTCATCAATGACAGAAGTAACCACACCTTCTAATCCGAATACAATCGCACACAGATCGCGATTGTTTGCTTCAAGCGGTTGGGTCATCGCAATAATATATTCTTGACCGTAATGTTCTATTGTCAATGGTTCTCCACGTACAATACTATATGTTGTTTTGTTGCCTTCGACATTTACATTGACAAGGCGATCCTGAAATTGAACACGGAATGAATATTCTGTCCAGCTTGGAGGTAATTTCGGTTCAAAATGCAAACGACCATCATACTGACGCATCCCTGCGAATCCGCCAATAATTGTCAGCCAGCTACCTGCCATCGAAGCCGCATGAATACCGTCTTTGACATTTCCATGAATATCATCCAGATCCATACGTGCTGATTCGATAAAGAAGTTATATGCATGATCCATATTACCAAGTTCGGCTGCAATAATCGCATGGATCGCCGCAGACAATGAAGAATCATGTGTAGTTAAAGGCTCATAATAGGCATAGTTTTTTACTTTTTCCAATTTAGTAAATTTCTCGCCAAGCAAATAGAATGCAAGAATAAGATCGGCTTGCTTAATCACTTGCTGACGATAGATCACTAATGGATGATAATGTAGCAACAACGGATAATTTTCAGCAGGTGTATTATCAAAGTCCCATACGCCTTTATCAAGGAAAGAATCATCTTGACCGATCAATCCATTTTGACGATGGATATAAATTTCATCTGCTGCACGAGACCAATCTGCTAACTCTTCTTCTGTTAATCCCATAAGACTGTGCATCGCTAGATAAGAATCTGGTGTTAATTCTTCCCATTGTTTTAGTTCATGTACAGTGAATTCCAGTGCATCTTTGACCATAATGTTGGTATACGTGTTGTTATTCACAATCGCCGTATATTCATCAGGGCCTGTCACTCCATTAATACAGAATCCTTTGCCTGTAATCCAATTCCCAACAGATAAGAAAAATCTTGAAATCTCGATCAACATCTCTAACCCTTTGGTCTGCAAAAAGTCTTGATCGCCTGTCGCTTCAACATACTGAATAATCGCATGAGCTACATCGGCATTGATATGGAATTGAGCTGTTCCCCCCGGATAATAAGCCGAAGCTTCTTCTCCATTAATTGTACGCCACGGGAACAATGCGCCTTCTGCTGCCATTTCAACTGCACGTTCTCTTGCTTTGGGCAATGTATAATAGCGATATTCTAACAGACGTAAAGCTAACTCAGGCTTGGTATATAAGAAGAATGGTAACATATACGTTTCCGTATCCCAGAAGTAATGTCCTTCATACCCTTCTCCCGTGATCCCTTTAGCACTGATATTGGTTTTGCCATCCCGACCTACAGATTGGAATAATTGATATGCATTGTATCGTAATCCCTGTTGTAACAGTTCATCGCCTTCTACATTCACATCTGCAATTTCCCAGAATTCATCCAAATATTCTTTTTGTTTTATCGTTAAAGCGTCCCAGCCTTTGGCTTTGACTTCTTTTAATGTAGATTGAGCCAAAATCAGCAAGTGATCGACTTCGTAATCTTTAGACGAATAATAAACGATCGATTTATCGAGTGTAACCGATTGTCCTTCGTCCACTTGCATGGTAAATGCTTTCGCTATACGCTCATCTTCTTGGATCGTAGATAACGTATATTCGTAATCTAACGTATGCTCTGCGCCACACAATAAATGAAACTCAGTTTCTGTCGTACGTTGCTCTAGAGCCATAAACGTATTTTCTTCATACGACTGAACCGTATGTAATACTTGCCCTCCAAAAGCCGATCCTGCTCGCGGATCATCTGCTGATATTTCATTGGTTACTTTACCATTCAATGCAGATACCAGTTTAATTTCACCTGTAAAATTAACAGGCTTCACCGTATAGCGAACCATCGCTACATGTTTGTTATCAAAAGAAATTAAACGCTGAGTGTTCACTTCTACTTGCTTCCCTGTACCACTTTCCCATACAACATGACGGGATAATATCCCTTTTTGCATATCCAAAATGCGTTCGTATTCAATCACACGTCCACTCAATAAATTAAATTGTTCCCCATCAATAAACAATTCAATAATTTTGCTATCCGTGACATTGAGCATCGTCTGACGTTTGCGTGCATAACCAAAAGCTTCTTCTCCATACGTAATATCTGCTGAATCATAAAATCCATTCAAATACGTACCATTCAGTGCATTAATACCTGCACCTTCCAGTCCTTCTTCAAAATGACCACGCATCCCTAGATACCCGTTAGCGACTGTAAAAATAGTTTCTCCTCTACGGTTGTGAGCAGGGTCAAAAGAAGATTCACGTATCGACCACGGCTCAACTTCATATATTGAATTTCCTTCTCTCATGAGACATTCCTCCACTTTTTTTCTAGTTATTGAACAGTATTCTCTTACTATAGTTAACCTTTAAACGTACTGATTACATCAAATCCATCAAAATTGATTAAAATCATGTTTATAAAAAAAGCCTTCTTTTCAACAATAGATGCTAAAAAGAAGACTTTGTACTGCTTTAAAAATGTAATGATTATTCGATTTCTTCATCTTCATAAACGATAGCGTCTGCTGCACGACTACCTCTCCACAGCAATAACGCAATCAAAATAAAAGCGATCAGTGCCATAAAAGGAATCGTAATAAAACCAAACCACTCAAAATAAGGCTTATTACAAGGAACCCCTGTTGTACATGGTAAAATTCGACTTAATGCTGGAATATGTTGCTCTGCATAATGGTAAATCGCTACACAAGCACCTAGAATAACAAGTGGCATTGAATATCTGACAATACGACGATCATTATGATATGCTGCAATTCCAAGTAAAATTACCTGTGGGTACATAAAAATACGCTGATACCAGCATAATTTACAAGGCTCCAGTAACATCACATCACTCAAATACAGACTTCCACCAGTGGCTACAATAGCTACTATCCATGCTAGAAATAAATAGTACCTTGCTAAAAAAGATGGAGGCGTTTCTGTATTCATAGGACTAGCCCTCCGATCCAGCTTCAGTTTTGGCTTTCTCGATAGCTGCTTTGAGTGCTGTATAATCTCCCAAATCACCTGTATATTCTACTCCGTTGATATAGATCGATGGTGTACCCGGCAGATTCAACTCTTTTCCTTTATCATATTGAGCTTGTATCTCTTTAGCATACGTTTTGTTCTCAATATCTTGACGAAGCTTAGTGGTATCAATAGAGGCATCTGCTTTTTTAGCTAAATTCACAAGGAAATCGGTAGTTGCCCATTCTGTATTTTCATCTCCTTGATTGGTATAAACCGCATCAAAGAATTTCCAGAATGCATCATTATTTTGATGATAAACAGACTCTACAGCTAATGCAGCTGTGGTTGAATCCGGCCCCAAAAATGGGAAGTTCATAAAGTACATAGCTGCTGTTCCATTAGCGATAAAATCTTTTTGAATTTGCGGAACAATGATTTCGTTAAATTGCTTACAAATTGGACATTTGAAATCGCCAAATTCTACAATTTTGACAGGAGCTGTTTTTTCACCTTTCACCGGAAGCTGACTGTAATCAAAAGTAGTCGCTTCCGCTGTTTTGTTATTCGGTATAAAAACAATCAATAACACAATGACTGCTATAACAGCTACTGTTCCAATAATCAGATTACGCATTAACTTCTTTTGGCGTAACGCTTCTTTTTGTTTGTATTCTTGCTGTTGCTGTCTTTTGATTGCCGGATTTACTTTTTTCTTATTCGCCATGGGTTGCACCCGTTTCTCCTGATAATGCTAGATCAGCCAACGCAAGAGCTCCACACAATCCAGCGTTGTCTCCCAATTGTGGAGGAACAATAAACTGATCAATCTGTTCATTCAAGCTAGGATGTTGTACATAACCTGCTAATAGTTTTTGTAATTTTTCACGAATGAGTGGGAATAATTGATCTTGCTTCATCACGCCGCCACCCATTACAATTTTTTGCGGGGATAAGATCAATACATAGTTCATCAAGGCTTGCGCAAGGTAGTAAGCTTCCATTTCCCATGCAGGATGATCCGTTGTTAATTCAGAACCTTTAACATTCCAACGTCTTTCAATCGCAGGGCCAGCAGCTACACCTTCTAAGCAATCGCCATGATAAGGGCAGAAGCCTTCAAAATGATCGTCTGGATGACGACGAACTAGAATATGTCCCATTTCTGGATGCGATAGACCATGTAGCATTTTACCATCGACTACAGCGCCTGCACCAATACCTGTTCCTACAGTGATATAGATACAGCTATCTAACCCTTGCGCTGCACCCCATTTATGTTCTCCTAATGCCGCTCCGTTCACATCGGTGTCAAAGCCGATTGGTACATCAAAATGTTCTTTCATATGTCCAACAATATTGTATTGTCCCCAGTGTGGCTTCGGTGTAGTCGTTATGTATCCATACGTCGGGCTTCCTTTGATCGGATCAATCGGTCCAAAAGAACCGATACCAATCGCTTCGACTCCTTTGCCTTCAAAAAAGGAAATTACATTTTTCATCGTAATCTCAGGTGTCTCGGTTGGGAAACTGACTCTTTCTAGAATCTCCCCATTTTCTGTACCGATTCCACATACAAATTTAGTACCGCCTGCTTCAATAGCCCCTAATTTTTTCATAAATGACATATCTCCTTTGAGTTATCCGATAAGGATAGATTAGTATTCAAATAGATTAGTACAGAGATGCTCTATGTGGATCATATATGATATTGAAGTCGAGCTTATGTCGACGCTGTTACTTATGAACTGCTAGCACCAAAAATTAGCGTATTACTTAGTAATCGCCCGGGTGCAGTCTTGATACTTCCATTGGCATACATGCCCGATGAAGCGCCTCCATCTAAATTCATCGCTTGTCTGGCTCCAAGCTTTTGCATAATAGCTGCCCATTGCTTCATCGTTGCTCCTGGAACTGTCACTAGCATAATTGATCCATCTGCCATAATAGCAATACCACTACGAGCACCTGAATCTGTCAAAATTTTGGGATCTTGAAATCCTTCTGCCGCCGCATTTAAAGCGATTCGACTATCTTTTACTAAGCGAGGACCTGCACCGACCGCAGTGACTACCTTTTGCCATGGAATATCTTTACCATTGATATCTTGATAAGCAATATTCTGTTGCACTGTAGCCCCAACTGTAAATCGATCAGCCGCATATTTCTGATCACCTGTGTACACCAGCACATATCCATTAGCTGGAATAGATGCTTTGTTATTATTGCCTTTACGAATCACTTTGCCATTCGCTACTGTTACTGCAATGCCTCCTGTAAATCCTGTGTTTTTACCACGATCAGGTGTATAGATAATCGAAGTACTGGACGTTCCCGGTAGACGATTCACCCAGATGGCATACCAGCTAGAAGATTTGCCATTGGCAGATTGCACGGTTCCTGTTATAGAAAGCCGTAACGAATCCATAAGAGCTGTACCATTCGCCAAAAAGCCAATAGTGGTTCCATATCTACCTAGATGAGCAATACGTCCGCCTGTAATTAACGTTCCATAAGGATCAGGTGCGCCACCATAAGCTTCGAAAAAAGCACCGTTGATCGCTGCTTGAGCGTTATAGCTTTTAACGATAGAAGATAATGAAGACGTTTGCCCGACTTGTCGATCAGCTAGACCTACTCCTGTTGAAGTTCCTTTAGGAATATGCACCGTCTGTACTGTAAATGTACGTCCAGCAGCAGATACGTTTTGAGTCGAAGCTTTGATTCCAGATCCTGCTGCTACCGCTGAAGAACCAGCAGTAGGAAGCAAGCACAGAATCATCATTAGAGTGAGAACACCGATACCTAGACGAGACTGTATTTTCATTTAAAATACACCTATGCCTAACATCGAACAAAGACTTTTGATCTCTAATTCTTCAAATTTAGTTAGGATAATCTCATCTTCTAAAAGCAACAGACTCGCATCCAAAGAACAAACCACAGGCACTTCACGATGAATCGCTGCTAGACGATGCGATAGATGAAGCATCTCTAGATCATTTTCGATCTTTTTGCGAATTGATGGAGTTAATTGATCCAGATTTTCTAAGATACCTGCGATTGTACCGTATTCTTTGACCAGCTTAGTTGCTGTTTTTTCACCGATTCCTTTGACTCCTGGATAGTTGTCGCTAGCATCGCCCATCAAAGCTTTCATATCAATAATCTGAGAAGGTGTTAATTCTTTTTCTTCCATTAACGATTCAGGAGTATAGACTTTGTAATTACCATAGCCTTTTTTCATAATAATGACGCTAGTCCGTTCATCCACTAGCTGTAATAGATCATGGTCTCCTGTCAAAATAAGAACTTCCATATCTGCTTCCAGTTCACGGGAAATCGTACCGATACAATCATCGGCTTCATATCCGGGTGCACTCAGATTAGGAATGCCCATACTTTCAGTCACTTCCAAAATCAAATCAAACTGTGGAATCAGATCATCCGGTGCAGCCGAACGATTGCCTTTGTAAGCGGCAAATTCTTCGGTACGGAATGTTTTACTACTGACATCCCAACAACAAGCAATATGCGTAGGATTATACAGTTGCACAGCGTCCCATAGATAGCGTACAAATCCATAAATGGCATTAGTAGGAATACCCGATTTTGTACGACGAATATAACCGGATTGTGCTGTTGCATAATAAGCTCGGAATAACAGCGCCATTCCATCGACTAGCATTATTTTTTGATCTTTCATTAGCTTCACTTCTACCTTCTCTCTTCAATACAGATGAATCCAATCTGAGTATATCATACCGAATTTCTGCGATACTGTACAAGTATTCACATACCTTTAAATTTTACCACTATTCTGGATAATGTTCTTTATTATGATACTATTTTTTTCAAATCGTACGACTCATAAATATATCTACTTCATCTTCACGATCCAGTGTAAATCCAAAGCGTTCATATAGCCTTCTAGCCGGGCTACCTTGTAACACATTAAGATGAACTACTTTATTTTGCAGATGCGATTGTGATAGCAATTGTTCAAGAGTCTGACTTCCTATCCCTTGACCTTGATAGACAGGATCAATATAAAAATGCTCTAACGTATAATCATTCGTATCCGGCTTTAAAGCCACGCAACCGGCTATCTTTCCTTCGACTTCGATCAACCATGTATCATTAGGTTCAAAAGCATCACGAAAGCGCTGACGAACTTTATACTCATCAAACCGACCCAGACGGGTAAGACGTCACGAAGAACAACCGCTCTCAATTCTGCTAGCGATTCCATATGTATCGGTAATGCCTGACTCCAATCGATTTCTAATTTGCTCATAATCGCCATCCTTTATTGATCAACATGTATAACAATCGCTTTAGACCTAATTGATTATGCTATAGGTTCAGATCTAAAGCGACTCCAATATATTATATATTATTGTTTTTTAATTTTGTATATGTGTACCAAAATCGAAAACAAAAAAGCCTTTGAACCGGCAGATGACTGCTCAGTAAAAGGCTTTTGCTTAAAAGGTAATCTTATCATTATCTAGATCATTGTGTTTACTGCGAAATAGAAGTTCCGATTTTACGCTTTCCATGTTTCTTCGTACGTTGCTTCTTTGAAGCCTACAGTCACTCGATCGCCATCCGTCACAATCGGACGTTTGATCAATTTACCATTTTCAGATAATAATTGTAGTTGTTCTTGAGCACCCATGGATGGTAATTTTTCTTTGAGATTCTGGCTTTTATACACTTCACCACTGGTATTGAAAAATTTCTTCAGTTCCAGTTCACTGTGTTCAACCAATTCCCGCAGTTGTTCTGCTGTTGGTGGAGACTCTACAATATGAATCAAGTTCAATTCATGCCCTTCTGCACGTAGCCATTTGATCGCATTACGGCATGTACTGCATTGTGGATATTGATATACGGTTAATTTACTCATTCGATTTACACTCCTTTAGTCCTTTGATTCCAGTCCTCGCAATTCCGCATCCAAGTTAGCCAAATCTTCTGGTAAAGGGGCTTGAAAAAGCATCTCTTCGCCTGTAACCGGATGAACAAAACCTAATTCAACCGCATGTAATGCCTGTCTCCCTGCCAGTTGATCAAGTTGCGATATCGATGTAGATACATCTAAGTTCTTGTCTGGTCGTGCATAACCATACAACCGATCTCCTACAAGTGGACAACCAATATGCTTCATATGTACTCGAATCTGATGAGTACGTCCCGTTTCTAATTCCAATTCAACCAAGGCTATATCACGATCTGCAAAAGATTCTAGCACTTGATACCGAGTGGCTGCGGCATATCCATCTGGAGTGACTACACGCATATGAGGTTCGATCAGATCGCGATCTATTGCCCCTTCTATTCTGCCTTGCGATACAGTCGGAATATGATGCACATATGCATGATACCTTTTCTGCACAGAATGATTGATCATTTGCTCGGAAATGTGTTGATGTGCATATGGATTTTTAGCGATAGCCAGCACACCCGATGTATCCTGATCTAAACGATGGACAGGACGAAAACGGAATTTCTCTCCACGTTCTTGCCAGTAATGAACAACCCCATTTGCCAGCGTATCGGTATAATGTCCACTGGTAGGATGCACAATTACGCCTGCTTTTTTGTTCACAATCAATAGATGCTGATCTTCATAGATCACATCAATCTGCTGAGCTTGTGGCAAAATATCATCGGATTGTTCACGTTCCATCCGAATCTCTAACTTATCGCCAGCCTGCACTTTGGTACTGACATAGACATGCTGACCATTGAGCATCACACCTTGATCCGTCATTTTGAGACGGGATAATAATTTGCGTGAAATTCCCATCCGCTTTTGCATAATATTTTTAAGAATCATACCTTCATCTTGCGGTTGTATAATATACAGTATTGGATCGTAATAATCATTCGTTTCGTGTTTAGCATTAATCACAATAATCCCTCAATCACGGCGAAATACTTTTTGACTGCGGATATATTCAATATCTGTTAGGCCTGAACGTACATTGGCGGTACGAGCAATCACAAAAAAATAATCCGACAGTCGATTTAAGTATTTACGCACATTTATATTAATATTTGTTATTGCACCTAATGTTATCACTCGTCGCTCTGCACGCCGACATACGGTACGGCACACATGTAGTGAAGCGGCTAATGGATGTCCGCCAGGCAAAATAAAGCGCTCTATTGGAGGATTTTCAGTCTCATATTGATCAATCCATTGTTCCAGTTGATCTACTAACTCCGCATGGACTTTATATTTACTTTCGTCTAATGCTACAAAAGCTAGATCGGCTCCGCAATCGAACAACTCATGCTGAATCGCTAACAATTGTTCTCGTACATCGGTGAAAGATTTTCCTTCTGCCATTGCTAGTGCTTGACCTACAAAACTATTGAGTTCATCAATCGTCCCATAAGCTTCGACACGAGCATCGTCTTTACTCACTCTACCACCGATTACTGAAGTCTGTCCTTCATCACCTGTGCGTGTATAAATATTCATTTGTAGCCCTCCCCTCGATGATAAAGCGATATTATTCTGTCATAGCTTTTAAGATTTTGAGAGATTTATTATAATCTGCAAAAACAGGAATCGCTGCATACAGATTATCCGGTGTATATTTGATTTTTTTGAACATACTCATTTGATCGACAGGAATCGAGAATAGATGCTTTTCTTGTTGATCTACATCTTCTTCAGATACGCTACCCATCGTTACACCACGCGAATACTTTTTGGAATCAAAATCTTTATCCAACATCACATGTCCACCATTAACCGAATAAGCTTTCATATCGTTCTCTGGCAAAATAATAATATCATCCTGACGATCCACATATTCTAGCGTTAATTTTTCAGCGGAGTAAATCGGTGTTGTATTCACAGTTACTTTCATCGTGCTACCTAGCTTGGTTTGCAACTCTTGTTTGACTTGTTCTGCTAGCTCTTGCGAGAATCCTTCACTGCCCATAATAAAGACAGTCACTTGATTAGGATCTTTCGGTTGATCTCCACCACAAGCGGTCAGCAGAAATACTATACTCATGCTTAACAATAATCCTTTTATCCAAAATTTCACCGAACGTTCCTCCTTCAATTCACTATATCCCATCATACCACAGCTATTTGACGTAAAAAAAGAAGCTCCTCTGTAAGGACCCCCTGTTGATTTAGGCTATACCTAATTATAGTAAGCACTTCTCATATGATGGATTCATTAGTCACTTGCAAAAAGAACCCTAAACATGATTAACGTTTTTGATGAGAGCGCATATATTCATTAATTTTCAAGTCTAATAACATACTAATCTCAATCACTAACTCCGATGTGAACGATTGTTCTTCCAGAAATAGTTGTTCCATTCGCGTACGAAGTACATAAATTTCATCCTCTAGGGAAAGTATCTGTGAGGACTCTCCTGAGGACGTTGACCATACTTCATTATTCTCAGCAATAATATGTCCGCGATATTCTGGCAAATTATATTCGGCACAATACAAACAATCCCCTCCCTTGAGACATGATTTCCTGCTTCCAAAGACCCATTATATCATAGGATCGAGCAAATGAAAGCAGGAAAATTGTTAATTCAAGGAAAAAAGAAGATTATGTGACAATTATTTTATTTTAGCTACAAAGGAACCTATTCTTTCCAATGCTTCACTTAATTGTGCGACAGATGTAGCATAAGAACAGCGAATAAATCCTTCTCCACCTAGTCCAAAAACAGTGCCCGGAACTGCTGCAACTTTGCCCTCAACCAGAAGCTGTTGAGCGAACTCTTCCGAAGTCAGCCCTGTATTCTGGATACTTGGAAAAGCATAAAAAGCACCTTGAGGTTCATGGCATTCCAGACCGATACTCCGGAATCCATCGACAATCAGACGGCGACGACGATTATACGACTCGACCATCTTATCTTTTTCACCTAATCCATTTGTTAAAGCTTCAAGTGCTGCCACTTGTCCCATTACAGGAGCACACATTACTGTGTATTGGTGAATTTTGAGCATCGCTGAAATCAAATCACGATGTCCGCAAGCATAACCCATCCGCCAGCCGGTCATTGCAAAAGCTTTGGAAAATCCACTAACCAAGATCGTCCGTTCTTGCATACCCGGTACAGATGCAAAGCTAACATGCTTGGTGCCATACGTCAGTTCAGCATAAATTTCATCTGAAATTACAATCAGATCATGCTTTTCTACCACTTTAGCGATCGGCAACCAATCTTCATAGGTCATAATCGCACCTGTTGGATTACTTGGATAGCACAAAATCAAAATTTTGGAACGTGGCGTAATCTGTGCTTCAAGTGCTTCCGCTGTTAATTTGAAATTGTCTTTAGCAAAGGTCTCAATACCAACAGGGATACCTCCACCAATCGCTGTAATCGGTGAATAAGAGATATAACAAGGTTCAGGGATTAGAATCTCATCCCCTGGTGTAATCAACGCCCGAAGAGCTAAATCGATCGCTTCACTACCGCCGACAGTAACCAGAATCTCGTCTTTGGGATCGTATGCGGTTTTAAATTCATTTTCCAGATAACCTGAAATAGCTTCACGAAGTTCAGGCATTCCGGCATTAGACGTATAACGTGTATATCCACGCTCTAACGAATAGACGCATGCTTCACGTACATGCCACGGTGTAATAAAATCAGGTTCCCCTACACCTAACGTAATAATATCTTTACTCGCACTCACCAGATCAAAAAACTTCCGAATACCGGAAGGCTTAATATCTTGAACCAATGGAGAAAGGTAAGAAGTCATCGACTTGGATGATCCGGTCTGTTGTTCATTATTCACAATCATGGCAATCCTCTTCCTTCAGCGCTTTATAATCTAAGCGCGATTTCTTCTACTCTTATCTAATATAGATGGGTATAGCGATATTGGTTACGTTTATGGAGAAATGATCAGGCGACGGTCATCTTCATGTTCTTCGAAGATAATGCCATCCTGCTTATATTTTTTAAGTATAAAGTGAGTTTTGGTAGACAATACCGATTCAATAGGAGATAAACGATCTGAAACGAAGCTTGCTACTTCTTTCAAATTGGTTCCTTCGACTTCAACTAGAAGATCATACGCGCCAGACATTAAATAGACCGATTTTACTTGTGGATACAAATAAATGCGTTCTGCTATTCCTTCAAATCCTCTACCACGTTCCGGTGTAATCTGTACTTCGATTAATGCTGTGACTTTCTCATCATCGACTTTACTCCAGTTCACCACAGATGTGTATTTCACAATCACATGCTCATCTTCTAATTCACGAATCGCTTGAGTCACTTCTGCTTCATCGACACCAAGTAAGGTAGAAAGAAGTTGTGGTGTGCGTCTTGCATCTTCTTTTAACAAATCTAATATTTGTAATTTAAGGTCGCTCAATTCTTTCATAACGTAATAGCCTCCAAGTGCGCAAGATTAATCATAAGTATGACATGAATCGCCCATTTCTGCCAACCCTTTGATTTGATCATTGCCTTCTGCTGACGTGCTTCTATACTTCTGTCAAACGATTATCTGAGCGAACTGCTTCAAGGGGATAACAATCAGGTTACTTAATCTTATTACTTAGACAGTCAGCATAGGTAGTACATTATTATACCTTGAGGAGCGAAACATTATGGATCTGCACACTAACCGTACCGCATGGGACAAAACTTTACCTGAATCTGAAACTCCGAAATATCAAGCGTTACATGACAATATTTCCTGTGATGTACTTATTATTGGTGGCGGAATGGGTGGAGCTTTATCAGCACGTGAACTTGCACACCGAGGTATCAATGTAGTACTTGTTGAAAAATCAAAAATCGGTCAAGGTAGCTCTGTTGCCAATACCGGTTTACTTCAATATACGAATGATAAAATGATGACTTCCTGTATTAATACATTTGGTGAACAAAATGGTGTACTATTCTACCGCCTGTGCCAGCAAGCGATGGAATATCTGATCGATATTGCTCCAACATTACCGATCGATGCCCAATTAATCCCACGCAGTAGTCTATATTATGCAAGTAATCCAGAAGATGTACCTGCGCTCAAAGAAGAGTATGAAAATCTAAAACGTTTTGGATTTGAAGCAGAATACTGGAATGAAGAAGAAATTGCGAAGCGTTTCTCTTTTCAAAAAGCTGGCGGATTGTACACTCATGGTGACGCTGAAGTAAATCCATATCGCTTTATCCATGCATTGATGGCAGATGCGATGAACCATGGAGCACAGTTATATGAAGGTGTTGAAATTACGAATCATGTGGCAGACGATACAGGAGTGACCTGTTATGCAGGCGATATTGCTATTCGTGCCCGTACTGTAATTTATGCAACAGGTTATGCGACCCAAGAAATGAAAAAAGAACGCGGTGCTTTTCTAGAAACCACTTATGCGATTATGACTAATCCTGTAGAAAGCTGGGAAGGTTGGCATGAACAAAGTATGGTCTGGGAAACGACTCGTCCTTACCTTTATATGAGAACCACTGCGGATAATCGGATTGTAGTCGGTGGATTGGATGAGCCTTTTACTGATCCTGAATGGCGTGACGTCCGAATGGTAAAACAATCGCAAAAATTACTGGAAGAAGTACAGACGTTATTTCCAAATGTAGGCGAGTTGTCAATCGATTATGCTTGGGCAGCTGTATTTGGTTCCAGCCGTGATGGATTGCCTTATATCGGTGGACACCCAGATTATCCTCACTGTTACTTTGTAGAAGGATATGGTGGTAATGGAACAGTGTATAGCGCTATTGCAGCACAATTACTAGCGGATACAATCACTGGAATCGAGCGTCCTGAATTAGAACTGTTTGGCTTAACACGTACAACCAAGCCTTCCCCTGCAACAGTTGACGATATTGTTGTGTAATTGATAGCAAAAAGCTCTTATCCTCAACCATCATCGGGTCGAGAATAAGAGCTTTTTATATAACATTTAAATGGCTTATTGTTCGTTAAGATTAGTAATCTTATCAATAATCGCTACACGCTCATCTTCGCACAGACTTTGATGAACATGGAAGCAACTTGGGCAGACATATACATTGACTTTAAATGTAGAAGGTAAGATCGCAACATTATTAGCTGTTGCAGGCAAAGGAGTAAATCCAGTTCCGCCCATCTCTTGCGTTCCTGCAAGCAACATATATTCCTGACAATGCGGACATTGTGGAATCTCTTCTTGTTGATCGAGCAATTGTTCTACATTTTCTTCATATTGCACCATATTAAAGTTCTCATCACCATACTGCTCAATCGTTTTGAGTGAAGATAGACTTGGTTGTGTAAATAGCTCTGCATCATTTAACAGACTGGTCGCACGTGATGCAAACGATTGTTGCTGTTCTTCTTGCGGAGCAACAGGGGCTACAGGAGCTCTCCGAACTTCAGCAGGTGGCTTCTGTCCGCCTTCAACATATTCCTCATCTTCGTCTTCATCTAAAGCAATATTAAGCGTACGATAACCATTTAATTCATTATGACAGTGCGGGCACAATTCTTCCGGTCCAAATTCGGGGTCCCATACAATCTCACTATCGCACCAAGGACATATTGTTGTATCCATGTTGTAATTCCTCTCATCGCTTATATTTCTGTTCAAGCTTATTATAAAATAGTTGCCCCTATCACGTACGATAAGGATATAGAGATAATCATAGAGATTAAGCCAACAGCTTTGTTATCGGCTGCAATCTCTTCATCAATCTTAAATACAGGTGTCAAAAATTCAAATATAAAGTAAGCCGCTAGCAGTAAAAGAAAACCGATCACAGACCATCCAAGACTTTCATAGACTGTACTATGCGCTTCGATCGAAAAACGCATAATATTACAAATCCCAAAAATCTTACCGCCTGTTGCCATCGCGACAGCTACATTACCGCGTCTTATTTCATCCCAGCACTTATATTTGGCGACCATTTCGAAACACCATAAAAATACGATAAGCTGTAGTACAGCTACCGAGAAAAAACCGATCATCATCCCGACCGGATGTGCAAGCATCGGATCAATATAATCTTTCACGCTACCTCATAGCCCCTTCCGGTACTGAAATCATCTACAGACATTTCTATTCATTACGCATGAACGCTGCAATGGTTTCAGCCGGATTATTTCAATACGGCTACAGTTACGCCGTTACCGCCTTCGTTGTATTCACCAGTACGGAAACTTTTGACATGCTTATGACGACGTAAGAAATCTTGAATCCCTGTTCTCAGTACGCCTGTGCCTTTACCATGGATGATATAGATTTGCCCTAGATTAGCCAAAAAAGCTTCATCTAGAAAACGATCCACTTCCATTAATCCTTCTTCTACATTCGCACCCCGTAGGTCTAGCTCAGAACGCATATTATCTTCGCGTGACCGTTTGATCGTTGTTGCTTTCTTCTGGGGCTGTGCATTGATCGTAGCGGCTGACTGCACTAATTCTAGATCACTTAATGCTACTTTCATTTTCAAAATACCCATTTGTACGACAGCTTCTTTGGTACCTGATAATTCTACGATATGTCCACGTTGATTCAGACTATAGACCATAACATCATCGCCAGGACCCAGTGGTTTTACTTTTTTTGCTTCGGTTGAAGACGTTGATTTCTTCTTCGTACGTTGCCCTGGAGTCGCATCATCCAATTGCTTACGAGCTGCAATCAGCTTGTGATCTTTGACAGCTGCTCCTTCTTCTTGAGCAAGCTGACGTAAAGAGCGAATCACTTCATCGGCTTCTTTGCGTGCTTTTTCGATAATTTCACGTGCTTCTTCATCGGCTTTTTCCAGACGTTTGTCCCGTTGTTCTTCTAATTTGGCAAGATCACGCTCATAACGACCACGTAATTTCTCCATATCCGATCGTAACGTTGCTGCTGTATTGCGATCTTCTTCTGCACTCAGACGATTGCTTTCGAGAGAAGCGATCATATTTTCAACACGTTGATCTTCTTCGCCCACTTCACCACGAGCCACATCGAGAATCTTTTCAGATAATCCTAAGCGTGAAGCGATAGCAAATGCATTACTACGTCCCGGTACACCAATCAATAAGCGATACGTAGGGCTCAGTGTATTGACATCGAATTCCATACTCGCATTGATCACGCCTTTGCGATCATAAGCATAAGCTTTCAATTCGCTAAAGTGAGTCGTAGCAATCATACGACAACCTTGAGAATGAATATGTTCCAAAATCGCAATCGCCAATGCTGAACCTTCTGCGGGATCGGTTCCTGCTCCCAATTCATCAAATAGCACCAGACTTTTCGGTGTCATATGTTCTAGAATTGAAATAATATTGGTCATGTGACTTGAAAATGTACTCAGATTTTGTTCGATACTTTGTTCATCACCGATATCTGCATAGATTGCATCAAACACACATAATTGACTGCCTTCATCTGCTGGAATAAATAGACCTGACATCGCCATCAGACTGAGTAATCCGACTGTTTTTAAGGTTACTGTTTTACCACCGGTATTCGGCCCGGTTACAATAATACTGGTATGTTCGTTACCCAGTTCCAGATCCGTAGGTACCACATGAGCAAGCGGAATCAATGGATGACGTGCTTTTTTTAATTTCAAAAATCCACGGTCATTCATCTTCGGCATTGTAGCGTCCATCGAACGAGCTAATTTAGCTTTGGCAAAAATAAAATCAAGGTCTGCCAAGATATCAATATCATAATTCAGCAATTCGACTTGATCGGATACTTGCGCAGTGAGTTTCTGCAAAATCACTTCGATCTCACGTTCTTCACGCAACTTCGCTTCACGTAGCTTATTGTTCATCGCTACAATCGCTTCAGGCTCAATAAATAATGTTGCTCCTGAACCCGACTGATCATGAACGATACCGCCAAAGTGAGCACGATACTCCGCTTTGACCGGAATGACAAAGCGATCGCCACGAATGGTGACTAATTGATCTTGCAACATTTTGGCTACACTTTGAGAACGAATCATACTATCGAGCTTCTCCCGAATACGTACTTCGCCTGAGCGTAGTTCACGACGTACTGCGGCAAGTTCAGGACTTGCAGAATCCATCACATGAGCAGAATCATCGATACAAGCACGGATCGCTTTTTCCAGTGGACGTTGATCGGAGATCAGTTCTACTAGATCAGCTAGCATCGGTACAGGATTTTCTTCATGTACCATCTCAACATGGCGACGTGCACGTCTACCACCCATGATTGTATTTGCAATACCTAATAATTCACTTGGATTCAGTGTTCCACCTATACGTGCACGACTAACCGCCGCACTAATATCAACGATTCCACCAAAAGGCGGTGTTCCTTTGAGGCGATCTACTAATGTCGCTTCATCCGTCGTTTGAAGTAATTTTTTGACATGCTCCAAATCCGTATCCGGTTGCAACGCCAGCGCTGTACGTTTACCGATCGAAGTGGCTGCATGTGAAGACAATGTATTCAAAATTTGACCATACTGCATGGTATGGAATATTTTTTC
The DNA here is from genome assembly GCF_005233705.1 of Paenibacillus sp. CFBP13512. Taxonomy (NCBI): domain Bacteria; kingdom Bacillati; phylum Bacillota; class Bacilli; order Caryophanales; family Paenibacillaceae; genus Paenibacillus; species Paenibacillus sp. CFBP13512. The sequence continues at coordinate 186,009 of NZ_QGAD01000004.1, read as the reverse complement.
GTTCAACGTAATGACACTCCTCTAACTAACAAATTACTTTATAATATAATGCACTACTTCTTATTATACATCTAGACCAAATATTCACAAAATACTTAAACACCAAATGATACATTAGACTTATCATTTCTTTATTTAGCCATATTTGATTTAAATTTTGACCATATCGGTTACTCTTTATGTAGATCAGAGTTATACTATTTATGAATATTACGAACAACTATCATCATATATCACTATAGGAGGAATAATACATGTATACACCGTCTAACCCTAATCACAAAATGAGTCATTATAAAAGAACACTAATCATCGTCAGTATGATGATCGCTGTTATGGTTCTTTTATCTGCTTGTGGTCAAAAAAATGAGTCTAATCCACCACAAAGCGGTGTCACCGAGACCGGCGTAGCGCCTGCGGATGGTACAGAACAATTGATGATCAAAGCGACTAATTATGCATTTGATCAAAAAGAATACCATGTTAAAAAAGGGCAACCTGTACAGATCGTTTTTGAAAGTGTACAAGGTAATCACGGCGTGATGATTCCTGCTCTCAATGTCGATCTTGATTCTCAAAATACAACAGCAACCGTCACTCCACAAGAAGCAGGTCAATTCGATATTGCTTGCTCGATTATGTGTGGTTCTGGTCATAGCACAATGGTTGCCAAATTGATCGTAGATGAAGCTTAATCGACTGAACTCATTTTAGTAGCCAAAAAATCCCTTTCTGTTTCACTACACCAGTATGCGTAGTGATAAGCAGAAAGGGATTTTGCTATCTAATTCTGATCCTGCTCGATCAATTCCATCCATTCATTGTACTCAATTTCCAAACGATGATGCTGTTCGCGAAGCTGTTCAAGTTCACGGATAATACGTTCTTTCTCTTCACGCTGATCTTCCAGTTCAATATGAACCAATCTCAATTGATGTGAAGACACTTCATATTGTTGCAAAATTTCTTGCATTTCTTCAGACTTCTGCGCTTCTACTGTAGACAGTTGTCCTTGCTGTTCACGCCATTCACGTTCTTGTTGTTCCAACTGTAAAATCTGTTGGGCTTGCTGTTGTTGAACTTGTTCTGTCTCCTGAATACGTTGTTGCCATTCATTTAACTCTTGACGCAACTGATGACTTTGCTGTTCTAAGCGCCCGATTTCTTCCAAATATCCTTCTTCATTACGACTCACTGTCCGATAATCTTCTTCCAGTTGAGTATATCGGTTGTTCCATTGATCGATATGGGTATTCGCTTCTTGCAAAATATGCTCTTGTTGCCCGAGCTTATCTTGTAAAGAAACCAATTCTTGATTCAATGTTGCTACTTGAGCTTGTGCATCTTGATGATGTTGCTGTTCTTGTGACCATTGTGCTTGTACTGTATTCAGCTCATCTTCTTGTTCACTAACACGCTCACGCCACATTTCCATCTCTTCTTGAATCGTCGATTTCTGTTGCTGTAATTCTTGCAACTGATGAATACGCTCCGATTGCAATTCTTCCAAGTCCTGATATTGATATTCCAACATCTGACGTTGCTCTTCATTCACACGTAGTTGTTCTTCCAAATTCTCACGCTCGGCTTGAGCCGCTGTTAATTGAGCCTGAAGACGATGAGCCTCCTCTTCTTGTTGAGTAGAAAGGTCACGCCATGTTGTCGCTTCTTCTTCGGCTGTTGTCAGCTGTTGTTGGATGCCTTCTAATTGTTGATGCAGTGTCGATTGCTGTGTTTCCAGTTGAGCACGTTGTTCTTCCAGTGCACGCAACTGCTCTTCCAACTGCTCAACCTGCTCACGAATTTGAGACGATTGGGCTTGAGCCTGCTCTACTTCTTGCTCTTGCTGGTTAGACAGTTCACGCCACGTGTCTGCTTCTTCTTGTGCACTGATTAACTCTTGCTGTGTCTGCTGAAGTTGTTGATTCAGAGCGATATGTTGCTCTTCTAACTGTACTCTCTTTTGTTCTACTATACGCGCTTGTTCTTGAGTGTCTACTAATTCCGATTGAATCCGCTGGGCTTCTTGCTCTTGCTGTCCAGATAGCTCACGCCATGTATCTGCTTCTTCTTGAGCAACAGCTAATGTTTCTTTGATCTCTACTAATTGTTGACTGAGATCGGATTGCTGTTCTTCTAATGTGTGCACTTGCGCTTGCATAGCTTCATATTCTGCTTGTACAGCATCATACTGCTGTTGCAACAATACCCGTTGTTCTTGGCTATTTAATAATTCCATTTGCATTTGAGCTACTTCTTGTTCTTGTTGATCCGATAATTCACGCCAAGTAGTCGCTTCTTCTTGTGCAGTAGTTAATGTAGCTTGTAGTTCAGCTAGTTGTTGCTGTACATTCGATTGCTCTGTTTCCAGTACATGCACTTGATTTTCCAGATCATTACGTTCGGTCTGGATACGATTAGACTGTTGCTGTAATGCTGTATATTGTTCTTGCACCTGAGCTAGTTCGGCTTGAACTTGAGTCACTTCTTGTTCTTGTTGAGCAGATAACTCATGCCAAGTACTAACTTCTTCTTGCGTTACTGTTAATGCTTCTTGGAGTTCTACTAATTGTTGCTGTAGATCGGACTGCTCTGTTGCCAGTACATGCACTTGATTTTCCAGATCATTACGCTCGGTCTGGATATGATCAGACTGTTGTTGTAATGTTGTATATTGTTCTTGCACTTGAGCTAATTCGGCTTGAACATCAGTCACTTCTTGTTCCTGTTGTCCCGATAATTCACGCCATGTACGCGCTTCTTCTTGTGTCCGTGTTAATGTTTCTTGAAGTGTAAATAATTGTTCATTCAGCTGAGTCTGTTGTTCTTGTAAAGTCTGTGCTTGATTCTGTAGTGATTCATGCTCGGTTCGTAATAATTCACTTGTTGCTTGTAAAGATTCATGTTCTGCATGCACAGTATCGTACTGCTGTTGCAGAGCTGTATATTGTTCTTGTACCTGTGCCAGTTCGGCTTGAACAGTCTGTAATTCTTGTTCTTGTTGTTCAGATAATTCGTGCCATGTAGATACTTCTTCTTGGATCGTTGTATTTTCTTGTCGTAGTTCTGTTAACTGCTGATCTAGTTCTAACTTCTGTTCTTCCAATTCACCCAGTTGTTCTTCGATTACCAAACGCTGCTCTTCGAGTACCACTTGCTGTTCTTGTGCTTCAGATAATTCGGCTTGAATACGTGCAACTTCCTGTTCTTGTTGACCGGACAGTTCACGCCACGTTTCCAATCTTTGCTTGGTTGCAGATACTTCGTTTTTGGCATCTGCTAATTGTTGATGCAAAATAGAGATTTGTTCTTTGGCAGCATTCGCTTGTTCTTCTAACGTATGACGTTGTTCTTGAACTTGAGTTAATTCGGCTTGTACTTTCTGTACTTCTTGCTCTTGTTGTTGAGCCAATTCATACCAGCGATTCGATTCCTCTTTGGATGATTCTATTTCTTGTTGCGCTGTATTCAATTGCTCTTGTACCTGTGTTAATTCTTGTTGAGACGTATTTAGTTGTTGTTCTAATCCTTGTTGTTGCTCTTGCAAAGTAGATAGATTTGTCTGAACAGTCTGCAACTCTTGTTCTTGTTGTACAGACAATTCACGCCATGTCTCTGATTCTTCTTGCGCTTCAGACAATTCTTTAGTGAGTAGCTGTTGCTGTTCTTCTAACGCTTTTAATTCAGTTAATGTGCGGTTATTATTTTCCTCCAGTTCGGCATGATCTTGTTGAATACGATCATGTTGTTGTTGTAAAAGCTGTACTTGCTCTTCTAACTCCATCACTCGCAAACTGGCAACTTCTTCATTTTCAGTCAAAAGGTTAATCTCACTGCGTAAATTTTCTGTTGTTTGTTGCAGATTCTGCTCTAGATCTACATTCGACTTCAATGCTTTTTGAAGTGCTTCTTCTGCTATTTTCCATTTATGCTGTATTTGTTCATTATTTAATTTGTGTTCTTGGTTTTGTTGTTGTAATTGTTTGTTTTGTCCTTCTGTCGACGTCAGCTTTTGCTGAGTCTGTGTCAATTGAGCCGATGTTTCTTTAACACTCTTTTGCAACTGTTCATTAGTACTGACTTGTTGTTTATTTTCCTGTTGCAATTTCTGTATTAATTCCTGTTGTTGCGCTTGTACGGTCTGTAGTTGCTCTAATTCTGTATTTAAACGCTGTTGCTCTGCAATCGCTTGATCAAATTCGGATTGGTTCACTTGAGCATTAATTGATTCTTCTGCCATGTGTACTGCTGCTAATACAGCCAATTTGGCTTTATCTAAATGAGAATGGGCTTGCGATATATCGTTCATATGCTCGTCTACATAACGAGCAATTTGTCTCATATAATCGGCACTCGTGCCAACTAATTTATAAGTTGTTCCATAAATATCCACGTTTACTCTAATGCGTTCGGGTGTCGTCACAATCGTGCCCTCCTTTACTTCTTCTGTTTATTCTAGTTGGATGTAGACAAAAAAGCCACATCGATTGTTATTCGATGCGACCCTTGTCAATTCCTGCTATAGTCCCTAACAAACATGATTCTTTAATAACAGAGTCATTTAAGTAGGGACTCTAAGCAGTATGATTATAGAGCAAAATGTATTATTTACGTAATTCTGCACCAAATTGTTCAGATAATACAGTCAATACTTGATCATGCACAGCCGTTACTTCTTCATCTGTTAAGGTATGCTCAGCATGACGATATACGATCGCAATCGCTACACTCTTCTTACCTTCGCCTACACGGTCGCCTGTGTACACATCAAAGACTTGTACCGTTTCTAACAATTCTTTCGCAGTCAAACGAATAGAAGCTAGTAATTCTCCTGCTGCTACTTCTTCATTGATTACAACAGCAATATCACGTTGTACTGAAGGGTAACGTGGCAATTCGCTGTATACGATTTTCTCATCGGCTTCTTCATACAATGGAGCCAATTGAATCTCTGCGACATACGTATCTTCAAGATCGGATTCGCGCTGAATATCAGGATGAATCTGTCCAATCACACCAATCCATTGTTGCTGACTACCTACTTGTAAATATACAGAGGCAGAGCGTCCTGGATGGAATCCTTGTGGTTGATCTGCTTTGTACGTAATCAGTGATTGTAGTCCTAGATATTGAAGTAGACTTTCGAGTGCACCTTTAAGATCAAAGAAATCGACACGTTCGTTACCTGTATTCCATTGTGCTTGTTGGCGTCTACCTGTAAGTAGCAATCCAAGCAAAGGAACTTCTGTCGGTTGACGAGTCAATTCTTGCTCAGAACTGAAGAACGCACTTCCGATTTCAAATAAAGCTAGATTTTCCTGTTTACGATTGCGGTTAAATGAAGCTGTTTCTAACAACTGCGGAATCAACGTACTCCGTAGCACACTACGATCTTCACTCATCGGCATCGCAAGAGCAACTTGTTGTTGCTCTCCACGTAATTGCGGGAACAGATCATTTTTGGCTGGATGTGTGAACGAATACGTGATCGCTTCTTGATATCCACCATGAGTTAGCAAATGACGCACAGTACGACGCAAGCGTTGAGACTTGGTCAATGCTCCTGGTGTTGTTGTGCCTTCAATCGAAGTCGTTGGAATATTATCATATCCATATAAACGAGCTACTTCTTCGATCAAATCTACATCGCGTACAATATCACCACGACGTGTAGGAACACGTACTTCTAATAAGTCTTGTGCTACATCGCCATAAGGGAATTGAAGACGGGAGAAGATCGTTTTAATTTCAAGTAAAGACAATTCTGTACCTAAATAACGATTTAATTTGCTCAAAGACAACTGAAGTGTTTTCTCTTCTGCTACTTGTACCACTTCTTCTACAATACCTTCGTGAATCAATCCATGACCATAACGAACGATCAATTCAGCTGCACGATTAAGCGCTGGTACTACCGCAGACGGATCGACTTCTTTTTCAAAACGTTGACTCGCTTCTGAACGAAGCCCAAGACGACGTGATGTTTTGCGGATTGTTCCACCATCGAACTTAGCAGATTCTAGCAAAATATTAACAGTAGAGGCTGTAACTTCTGTATCAGCACCACCCATAACGCCAGCAAGGCCTACAGGCTGTCCGCCACTTGTAATCAATAACATACGATCATCTAATTTACGTTCTTGATCATCTAATGTGTTAAGAACTTCACCTTCACGTGCCATCCGTACTTCAATTGCACCTTGATTTAATTTGTCTGCATCATAAGCATGTAGAGGTTGTCCGTATTCTAACATCACGAAGTTGGTAATATCGACAATATTACTAATCGGACGAATCCCTGCTGCAATCAGACGGTTTTGTAACCATAGTGGAGAAGCTCCAACTGTGATCCCGCTGATATAACGAGCTGAGAAGTGACTACATTGCTCTGTCGCTTCAATGTTTACCGAAATATGATCTGCCGCTGCATCACCAGCTTCTACAAAATTCAATTCTGGCAATTGTACATCACGACCTAGAATAGCACCTACTTCATAAGCCGCACCTAGCATACTCAAGCAATCAGAACGATTCGGTGTTAGATCGAAATCAAGTACAGCATCGTCCAATCCAAGTAATTCTACAATCGGTGTACCGATTTCTGTATGTTCAGGTAGAACCAAAATACCTTCTTGTTGATCTTTAGGAAGCAATTTATCGTTAATACCTAGTTCTTTGGCAGAACAGATCATCCCTTGAGATAATACGCCACGCAACTTGGCTTTTTTGATATCCATACCGCCCGGTAATTTAGCACCTACAAGAGCGACTGGAACTTTTTGTCCAGCATCGATATTTTTAGCACCACATACGATCTGTAAGTCTTCACCTTGTCCGGCATCAATTACACAGACGTTTAATTTGTCTGCATCTGGATGCTTTTCTTTACTTTTCACATAACCAACAACAACGTTTGTAATCCCTTGATTACGGTATTCAACGCTATCGATTTCGATTCCAGAACGTGTAATGCGCTCTGCTAGTTCTTCTGGAGTGACTTGATCCAAAGAAACATATTGAGACAGCCATTGTGTAGATACTTTCACTGCTATTCACTCCTTTATATTAGATACGTGAGAATTGTTTAAGGAAACGCATATCGTTAATGTAGAAATGACGAATATCGTCAATGCCGTATTTTAGAATAGCTATCCGTTCTACGCCGATACCAAATGCAAATCCACTATATACTTCAGGGTCAAAACCGCCCATTTCTAACACTTTAGGATGAACCATACCGCAACCTAACACTTCGATCCAGATGCGTTCACCATTCTTTTTCACAAAGGTAACGTCAACTTCTACGCTAGGCTCTGTGAAAGGGAAAAAGCTAGGACGCAAACGAATTTCAGTAGACTCTCCGAACATTTCACGAGCAAATTGAAGTAATGTTCCTTTAAGATCACTCATACGAATCCCTTTATCAATCACCAATCCTTCGATTTGGAAAAATTGGAAAGAGTGAGTCGCATCGTCATCATCACGACGATATACAGCACCCGGGCAAATCACTTTCAAAGGTGCTTTTCCTTTAGCCGCTTCCATCGCACGAATCTGTACAGGAGAAGTATGGGTACGCATCAACAATTCATCGGTCAGATAGAAAGAATCTTGCATATCACGAGCAGGATGATTTTTTGGCAAATTCAATGCTTCAAAGTTATAATAATCACTTTCTGCTTGAGGACCTTCAGCTACGCTGTATCCCATGCCCAGGAAAATATCTTCCATTTGTTCGATTACTTTGTTGATCGGATGGATACCGCCTTGTGGCAATCCACGACCAGGCAATGTCACATCGATTTTTTCAGCAGCAAGACGTTCGTTGGTCTCTGCACGTACAAATTCTTCTTGTTTGCGATTGATCACTTCTTCGATCGCTTCACGCACTTCATTAGCCACTTGACCCACAACAGGACGTTCTTCAGCACTAAGCTTACCCATACCACGTAAAACTTCGGTTAAAGCTCCTTTTTTACCAGAGTATTTAACACGTAGATCTGCTAGTTCTTTCGGTGTGGCTACTTTTTCTAATACTTCCAGTGCTTCGGATTTCAAAGCAAGCAAATGTTCTTGCATTTGGACGATTTCGCTCATCGTTGTTAAGCCCCTTTCTTCCTATCACGCAGTGTGTAAACCTTATTAAAACAACAAAAAAAGGCCTTCTCTCCCCTTAAGGGACGAAAAGACCGTGGTACCACCCTTGTTAGAAATTTATAATCTGTATCTCAATATAGAGTCTCCTCTAAATCAATCACATGTAGATTATAAGCTTCTCGCTCGAAACGACGATAACGGATCGTTACACCGGCTATTCCTAATCTATAGATCAGCTTAATCATACAGCTCACTTATATTTCAGAACGCTGCTCCAGAGTGAACTTCAACAGTCTGCTTCTGTAAAAATGCTCTCAATCTAATGGCATTTTCTCCCTGTACGACAGTACTGTTTACTCTTCTCTTTCGTTGCAGATGTCATAGTGAAAATAGATACTCACTATTTTACAAATAACCAGCCTTCCCGTCAACGATTGTTATGCAAAAAGAACTTTCTATTTATTTAAGACTGAGACGAATAGGACGCTAACTCTTTGCGCAACGATTGAATTTCTTGCCAGACTGGATCATTGTTGTTCTGTTCCAAGTTGAGATTCTCAATCGATTGTGTAGCATTAGGCAAATGATCGCTTGATCGAGATATAGAAGGATTCGTCTTTTTCTGATCGGCAAGTCCAGATAATAACTGAGACAGGCGCAATTCAAGCATCATACGCTGTTGATTCGCTTCTACCCCACCTGCTTGCACTTCTTGTTGCTGATGTGCCTGAGCAGCTTCATACTCCTCTACAGTGCCTTCAAACCATTGATATGGACGATCACGTTCCAGCTTCAACAGACGAGTCGCTAATCGCCGAACTAACATCCGGTCATGAGAAACCATAATAATCGTTCCTGTATACTGTTCTAACGCAGACTCGATCACTTCTTGGGCAGCGATATCGAGATAGTTGGTCGGCTCGTCTAGAATTAATACATTAGCACCACCAAAATATAAACGGATTAATGCCACTCTGCACTGTTCTCCCATACTTAAATGACCAATCTGCTTGTACACATCTTCTCCACGGAATAAAAAGCAACCTAGAATCGTCTGTGCTTCTGTTCGTGTCATCGCTGGTAATACCAATAGACTATCTAGCAGAGTCATTTCTAAAGGCAACCCTTCCAGTTCCTGTGAAAAATACCCTATATTTAATGCTGGATGATGCCACAGCTCACCGCTAGAAGGTTGTAATTGTCCGAGGAGTAGCTTGATCAATGTTGTTTTGCCCGAGCCGTTCGGCCCTGTAATCGCTATCCGATCGCCACGTTGTACATTCATATCCAGATGTTGAATTAAAGCGTGTTTGCTATAATCACTATGCTGATCTTCTTGATCTGAATGGTTTGAATAACCAAAGCTTACATCGTCCAACCGAATCAACGTATGCCCTTTAAACTCACTAGCTTCTAGTTCAAAATTCATTTTGTCCGTAGCACGCGGTTTTTGCACACTTTCGGTATCTAACCGTTCCAGTGCTTTTTCTTTGGCGTGATAACGTGAAATATTTTTATTCGCTTTGTCTCTATAATAGCTTTTAGCCATTTTTACTTCACTTTGCTTCCCTGCTGCATGATGAGCCTGTTCAAACCACTGTTGATAATTGCGAATCGATTCTTGTAATGCTTTGCGCTGTTGTTCTTGCTTTTTGTACAATGATTCTTGTGCTCGTAACTCACGCTGTTTGTGTTCACGGTAATCACGGTATCCACCTTTATATTTGGTCATTCCTGTAGAAGTTAATTCACAGACAGACGTTGCCATCCGATCTACAAATTCTCGATCATGGGATACAAATAACAGTGTACCTGTATACTGATGTAATCTCTTTTCTAACCATTCCATCGTTTCGGTATCCAGATGATTGGTCGGTTCATCCAAGATCAATAACTGGGTATCCCGTGTTAACACAGAGGCTAGACGTACTCTGGTCTTCTGACCGCCGCTTAACTGAGTATAAGGTACATTCCATAGCTCTGAAGCAATGCCGATCACTGTCAATTGCTTTTCGACTTCAATCTCCCATAAGAATCCGTTGTTTTTTTCATACGTTTCTAACGTACTCCCATATTGTTCTAGCACTTCATTGTAAAGTTCACCTTGTTGTTCAACCGAAATGTTTTGAAGTTGCTGTTCTAATTCATCTAGTTGCTGACGCAAATCCCATAACTCAGGCTTCCCTTGACGAGCTATTTCTAAAGTAGTCCATCCTTGCCCAATATGCTCTGCATCATCTTGCTGTCTCATCCAATCCCACTGTGTTAAAGGTAAAAATCGTTCGATTTTGCCTTCTGTGCATTCAGTATGATTCATCAGCAGTTGGATCAGTGTACTTTTGCCACTTCCATTTTCACCGATAAGAGCTAAACGCTCGCCTGCTTCTATTTGTACATTCACTTGTTCAAAAATCCGTTTTCCATTCCAGTCTTTCGCTAAATTGCTTACTTTTACGATGGTTGTCATTGAACATCATCCTCTCTGAAATCATAAAAAAACCGCCAGAGCAGATGCCCTCGCGGTTGATAATGCTAACGTCAGATCGTTCATCATCCATATGTAAAATAAGCAAAAGGATATAAGTGTATAGTGCTTCTACTTTACGATTATTCATGTCTCTTACTAGCCTTAAGACATCGTTAATCCTCAAAGTAAAACCATCTTCATCCTGAACTGTTACCATACAGTTTCCTATTGCTATCCATGGACATACGTATCCCGTTTGCATCAGCCGCTTGAGCTGTCTGCCTGCTTCTATCCTGTGCAGTTCGTAGAGAAATTCGTATGTTTACTTCATTGGACAATAGGACCCTCTCATTTCTTCAGAATGGTCAGCTTAAAAAATATAAGGTGTATCATTACCGCTGACAACGACAGTATAACAAAATTTTGGAGAAAAACCAAATTTCAGTGAAATAAACAACAAAAAAAGCCTTTGCTTATGCAAAGACTTTCTCTTGGTATTTCGGTAAGCGGGTGATGGGAATCGAACCCACGCTATCAGCTTGGAAGGCTGAAGTTCTACCATTGAACTACACCCGCATGAATGGATGGTCGGGATGACACGATTTGAACATGCGACCCCCTGGTCCCAAACCAGGTGCTCTACCAAGCTGAGCTACATCCCGAGGTCACGTTTGGAAAGTCATTAGGCTTTCTTAACGACAAGATATAATATATCATATTCAATTTTATCTTGCAACTTCTTTTATTTATGTATCGTTTCAGATCGCGTTACGTATATAAAAAGTATAGTATACGCTTTATCAATCAGATGGGAGTGATCGAAATGATTATTGTAACGACTGAAAATATTCCCGGTTACCGAGTAACTAACGTTCTTGGCTCGACTTTTGGTGTCGTTGTGCGTGCACGTGGAATAGGTGGCGATATTATGGCTTCTTTTAAAGGATTAGTCGGTGGTGAAATCAAGCAATATACTCAAATGATCGAAGATGGTCGCCGTCAGGCATTAGATCGAATGGTTGAAAGCGCTCATACCATGGGTGGTAATGCAGTAGTGATGATGCGATTCGATAGTGGCGATATCGGTAGTAGTATGAGTGAAATTGTTGCTTATGGTACGGTTGTGACCATTGAGCCGATCACATGAGTTTTTTTAATGTAGGAGCTATCTATTTTACTTTGCAAATTGGTGGTTTCCTGGCGCTTCTTTTAATAAGCTGGTACTTTTTTGATAAACGATATAAAGGAAAGCAACGCTCTTCCCAACAACAAGATGATATCCTCAAGCATTCACATCCTACTTCTGAAGTCTTTGTCGATCCTGCCGATGGTAAAACATATCGAGTCTATTATCATGAACAGACAGGTACACGTTCATATGTTGAAGAATATTCTCAATCTTAAAATATCCTAAATGGATCTTTACTTAGAAAAATATATACAAAAAGAGCAATCTTCCATACTAACTGGAAATTGCTCTTTTGCTATATTGAGTATGCTCTTTTAGCTAGTTTTACTTATTGCCTTTAGAAGAATCAAAGCTTACTTCTGGAGTCGTCAACTTATCGTAGAAATCAACAGAATTATCTTTGTCATCTGAAGCACGAAGTGCCATTGCAGAACGTGGATGCTCATCCAATGATCCTGTGATCATATAAGGAATGATATAGCCCCACTCTTCTTTTTCACGCAAAGCAATCATATGCTTGTCGATCATTTCTAAGACTGGACGCAATGTATACTTGGTATTTTTTAAATGAGTCACTAACAACTCAGTCGGACAGTTACCTGCTGCACGTCCCATACCGTATACAGAAGCATCTAGCAATTCAACGCCATGTTCTGCTGCTACAAGAGTGTTAGAGAACGCCATTTGCATATTGTTATGGGTATGTACACCCAGACGTTTGTTAGGCAAGTTGGTTTTGAATTTATCTACCAAGTAAAGCATGTCTTTATAATCTAGACTACCGTAGCTATCTACAATATAAACAACATCAACTACACTTTCGTTGATCAATTCAAAAGCTTCTAGCAATTCATTTTCCATTACATTAGACAAAGCCATAATATTGATTGTTGTCTCATATCCGCGATCATGGAACGTTTGTACCAATTGAAGAGCTTTGTCTACATCTTTGATATAACAAGCTACACGGATAAGGTCTAACATACTTTCTTCACGTGGCAAGATATCTTCTTCGGCTACACGACCGATATCTACAAGCGCAGATAATTTAGTTGTTCCTTTTTGAGGAATAACCGTACGCAAGAAATCGTCGTCTAGAAAGCGCCACGGACCTGCTGCTTCTGCACCTTTAAGTAGTTTGGGAGAGTTTTTGTAACCAATCTCCATATATTCTATACCTGCTTCGTTCAGACCTTTATACAAATCTTGTACAAATTCTACGCTGAAATCCCAGTTATTCACCAGACCTCCATCACGAATCGTACAGTCTACAATTTTGCTTGGATTAAGTTTCATTGTTAATCTCCTTTCAGCCTTTTCATTCTCTCCATGATACTGTAAGCATCCTTTAAAAGTAAAGAATTTTCTAACACGCTTTAAAGCTTCACATGAATAAATTCATTAAATATTCAATCTTTTTTCTCCCAGACTTTCAGTTCTTCGGCATCTATAGACTTAGCGCCATAACGAATCTGATTGTACCAACGAATCAATACAGATATACGCTGTTCAGAATCCATCGATGTCTCTTTTTTATTTAAATGAATCATTTTGCGTCCAAGTATAGTCGGTGTATCGCCTTGATGTTGATCTAGACCTTGTTTGAGTCCACGACGAATCAATTTCTCATAATGATAACGAACTCGCTCAGCAGGATCGTCCGGTACTTTTCTTTTCAAAGGAATGCGTAAAGGCGATGGTTTGGAATGAATCTTCTCTGTCTGATCTACATATCCAGCAGATGGTTCCTCAGCCGGTAAAGGAATAGCACTTTCGATCCCCAGAATACGCAATAACCATCGCCAGAGTGGTGGGCCATACTTACGAATTAGACGATATATAAATAGCCCTACGCCAATCATAAAAGCGGCTAACGCAGCAATCATAATGATCTGAGCGATTCGTTCAATCCAAGCAGGGTCCAGAATAGATGGGCTTTGCTCAGGTAGATCCATTGGTGGTAACAAAGGTGGCGGGTTCATCGGCTCAATCATTTGACTAGATATAACTGTTTCATTAGATTGAAAAAGAGAAAGTATCTTCTGCCACAACCAGCTCAGCATCATAGATAATTGTGTACTGCCCCCAATAATAGCAATGACTCCTATTAAGATCCATGTCCAGCGCCGACTTCGACGGATAACCAACTGTAATGCTGCGATTGGAAATCCATCTTCCCATACCGAATAGTTAATCTGACGTGCACCACACCGCATAAGAATAGCAAATAAATGAACCATACCTGCGATATAAATAGAAAAGTGCGCAGATGACAGATCACCCGCTGAACCTGTAATCACATAAAATATCCATGCTACGATCAGCAAAATCAATTGTAATGTTAATGGAAATAACCGATCCCAATCGCCCATCACCAGCATATTGCCCCGGAATAATCCGACGACTAATAGACTTATGCTGGCTATCCCTATAGATGTCCAACTTACATGATTTAGTATCATCCAACATACCAAGGCTCCTATAATGATCCATACTACAGACCAGCTTATCGTTTTCCATTGAACAGCAGATCGTCTGACAGCGATACGTAATGTCATACCTAGCCCCCCTGCACATAGAAGCCACAATGCCCATAAAACCGGTTGATCGGTATGAAATAAATATCCATCTAGCAGAACAAGAATAGGAAAGCATGCCGCTACTTCTGCCAGCATATAAGCAAGAGGTTGCCAGTGACTAGAGATCGAATAACCTACTGCTTTGGAAGAATCCTGAGTTGTCATCCGCTCACCTTCCTGCTTGGTTTATCGTATACACTCTGATTCCAGTGGGACTTCTTCAACTGCTCTATATCAGGTACATTCAAAATACTAACTGTTGACCCCGCCTGCTCTAATATCGTAATCGCCTCCTTGATCGATTGAGATACATGTGGAGTGACGATTAAAATATCCATTTTGTGGATCGGTTCATTTTCCTGACTCGATTGGGGTACAAAAGATTGTAAAAATTCATGAAATGGCTGTCTGCTTTTTAATTGTACTTCTGCCATACATTGAAGTAATGCAGATAATTGTTCACTACCATAAGCAGGTAGAATCCGGGCATCTTGCTCATCTTCTGTCGCTATAATCGCATTGTGTCCAAATCCTGCTTTCATTCCTTTACCAATGAGATCAGCAGCAATCGTTGCACAACAACTCAAACCGTACTCTGCTACCATCGGTTCTGTTACGACTCTCCACATCTGTTCATTGATTTCAATATTGAATAGAATCATGACTTCTGGATCAGCACTATACCCTTGACGATATACTTGTAACTGACCTGTACGTGCTGTCGCTTTCCAGTGAATCTGATTCATCGGATCACCTGAACTGTATTCTCGCACTCCTGTAATCAAAAAAGGATCTTCATTTGTCCAGCGTCTCACTTCGACTTCTCCTTGCCAGCTTCGATAAGCTTCTGGCATGTCATCTATCGCTGTATAAGCAGGATAGACAGTCATACGGGTCTCAATACGTAGTGGACGATTGGCACGAGCAAGTCCAAATACATCGCCGGCACTCATTAAAGCGCTATCCATATGAAAAACACCACGTTGTCGGCAAGTAATCTGATGTGTGCGTGTAATACGTGTCTGCGCAGATAAGCTAAACAGACTGGTATGATTCTGGTATAGCGTGCCTTCACTGATCGCTGTCTCTGCTTGATGTCCAAATTGGAACCCCGCAGGTAAAATTGATTCTAATCGGAGCCAGGGTACAGGAATACGGCGCTTATTTTGAATAATCTCAATCATCTCAATATCATCGCCCACATGACAGTGACTTCGAGATAATTTGCGTTCATAGTCAATCTGCCGAAGAGATCGTCTGCCTAGGACTAGAGCTTGAAGCAATACAACGACTCCAGCAATCAGAAGTAGCCAGAAAAACTCCATTTACTTCACTCTACTTTCCAGATTAGCTTCAGTCGGTACAACTTCAGTTTCCAAAATCGATTGAATCAATACATGTGCTTTATTTTTATCATTTTGATGTCTATTTTTGAATACGAGACGATGAGACAATACCGGCGAAGCCATTGTCTGAATATCATCAGGCAATACATAATCTCTACCTTGTATAGCCGCATAGGCTTGAGCAGCTCGCAGTAAGGCTTGTGTTGCCCGCGGACTAGCCCCTAGAGCAATCTCTTGATGCCCACGGGTTGCTTCTGCAATACGAACAATATAGCTTAACAGGTCATGGTGAATAGTCACTGTCTGACATTGCTCTCTGGCTTCAATAATTTGCTCACGACTGACTTGTTCGAAAGTAGTCATTTCACCAGATTCTATAGCTACTTCTTTGTTCACTAATGAAGATGATGCTGTTCGACGCAAAATCTCAACACCTTCTTCTGCTGAAGGATAACCCATCGACATTTTCAACATAAATCGATCCATCTGTGCTTCGGGTAATGGAAACGTTCCTTGATTATCGACCGGATTCTGAGTGGCAATCACCATAAAAGGATGTTCTAGTTTCATTGTCTCTCCATCGACACTAATCTGCTGTTCTTCCATACATTCCAGTAGACTGGATTGAGTACGTGGTGTTGCACGATTGATCTCATCCGCCAGTACAATATTGGCAAATAAAGGCCCTGCTCGAAACGTGAATTCGCTTTCTTTTTGATTGAAAAAGTGAATTCCTGTAAGGTCAGAAGGTAACAAATCCGGTGTAAACTGAATCCGCTGAAAGTGACAACTCATCGCTGACGCTAGTGTTTTGGCAAGCATCGTTTTACCTGTGCCTGGCACATCTTCCATCAATACATGACCGGAAGCAAATAAAGCCGTGAGTAGCAATTGAATCTCATGATCTTTCCCTACGATCACTTTACCTACTTGTTGTTGAAGTCGATTCGCTAAATGTTGAACTGTATATGTATCCATCGTATTGATCTTCCTTTCTCTACTTATCTCGTTTTATCATACCTTGATTTGGATGAAATGCAAAAAAGAGAAGCTTGATATCGCTTCTCCTTTTTAATATATTCAATTATGGCTTACATCTATAACTTACTTGTGTTGAAGACGAGAGCGACGTAGACTCATGACAGCAAGGCGTCTTTTCAGATCACGTTCCCATTTTTCATCATTGATCTTTTTGGCTACAGCAAGCAAATCCAGCCCCATATCGATCTGACTTTGAACCATAGTCATAGGATCATCTTCTTCCATATTCACGCAGTTCTCGAACATGGTCGCTTCATCTTCCATAACATAGTCCTGAAAATCGATCTCAGGTGTACCGTCTCCATGCGCATACTCAGCCAAAATCTCATATTCACTTTCTACTTTGTAGTGAACTTCAACACGCTCACATACAGGACATACGAGTAGGGGAACATTATGAACCTGGGTTCGAAAATGTTTTAACGTCCCTTTCGTACCTATCATACTGCCGCCACAGCAAAAGCTCATGTTGCTCACCCTCCATACATTATTCTATGATTTTCAACCTTACCCCAATATCATCAAAATAATTGATTGTGAATGATTATTAACCAGCTTGTGTCCATTCTACACTTTTTTGGGAGAAGACAAAACCCCCCCATTCGTAGAATATACGAATGAAGGGGCAAAATAGATTACTTTTTCTTATATTAAGAAGTAACTAAAGTTTTTTGTCCTGGTTTCCAGTTCATAGGGCATAGTCCACCGGATTGTAGAGCTTGCAATACGCGAAGAGTTTCTTCTACGCTACGGCCTACATCGTTATGGTTAACTACTTCATATTTCAATTCGCCTTCTGGATCGATGATGAATAGACCGCGAAGTGCTACGCCTTCTTCTTCGATCAATACGCCATAATCAGAAGCAACTTTTTTCGTAATATCGGAAGCCAATGGGAAGTTCAATTGACCTAGACCATTGTTTTCTGGAGCAGTGCTAATCCAAGCTTTGTGACTGTGAATAGAGTCAGTACTTACACCAACAATTTCAGTATCCAATGCTCTGAATTCTTCTGCTGCATCACTAAGTGCAGTGATTTCTGTAGGGCATACAAAAGTGAAATCTAGTGGATAGAAGAAAAATACCAACCATTTACCTTTGTAATCGGACAATTGAACGCGTCCAAAATCTTTACCGTCACCAGAAACGGTCTCCATGTTAAAATCTGGTGCTTGTTTACCTACTAAACGATCTGCCATAATCCAGTATTCCTCCTTTTATATAAGAAAAGCTAACAAACACTTTTCTTTCCTATCATTATCATAACTCTAAAACGCTATGACAAGAATGTTATCATCGACCTAAATCAAAGTCAAGATTAGAAGAGATACTTTATTATAATAATTCTAAATAAGGATTTTTTCGTACAATTTAATGTCTTCTGGCTCTAGCGAAGAGAGCTTTATTCACACTTTGATCACATTTTGCAACTTCATTCTGCTTATACAAATCATAAAAGGTAGATTATGCTTTTTGCATGGCTGCTACGATCAAATCACCCATTTGTGAAGTGGATAATGCTTGGCTCTTATCAACAGCAATATCAGCTGTACGATGACCTTCATCTAATACTTTAGCTACTGCTGCTTCAATAGCATCTGCTGCTTCTGCATAGTTAAAGGTTAGACGGAACATCAACGCTACAGACAAAATAGTTGCAATCGGATTCGCTAATCCTTGTCCTGCGATATCAGGTGCTGATCCGTGTACCGGCTCATACAATCCAAAGCTACCTGCATCTGTGCTATCTCCCATAGACGCAGAAGCTAACATTCCGATCGATCCTGTCAACATAGCTGCTTCATCACTCAAAATATCACCAAACATATTTTCAGTCACGATCACATCAAAACTAGATGGACGACGAAGCAATTGCATCGCACAGTTATCAACCAATACGTGCTCTAGTTCTACATCTGGATAGTCAGGAGCAATCCGGTTAACTGTCTCACGCCATAGACGAGACGTTTCAAGTACATTGGCTTTATCTACAGAAGCTAGTTTCTTGCGACGTTTTTGAGCAATTTCAAAAGCTTGACGTGTGATCCGTTCAATCTCAGTTACATTATATACACATGTATCTACAGCTTCTTCCCCATGCTCACCTTGTCTTCTTAGCTTCTCTCCAAAATAAATGCCGCCTGTTAATTCACGAACAACCATCAAGTCTGTTCCTTCAAGCACTTCTGGCTTGAGTGTAGATGCTTCTTTCAGACAATCGAATACAACTGCTGGACGTAAGTTAGAAAATAGTCCCAAAGCTTTGCGAATACCTAGAAGACCTGTTTCTGGACGAAGTTCTTTAGAGTTGTTATCCCATTTCGGTCCACCGACAGCTCCAAGCAATACAGCGTCTGCGCTTTTACAAATTGCTAGTGTTTCTTCTGGAAGTGGTGTTCCTTTTTCATCTATTGCGATTCCGCCAAATAAAGCATGTTCCGTTTCAAAAGAATATCCGTATAGTTCTTCTGCTTTTTTTAATACTTTTTCAGCTTCTGCTACAACTTCTGGTCCGATACCGTCACCGGCAATTACTGCGATTTTTTTTACGTCTGTCATATTAGAAGTCTCCTTTTATGTTGAGTTCGTTCATTTCACCTATACACAGTTTTATCATACATGTCAGGTCTTAGCCAAGATATACAAACTATGACCTTCATAGGCAAATCCTATAAGCTTCTTTTCATAGATAGATTGATAGATTTTACTACGGCATAAATCGATATCAAATGATCTGTAATTAGATGGATAAGCTATCTGACAAACCATTGATATACTCTTCTTCACTTCCGTATTATTATATGCTATAGCAACATAGGAATTTGTACCAAATATTGGATAAGGAAATTTGCTGTTCACAGATACAAGGTCTAAAATAATACAAGAGCGCATTTGGTTATGCAGTTCAATATTTTAAAAACAGAGGAGTGCATATTATGGATTATTCATATCTTGGTAAGTCAGGGTTAAAGGTCAGCCGTATTTGTTTGGGCACGATGAATTTTGGACCTGTTACAGATGAGAAAGAATCATTCCGAATTATGGACGCTGCTCTTGATGCAGGCATCAACTTTTTTGATACTGCCAATGTATACGGATTTAAAGTAGGTGTTGGAACAACAGAAGAGATTATCGGACGTTGGTTCAAACAAGGCGGTAATCGTCGTGAGAAAGTGGTGCTAGCTACTAAAGTATATGGCACAATGCATAAAGATTTAGATGGCCCTAATAGCGATGGTGGATTATCAGCTTACAAAATTCGTCGTCATCTTGAAGGTTCTCTCAAACGCTTACAAACCGATCATGTTGAATTGTATCAAATGCACCATATTGATACCAATGTAAGTTGGGATGAATTATGGGGTGCATTCGAAGTCGCTGTTCAACAAGGTAAAATCGGTTATGTCGGTTCAAGTAACTTTGCAGCATGGCATATTGCAATCGCTCAAAAAGCTGCTGAAAACCGTAATTTCTTAGGTTTAATTTCAGAGCAACATAAATATAGTCTATTATGTCGTCAACCTGAATTGGAAGTTCTTCCTGCTGCTCATGCGCTTGGATTGGGCGTTATTCCTTGGAGTCCACTCGATGGCGGATTATTGGGACGTAATGCACTACAAAAAATCGAAGGTTCACGCAGTGGTGGAGATGCCAAAAGAGTGGATCAACATAAAGAACAACTAGAGCAATACGCTGAACTATGTAAAGAACTAGGCGAGCCTCAAGATGTGGTCGCTTTAGCATGGGTTCTTGCTAATCCAGCAGTAACTGCTCCAATTATCGGACCACGTACAGCAGAACAGTTTGAAAGTTCTTTACGTATTATCGATGTGAAGCTAGATGAAGCTACAATGACTCGTCTGGATGAAATTTTCCCGGGTCCAGGTGGAGCAGCTCCTAAAGCATACGCTTGGTAAATCTTGCTTTTCAACATAAAGTAATTGTTTTTAATATACATGTATGATGATATAAAGGCAGTAATAACAACTACTCTCTCAAACTAGATCATCCTAAGATGAATGCAATTATTTCTTTTGGATGATTTAGATGATGCAGAAAATCATCATTGTGTAGACAGTTATTCGGTAAATCATTATTTTGATCAAAAAAAGCTCTTCCTAAGTGTCTGCAAAGACAAAGGAAGAGCTTTTTTGTTATTATTTATACGAATCTATCGGATGACTCTCATACACCATTTTGGATTTGATATATTTTATAATGTTTCTACCAAAATACCTAGCGGTGTAGACGAAGCACCTGCAATCATCAGAGCAAACGTATATTTACTATTTCCGGGAGGAGCATTAACCGTATAGACAGGACATGCTTGTGTGTTGGTACGCATTAAAGGCACACCGTAAGTCTGCCCATCTTTACGAACAGCACCACCATAACTACCACCACGTGGATTCAGTGAAATTTTGATCGTACGTGCTTGTGAAGACGGGTTATTTACAGGAACAGTGACATTGTATACAGCTCCGAATTGAGCACGATTATCAAGAGAAGTAGGTAATTCACTATTAACCGCTGTAAATAATTGATCCGCAGGCAATGTTCCATCTTTTTTCAACTTGGTAGCCGTTGGATAAATAACACGTGCTGATCCTACTGTATATACAGGTGTGATCGCATTGGTTTCTGAGAAATTCCAACTGCCACGCGGATGCGCTTGTGGTGCAAGCGGTAACGGAGCTGACTTAATTAATGTCAGATCATAGGCTGTATCACGCGAAGCGACTGTACGTACTTCGTAACTGATCTGCCCGCTATCTGTACTTTCAACCGTAAAGTCATACATAAATCCAAGCAATTTACCCGGTGGTACAATAAAGCTTTCGATTAAGCCTGATTGCAACTGTTTAATCAATGGATTTTCAGCAGTACGTTGATCTGCTGTTCCTCCAAGTGTCGCTCTTGAAATACAAGTACCAATATCACTGATCCAATTTACATCATCTCCACCAACTCGATACTCACGAGCAATCGATGTGATTCGAAGAGCGCCATGATTTGCTTTATTTTCAAGCGTAATACCCACTTTAACTGGATCTTTAAGCACATTGTAATGCCATGCAAAAATGCGATGTTGTACTGTTTTGTTATTCGTCTGCACAACATCATGCCATAATGTACCATGACGTACAGGAAAATTGGCTTCACTCAATGTCTCAGGATTATCACTTACCATTAAACGGCGAGTGCCTCCCTTGGTTGCAGAAGCAATATCATACTGAACAATTCCGGTGGTATCTACTACTTCGATAGGCAAGTCTTTACCTTGACAAGTCATACTGTATTCCTCCTCTGATTGAATATGATTTGAACTGGGCGACTGACTACATTTCTACTTCTCACTCTACTTCTGCTAAATAAATAACCACACTGTCATTTACAACAGTGTGGTTAAAAGGTCTTTCATTATATAAAGTAAAAAATAACAGTCTTTTTACAACCTAAATCATTATTTTTTGTAAATCTTTTTTAGATCATCGAAATATTATCACGTCTACCGTATGTTTTACGCTTTTCGACAAGACGATTCAAAGAGTCTACATAAGCACGTGCGCTGGCTTCTAGAATATCTGTACTCACGCCACGACCTTGCGCAGTAATACCATCTTGAGTAAGTGCTACATGAACTTCACCCAGTGCGTCTTTACCTTGCGTTACCCCTTTGATCGAGTAATCTGCTAGCTTCACTTCTTCTTGTGAAGCTTTATCAATAGCGTTGTAGATCGAATCCACAGAACCGTTACCGCTAGATTCTTCTTCACGCACTTCACCATCGGATGTCGACAAACGGATCTTCGCTGTTGGAGAACCTTCACTATCAAAGGAAACAAACAACGAATCCAATTGGAACAATTCAGGTGCATCTGCAAGACGTTCTTCTAACAAGGCGAATAGATCATCATCCGAGATTTCTTTTTTCTTATCTGCCAAAATTTTAAATTTAGCAAATGCTTCATTCAATGCTTCTTCTTCCAAGTTATAACCGAGTTCAATCAAATGTTCACGGAATGCATGACGACCTGAGTGTTTACCCATCACTAACTTGGTTGCTTTAAAGCCTATCGTTTCTGGACTCATAATTTCATAGGTTGTTTTCTCTTTCAACATACCATCTTGATGAATACCAGATTCATGGGCAAATGCATTAGCTCCAACAATAGCTTTATTCCCCGGGACGACCATACCTGTCAATTTGCTCACCAAACGACTTGTACGTGCGATTTCCGAAAGGGTCAAGCTTGTTTTGGCATTAAAGAAATCCTGACGTGTTTCCAGTGCCATCGCTACTTCTTCTAACGATGTATTACCAGCACGTTCACCGATCCCATTAATCGTACCTTCAATCTGATCCGCACCATTCAAAATTGCGGCTAATGCATTCGCTGTTGCCATACCTAGATCATCATGACAGTGAGCGCTCAATTGTACTTTTTCGATATTAGGTACATTTTCTTTCAGATGTTTGAAAATATTACCGTATTCATAAGGTGTCAAAAAGCCGACCGTATCTGGAATATTTACCACATAAGCGCCTTCTTCGACCGCCATCGTTACCATTTCCACCATAAAGTCATACTCTGTACGTCCTGCATCTTCCAATGAAAATTCCACTTTGTCAAAATACTGACGTGCATAGCGAATAGCTGAACGTGCTGTATCTTTAACCTGTTCTTTTTCCATACGAAGCTTATACTGACGGTGAATCGGTGAAGTCGCCAAGAACAGATGTAGGCACGGATCTTGCGCACCTTTCAGTGCCTCGCGTACCGCATCGATATCTTGTTCTCTAGCTCGTGACAGACCAATAATACTTGCATTTTTGACTGCACGTGCTACAGCATTAACCGCTGCCAAATCTCCAGGCGATGCTGCCGGGAATCCAGCTTCTATCCGATCGACACCCAACTTTTCGAGTTGATAAGCAATCTCTACTTTCTCGCGAGTATTCAAGTTCACTCCCGGCGATTGTTCTCCATCTCTCAATGTGGTATCAAAAATATAAATTTTGCGCATCATCGCACCTCCTTGTTTTTTTGAAAAAAATACCGGTATGCAGTAAGGCATATATATTCCTATTCCCTACTACATACCGGTCTTTACTCTACTTTTTACTTCAATACAACCGTCATAGACAGTCTAACGTTATAGATTAAAATTCTTTATTTTTTGATCCAGTGCATCATACCGCGAAGTTCTTTACCTACTACTTCTAGTTGGTGCTCGGATTCGTTACGACGAGTCGCTGTCAAGAATGCACGACCGGATTGGTTTTCAAGCATAAAGTCACGAGCGAATTTACCTTGTTGGATATCAGACAATACTTCTTTCATTGCTTTTTTCGTGTCTTCAGTAACAATACGAGGACCTGTTACATAGTCACCATATTCTGCTGTGTTACTGATGGAATCACGCATTGTGGACAAGCCACCTTCATACATCAAGTCAACGATCAATTTCAATTCATGCAGACACTCGAAGTATGCCATTTCAGGAGCATAACCCGCTTCTGTCAATGTTTCGAATCCAGCTTTAACCAATGCACTTACACCACCACATAATACTGCTTGCTCACCGAACAAATCAGTTTCTGTTTCTTCACGGAATGAAGTTTCGATAACGCCTGCACGTGTACAACCGATACCTTTAGCATAAGCTAGACCGATTTCTTTAGCAGAACCTGTAGCATCTTGATGAATAGCGATTAGGCCAGGTACTCCAAATCCTTCTTCATATGTACGACGTACCATGTGTCCTGGAGATTTAGGAGCGATTAGCAATACATCGTTACCTTCTGGAGCTATGATTTGTCCAAAGTGAACATTGAATCCGTGAGCAAATAGTAATGCAGCATCAGGTTTCAAGTTTGCTTCGATGTCGCTTTTGTATACACTTGCTTGTGTTTCATCAGGCATCAAAATTTGTACAAGGTCTGCACGTTTTGTTGCCTCTGCTACAGATAGTACTTCAAAACCATCATTTTTTGCTTTGTCAAAAGATTTACCTTCACGAAGACCAATAACTACAGACAATCCGCTGTCACGCAAGTTTTGTGCGTGAGCATGTCCTTGACTTCCGTATCCGATAATTGCGATTGTTTTACCTTTCAATACGTTCAATTCTGCATCATTTTCGTAGTAAGTTGTTATAGCCATTTTTTTCTTCCTCCTCTAATGTATGAAGCTGGTTTTCGGTATAGACCGATAGTACATAGTACGCAACCCTCTGACAAGAGCGGGTATTTCAAAAGACAACCCTATCCAAATTGTATTTTATCTAGCAGTTATCTTTTCAAATTACCCGCTCTTGCCGGAAAAAATAAATCTTTTATACGTTACCGCGTATCATCGCTGTCGCGCCTGTGCGGGAAAGTTCACGAATACCATAAGGCTTCAGTAATTCAAGCATAGCATCAATTTTATGCGTATCGCCTACAACTTGAACCATAAGGCTATTTGGACCGATATCGACAACAGATGCACGGAACGTTTCCACAACACCCATAATTTCTGGACGTTCTGCTGGCTCTGATTTTACTTTAATCAATGCCAGTTCACGTGTAACCATTGGTTTTGAGCTAAGGTCAATAACTTTGATAACATCGATAATTTTGTATAGTTGCTTTTCAATCTGTTCTAGTGTTTTCTCGCCGCCTGTAGTCACAATAACCATACGTGACAAGCCCACTTCTTCCGATTGACCTACAGTGATACTTTCGATATTGAATCCCCGACGGCCAAAGAGTCCTGAGACTCTTTGAAGAACGCCGGGCTGATCATTTACTAAAACTGCGATAGTATGCTTCATGATATTCATTCTTCATCCCCCATTAACATTTGATCAATGGTAGATCCCTGAGTAACCATTGGATACACGTTCTCATGTTTGTTGACTACAAACTCAACAACGACAGGACCCGGTGTATCCATAGCTTCTTTCCAAGCTGCTTGTGCTTCTTCTTTATTCGTAGCCCGTAGACCTTTTACGCCATATGCTTCTGCTAATTTCACAAAATCAGGGCTTCCTGCAAGATCGATATGACTGTAACGGTTATCATAGATCAATTCTTGCCACTGACGAACCATACCCAACACCTGATTGTTCAAAATAACAATTTTGACTGGAATATTATTGATCGCGCAAATTGCTAATTCTTGAGAACACATCTGCATACCACCATCACCGTTGATCGAAATAACCAGACGTTCTGGATTAGCCATCTGTGCACCAATTGCTGAAGGGAAACCAAAGCCCATTGTTCCAAGTCCACCGGACGTTACCCATGAACGAGGTTGGTTAAAGCGATAATACTGTGCAGACCACATTTGATGCTGTCCTACATCGGTTGTTACGATCGCTTCACCATTCGTTGTATCATTTAACATTTCTACAACCCATTGTGGCTTCAACACTTCTTCTGAATCATCATAGCGGAAAGGTTTGTCTTTTTTCCAGCCTGCTACTTTTGCACGCCAGTCATCTGCTTTTGCTGCATGAGGTACATTAACATTGAGCATTTCCAATACGGTTTTCACATCGCCTACGATAGGAATATCAACGGCTACGTTTTTACCGATTTCAGCAGGATCAATATCGATATGAACAATTTTGGCATGTGGTGCAAATCCATCTAATTTACCTGTTACTCGATCATCGAAGCGTGCTCCGATATTAATCAGTAAGTCAGATTGTTGAATTGCATTATTAGCAGTATAAGTTCCGTGCATCCCGGGCATTCCGATCCATAGATCATTACCACTCGGGAATCCACCTAGACCTAGCAAAGTTGTAGTAATCGGGATACCTGTGGCTGTAATGAACTTGAACAATTCTTCATGACCACCAGAGTAGACAACTCCACCACCTGCAAGAACCAATGGACGCTCTGCTTCAGTAATCGCTTGATGCAATTTATCCAATTGTAATTTGTTAGGCGTAACTCTTGGATTATAACCACGCATAGCTACCGGTTCTGTATGTGGCTTGAATAATGCTTTTGCCGCAGATACATCTTTCGGAATATCGATCAATACTGGACCTTTACGACCTGTATTGGCAATATGGAAAGCTTCATGAATCACTCTTGGCAAGTCTTCTACATCACGTACAAGATAACTATGCTTGGTGATTGGCATTGTAATCCCTGTAATATCTGCTTCTTGGAAAGCATCCGTACCGATCAATGTAGTAGCTACGTTACCGGTAATCACAACCAATGGTGTTGAATCCATATACGCTGTTGCAATACCTGTTACCAGATTCGTTGCTCCTGGACCCGAAGTAGCGATACACACGCCAACTTTACCACTAGCACGAGCATAACCATCTGCTGCATGAATAGCACCTTGCTCATGACGTGTTAGTAAATGTTTGAAATCTTCAAATCCATGCATAGCATCATAAATATATAATACAGCTCCACCAGGATAGCCAAAGACACAATCTACACCTTCAAGTAGTAAGCTGCGAAGTAACATTTCCGAACCTGTAATCACTTCCGGTTTCATCCATTTCTCACGTAATTCTTCTGTTGACTGCACATTAGGTATTTTCGTGCTCATTAGTCATCCTCCTCCCAAAAATTCACATCAATCTTACATTGGCAAATGAACGATATCCCTTATGCTGCTTGGGATGAACAGTACAGATTTTCTGTTATAACTGGAAGAAAGACATCAAAAAAGCCTTTCGCCGCCTCAAACAGAAAAATCTGTTATTGAGGGACGAAAGGCTAAGCTTCCGTGGTACCACCCATATTTGCGCACAGCTTCACAGCATAAGTACGCCTCATAAAGTAAAGTAGATTAAGACTTTACTTGTCGTCTGTAACGTAGACCTTACGATTTTCCCTAATAATCATATGGGTAAGATACAAATCAATGCGATTTATAACTATTGCATATGCCTTTCAGGAAAACAGCTCCGAGGTGAGCTCGTATATAAGGGATTCTGATGAAGCTTACACCAAATGCTTCACTCTCTGGACAAAAGAGCCCTTAAAACTTCGTCCTCTTCATTGCCGATACATAGTATTCAATGATTACTGCCGCTTACGCTTGTCAGCGACTCAAATGATTTAGGAATATTATATGACTCATTTTCGATAGAGTCAACACTTCTTTTTTGTCATTCTTTACAATCCGATTTTGACATATCATTTGTTACATACTTAAGAAAAGTAATTATAGCAAGCTTTATAGCATTTTTATAAAACCTATTATACCTAGTAACTAACTATGTATTATGTCACTTAAGAACAAACGTATTAAATAGTGTAAAAGAAATCTTTGTCTAATAAGCACTAAAAGTTGGAAAAAATGCTGTTTAACTTGCTTGAGAGTTAGAATGCCTATGTATCTCCTTTTTCTTTTTCTGCTCCTTTAATTGCTCACAATGATCTATATAAAATTCAATCTTTTATTTTAAATATCTTTTATTGCATACAAGATAGAGATAAAAAAAGCCGAAGTTCGGAAAAATCCAAACTTCGACTTGATTCAATTATCTAAAGATAACCGTTTAATGATCTTATTAACGTTTACTTGGATCATACGGCTGTCCGAGTGCAGAAGGTGCACTTGAACGTCCTACTGCTGCAACCAATACAATAATCGTTAATACGTATGGCAACATGTAGATTACTTCTTGCGGAATGCTCTGTGTCCAGGCAAATAGCTGCACATAGTTACGCACCGCTTGAGCAAGACCAAAGAATACAGCCGCTCCAAATGCTCCCCATGGATTCCATTTACCAAAGATCATCGCTGCAATCGCAATATAACCTTGCCCCGAAATCGTATTATGCGAAAATGTACCTGTGGTTGTGAGTGTAATTGTTGCTCCACCGATCCCAGCAAGCGCTCCACTTAGCATAACTCCGATATAACGTAACCGATTTACTTTGATCCCTACGGTATCTGCTGCACTTGGATGTTCCCCAACAGAACGTAGACGTAGACCAAATGGTGTTTTGTACAAAACAAAGTAAGTCACAATCACAGCTACTACTGCTAAATAAGTGGTAGGATACGCATGGAAAAACACATCACCAATCAATGGAATCGTAGATAGATAAGGAATATTCACTTTATCAAATCCAGAGATCAATCCCGTTTCACCCGCACCGTCAAATAACAATTTAACCATATACAATGTACTACCTGCCGCTAAAAAGTTAATAACGATACCACTGATAACCTGATCAGCTTTGAATGTGATCGAAGCAACCGCATGGATAAGAGAAACTAAAATTCCAAATACCATCGCTGCCAACACACCGACACAAGCAGCACCGAAGCCGCTTAATCCTGCATCTTGAGCATAAAAACCTGCTACCCCCGCTGCAAATGCACCAAAAATCATCAAACCTTCTAACCCTAGATTGGTTACCCCAGATTTCTCTGAAAAGATACCGCCTAAAGATGTAAAGATAAGTGCTGTAGCAAAGACTAGCGTCGTATTAATAAGCTGTCCAATAATAGTCAACACGTCCATTACAACACCTTCTCTTTCTTACGTTTTGCATAAAAAGGTTTTAAGACCCAACGTACAATGCCTTGTGCTGCAATAAAGAAAATAATCGCTCCGATAACAATACGAACAATCTCTGGTGGAACATCAGCGCTAAAGCTCATACCTGCTGAACCATACGTTAAAGTACCAAACAGAATTGAACCTAAAATAATACCAAATGGATTATTCAAACCAATAAGAGCAACTGCAATTCCATCAAATCCAGTACCTGGCGAACTTGCCATCACCGATTGATATTGGAATACGCCCAATACTTCAAAAGAACCGGCAAGACCAGCAAACATACCACTGATAAACATCGCTTTTACAATATTACGATTCACGTTCATCCCTGCATATTTGGAAGCATCCTGGTTGAAACCAACAGCACGAAGTTCGTACCCTTGTTTTGTTTTCCACATAAATACATAAAAGAATACAGCCGCAGCCAAAGCAATGGCTGTTCCCCAGTGTACACGAGCATTACCCATCATTTCAGATAACCACATGATCGCAATCGATGCACTTGGTTGAATATCTTCAGAACGGTTTTGCCCTTGTAACAACATAAAGTGATTAATCACAAAGTTGGCTAGATACAGACCGATCCAGTTCAACATAATACATGAGATAACTTCGTTTACTCCCCGAACCGCTTTGAGGAAACCAGCGATAGCCGCCCATAGCCCTCCGAAGATAGCTCCTGCGATAATCGCAAGCGGTGCATGAATATAAGCAGGAAGACCGTGTAATTGAACAGCAACCACTGTAGCAGCTGTCATTCCAATCAGAAACTGTCCTTCTCCGCCGATATTAAATAGCCCTGCACGTGCTGCAAAAGCAAAAGCCATACCTGTCATAATCAAAGGCGTCATTTCACGAATAGCTTCACCGAAATCATACGGATCACCGTATACACGGGTCAGCAATGCAGAATAAGCATCAATCGGATTGTATCCACCAATCAACATCACAATCGCACCCAAAATGAGTCCCATAATAATCGCTACAATTGGTAATACAAACGAATCTTTGGTTATAGCTTTGAGAATATTATTCATGTGCTGCACCTCTCTTCGCGGTGCTTCCTGCCATCATCAAGCCTAATTCCTGATCATTGGTTTTCTCTGGTAGCACTTCGCCTACAATTTGTCCTTCATAAATAACAGCGATGCGATCAGATACATTAATAATTTCATCCAATTCAAAAGAGATCAATAATACAGCTTTACCTTGATCACGTTGTGCAATCAATTGTTGTTGAACAAATTCAATCGCACCTACGTCCAGACCACGAGTAGGCTGAGCAGCAATCATTAATGTAGGATTTTTATCAATTTCACGCGCAATAATAGCTTTCTGCTGATTACCACCGGATAGTGAACGTGCATGAGTAGCAATACTTGGTGTACGCACATCAAAGCGTTCAACTAAACGTGTAGCATGCTTATCAATCGCATCAAAGTTCAAAAATCCACCTTTGTTAAATGGAGGCTTATAGTACGTTTCCAGTACCATATTCTCACTTACAGAAAAATCGAGTACCAGACCATGTTTGTGACGATCTTCTGGAATATGAGATACGCCTGATTCTGTAATTTTACGAGGAGACATATTCGTAATGTCTTGACCTAGTAATTTTACCGTACCACCATCCACATGTCTTAGACCCGTAAGTGCTTCAATCAGTTCACTTTGACCATTACCATCTACTCCAGCAATCCCTAGAATTTCTCCAGCTCTTACTTGTAGATTCAAGCCTTGTAATACCGCAGTACCTTCTTTGTTGTTAGAAACGATATTTGCCATTTCCAATACTACAGATCCAGGTTCAGCCGGCTTTTTGTCAACTTTGAACGTAACATTACGACCGACCATTTTCTCAGCTAATTCTTGTGGAGTCGTTTCTGACTTTTTGACAGTATCGACTACTTTACCACGACGAATAATGGTTACATTGTCGGCAATTTGCATAATTTCTTTAAGCTTATGTGTAATCAGAATAATCGATTTGCCTTCAGCCACAAGACGCTTCATAATCTCCATTAATTCTGAAATTTCTTGAGGGGTCAAAACGGCTGTGGGTTCATCGAAAATCAAAATTTCTGCACCACGATATAATGTTTTCAGTATTTCTACCCGTTGCTGCATACCTACTGAAATATCATGGATTTTGGCATTTGGATTAACTTGTAGACCATATTGTTCGGAAAGCTGGCGAATCTCTTCGGTCGCTTTTTTATAATTGATTCGGGTTCCTTTTTTCGGTTCTGAACCCAGAATGATATTCTCAGTAACTGTAAATGGTTGAACGAGTTTGAAGTGCTGATGCACCATACCAATCCCGAGCTCAATCGCTCTGTTAGGACTGTCAATGATCACAGGTTCTCCATTAACTTCGATACTACCTTCTTCAGGCTGATATAAACCAAATACAATATTCATCAATGTTGATTTACCTGCACCATTTTCACCTAGCAGAGCATGAATTTCTCCCTTGTGCAGCTTAAAACTAATAGAATCATTGGCAATAATACCAGGAAAGACTTTTGTTATTTGTTTCAACTCTACCACAGGGGTTGCTGCACCCATGAGATCACCCTTATAAGCGTATTGATTGGCATAGACTTATGATTAAAGTCTATTACCGAAAGCTAAAAACATCGTATTTTCCCAAACGACAATCAACATTATACTGAGCCATCCGGCTGTAAACGTGACAACAAGGCTAGTATCTGCTAACCAGCCTTGTTGTTTGTTATTTATTTAAGAACATTCCATCATGAAAAAGAAATTACTCGCTAGGAACAGTCAATTCGCCGCTAACAATTTTAGCTTTGTATTCATCAGCCAATTTGATTACATCAGCAGGAACGTTTTTGGAAGAAGTATCTGCTAAGCCTACGCCATCCTCTTTAAGTCCCAATACTTCTGTACCACCAGCAAATGTACCGTCTACGACTTCTTTAGATACTTTCTCTACAGCAACGTCTACACGTTTAACCATAGAAGTTAAAGTCACTTTATCACCAAATTCTAGTGATTGGTCTTTATCTACACCGATAACCCATGCTGTTTGACCAGAGTTAGAACGGGAAGCTGCTTCATTAAATACGCCTGTACCTGTACCACCAGCAGCATGGAAAATGATATCCGCGCCATCGTTATACATTGTAGCTGCTGCTGCTTTACCTAGATCAGGCTTATCAAATGCACCTGTGTAGTTTACAAGCAATTCAGCATCAGGGTTTACTGCTTTAATACCTGCTTTAAAACCAACTTCGAATTTTTTGATCAATGGACTATCTACCCCACCGACAAATCCGATTTTGTTGGATTTTGTCATTTTACCTGCTACAACACCTACTAAGAAGGAACCTTCGTTTTCAGAGAATGTTACAGATTTAACGTTAGGAGCATCAACTACACTATCAATAATAGCTAATTTTGCATCTGGGTTTTGTTTAGCTACAGTAGCAATACCATCTGCTAAGCTAAAACCAATTCCCCAAGTTAAGCTGTAATCGCCTTTTACAAATTGATTCAAGTTAGGAATATAATCCTGATCGGATTTACTTTGCAGATATTTCACTTCTGCTCCGCTTTCAGTTTTTACTTTTTCAAGAGCTTCCCAAGCAGATTGGTTAAATGATTTATCATTTACGCCACCTACGTCAGTTACCATACCAATTTTAACATCGCTTTTTGCTGCTCCGCCTGTAGCATCGCCACTCCCTGCGTTGTCAGTACTGTTGCTTTTGTTCCCACAAGCTGCTAGTACCAATGAAAATGCTAGCAACATAATGAGTGAAAGTTTGTACGCCTTCTTCATGAATCTTTTTCCCCCTTAGAAGTATAAGCTATGATCTGCTGCCTCTCTGTCTGGATACGAACATTTTTACCCTTATCGAGCTCAATATTCGTTATAGGTGCAGATTTAACAGTCGATGAACAAATTATACAATCAAGTGGTAAGAAAATCTACTATTTAAATTACTATTGGTTAATTAATTTACGATTTTATTTTCTGAAAGCGCTTTATTATGTAAAAATATACTATTTAATGTTAATCTCGTGTAACATTATCGTTCATAGTCTTTACACGTTTTACGTTTTAATGCGTTAAACTGCTATTTATGTGTTATGTTTTATTACTATGTATACTTTTTAGAATAATTTGCGTATAAAAAGAGCCACCGGATCATCCGACGGCTCTTTATGCAACACAGAAGAATAAATCTTATGCGTTAATTTTTTCTTTAGCTACAGTAGCCAATGAGTTAAACGCGTTAACATCATTTACAGCCAATTCAGCTAACATTTTACGGTTAATATCAACACCAGCCAATTTAAGACCGTGCATCAATTTGTTGTAAGACAATCCGTTGATACGTGCTGCTGCGTTAATACGAACGATCCACAATCTGCGGAAGTTACGTTTTGTCTGACGACGGTCACGGTAAGCATACACCAAAGATTTGTTAACTTGCTCTTTTGCTGTTTTAAAAATACGGTGTTTGGAACCGAAGTAACCTTTTGCTAATTTAAGAATTTTCTTATGTCTGCGACGTGTGACGAATCCGCCCTTCACTCTTGCCATATCAGTAAACCTCCCAGTAAATTAAATTATTTAAGATTAGATAATTGTTGTTTCAAACGTTTTACATCGCCGCTAGACATCAACGGGTTTGTTCCCAAAACGCGTTTTTGACGTTTGGATTTGTGAGAAAGCAAGTGGTTTTTAAACGCTTTATAACGTTTGATTTTACCTGTTCCTGTAATTTTGAAGCGTCCTTTTAAACTACTATGAGTTTTCATTTTAGGCATTTTAATATCCCCCTTTTAATTTTTCGGCGCCAAGATCATGATCATGCTACGGCCTTCTAATTTTGGTTGGCGCTCAACTGTGCAAAGTTCTTCAACTTCAACTTTTACACGATCCAATATTTTTTGACCAATACTTGCATGTGTAATTTCGCGACCGCGGAAGCGGACCGAGCATTTCACTTTGTCGCCATCTTTTAAGAATTTTACAACATTGCGGAGTTTAGTTTGATAATCATGCTCCTCAATGTTAGCACGGAACCATACTTCTTTAAGATCAACGATCTTTTGGTTTTTACGTGCTTCTTTTTCTTTCTTCTGTTGCTCATAACGGAATTTACCGTAGTCCATAATGCGACATACAGGTGGTTTCGCTTGTGGAGCTACATTTACAAGATCCATGTTCAAATCGATTGCCATCTGCAATGCTTCACGAGTAGGCGTAATTCCGATCTGTTCACCTTCAGCACCAACCAGGCGTACTTCTTTAACCCGGATTTCGTCATTGATCATATGTTCTTTACTAATAACTTTCCACCTCCATATTATGATCGTGCAACTATAATAAATATACAAATTAAAAAGGGATGCAGGTCTAGTCACCCGCATCCCTTGATCAGCTAATATCCATAACAAGACAAATCTTGTCAATAAATCTCAGATCAATGAACCAGCCGACTATTATCGGGCAGGTGAGAAGCAAAGCTTCTACTTTATATATTCTCAATCACGTACTAAAATATTGTATCATATCTATTTGATATATACAACCCTTTTTATAAAATAAATTAAATGCCTATCAAACATACATTTAGACTCATCGTATTCATCACATTCTATTACATAAACCATCTATCTAATTATAGTAGAAATTATGTTATAGGCCATGTATAAACAAAAGACCGATATAACAACTTAGCTGTTATATCGGTCTTTTTTAATTGTAGCTATATTGCATTACATGGTTATTAACCTTGTTTGCTTTGTACTTCTTCCAAACGTACAACACGCGTATGTTGAGTGTGACTCCATTGCTTGTTGTTTTGTGTGAAGAAAGCATAGAACGTAATTGGCCACCAAGATAGACCGTAGATTGGGAATAACAACAAGTATAGATATACTTTCCAAGACTTCACTTTTTCTAATGCCATTGCAAGAATAAAAGTAACAACATTGGCACCAATTGCTGTAATAGCTACCCACATTGGCAAGTAGTTATAGATTGTAGCGATATGTGGTCCACCTAGAATAGCTGTATCAATCCACATTGCCGCAGTCATTAAGAATGTAACTAAAACAATATATACGTTGACACTATACAGTGCCAAGTCGAATTTGATAATACTCATTTCTTTTACACTTTTCCATAGTAGCGGGAAGAAATAACGACGAGCTACTGTAAAGTGACCTTGCATCCAACGCAAACGTTGACGAGAAGAAGCTTTGAATGTTAACGGCTTTTCATCAAATACTTTTGCATCATAGCTAAAACGTGGGTAAATTCCTTTTTCTGCACAACGCATTGTAAATTCTAAATCTTCTACAAGACTTGTTGCACCCCAGCCGATTTCTTTCAATAGTTCATTTTCAAAACACATTCCTGTACCACCAAGGAAGTTCGCCATATTTAAATTATGACGAGACAATTGCCATAGACGGTTGATGTACCAGTAAGATACG
The DNA here is from genome assembly GCF_005233705.1 of Paenibacillus sp. CFBP13512. Taxonomy (NCBI): domain Bacteria; kingdom Bacillati; phylum Bacillota; class Bacilli; order Caryophanales; family Paenibacillaceae; genus Paenibacillus; species Paenibacillus sp. CFBP13512. The sequence goes on along the minus strand of NZ_QGAD01000004.1, from coordinate 150,261 downwards.
CCATAAGCAGCAGTGATCCAAGAATCTTCTGGATTCTTTGTATCAATATAACCTTGAATAACGCGTGCACCTTCACACATGTCGTTGTTCATTTCTGTCAAGAATCTGTGGTCTGCCAAGTTATCAGCATCAAACATAACGATACCATCATACTGACGAGGCATACTCCACAATTCTCTTAGCATCCACTCGATCGCGTATCCTTTACCGCGTTCTGCTGGATTAGTACGTACACAAGCATTCATTCCGTGACTACGTACGATATCTGCTGTACCATCTGTACAGTTATCACAGATAACAAACACATCATATAATTCAGCCGGATAATCCATATTTTTCAGATTTTCCATTAGTGCTCCAATAACGGTTTCCTCATTATGCGCTGCAACAAGTACCGCGAATGATTTCTGTGGAGCATGATCCGGTCTTTTTTTCCTTTTAACAATTCCAAATAGCGAGAATGAAAACTGATATACACCGATAACTGCCAGCATAACCTGGAGCACGATAAATATAGCATCAATAACGTTTCCCATAATAACTGTGAACCTCCTTAAATTTTAAAACCCCAATATAACAAATTCACTCTTTTTCTCTAGATCACTAATTTCAAGACGTCACATTTTAAATTTAATTTTTAGCATGAGTCGCTTTAAAACTTTTCACCCCAGATGATTATACTATGACGAACATTAAAGTTATGTTACAAAACGATTACAAGCGACATTAAGATTTTGCACATTTTTTGTGGATTTGTCAAAATTCTAAAAGAGGGTATACGGTTAAAAACCATGGAATTACGACCAGTTATATGCAATAAATGTTACAGAACAAGGTTTAACGCCATTTTATGCCTGTTTATGTTCTATTTGCTTATTTTTATTGCTAATGGTGTTTGATTTGTATGAGGATCAATAATGGAGCTATAGTGACTTTGAAGCTTGTGGTTGTATTTCTTTGAATTTTTAAACGTATTTAATTAGGTTGAACCATCTTATTGATAACGATTTACATATTGGTTGAACTCGATGTGAATGACTTTAGCCATTCTCGGGTAAGGGTAATAAGAAATACTTTTGGATTATTTTGCAAATCAGGTTTAAACTATTGGGTAACTTACAAAAGTTGTATCTATTTTAACACTCTGTTAACGTTATAAAGCTTGAAAAGCGCACTGAATAAAAATATGATGAATATAAGCCGAAAATTGGCAATTAATACGGGGGTCTCTCATGCGTCATTTTCTTATTCGCCTACAAACGATGGAGCAACACATTTTCAGATGGTTTAACTCAAGACTTCATAATAAGTTTTTAAATCTTTTCTTTTATTACTTAACAAATCTAGGCGGAGCGACATTCACCATTATAGCTACTCTGGCGGTATGGCAATTTGCACCCGCACCTTGGGGCCGCGCAGGACTTCAAGCTGCTGTAGCATTAGCCATTAGCCATGTCCCTGTAGCTATCGTCAAAAAGCTGTACCCACGTATTCGTCCTTATCTGGCTATCCCAGAAACGATTACGTTCCGCAATCCATTAACAGACCATTCGTTTCCATCAGGACATACGACAGCGATCTTTTCTGTTACCGTTCCATTTATGTTGACAGATCCACTCATGATTCTGTTGCTGTTGCCATTCGCACTGATTGTTGCTGTATCACGTATGTACTTGGGATTACATTATCCTTCAGATGTACTGGTGGGAGCTGCGATCGGAACATCGGTAGCGATGGGTACATTTGCATTATGGCCATAAAAAAGCTATTCTAGCAATATTACCGGATTGTTACAGTAGTGTTACAGAGAAGGATTAATACTTATCCTTCCTCTACTCCATTTTATTAGAGAATACCTTGCAGAAAAGGTGAATTGGACGTGTCAAAATATAGAGTGCTGCTTTTGTCGGAAGGTTTTGGTTCGGGTCACACACAGGCTGCTTATGCATTAGCGAGTAGCTTACGCAAAATCTCGCCGAATATTCAGACTAAGGTACTGGAACTCGGTAGTTTCCTTAATCCTAAAGTGGCTCCATTGATCCTAACCGCATACAAAAAAACGGTCATCTCGCAACCAAGACTTGTGCGTATGATGTATCGTAGCCAATACAAAAAATCGATCAATCGGCTAGCTACGCTAGCTTTGCATCGTCTTTTCTATACACATACTCATAATGTTGTTCGGCAGTTAAAGCCAGATGTGATTGTATGTACGCATCCGATTCCCGGAGCAGTGATTTCACGGCTTAAACGTTTGGGACTGCGTACCCCATTATGTATGGTCATTACAGATTACGATGCTCATGGAACATGGGTGAGTCCAGAAGTGAACCGTTATCTAGTCTCTACACCTGATGTACGTTCCAAATTAATACAGCGTGGTGTACCTATTCAGAAAATTGAAGTCTCTGGTATTCCTGTCCACCCTAAGTTCTGGGAACATACAGGCAAAGTCGAATTTCAACAGAAGTTTGGACTCAAAAATATGCCGACTGTGTTAGTGATGAGCGGTGGTTGGGGATTGATGAGCGATGATGTGGTCAATGCGTACCTCACCAGCTTCAGTGATAAGATCCAATTTATTTTTTGTTTTGGTAACAATGATAAAGCGTATCGCAAAGCTGAGCAGAATGTAAACTTTAATCATCCTAATATTCATTTAATTCGATACACCAATGAAATTGATCAATTGATGGAAGTTTCGGATCTTCTTGTAACCAAACCGGGAGGAATGACATGTACAGAAGGATTAGCCAAAGCGATCCCGATGTTATTCTATAATCCTTTACCCGGACAAGAAGAAAAAAATTCTCAGTATTTCACGCAACAAGGTTGGGGAGAACCGATTACATCGATTGATGTGGTTACCGAATGGATGGAATTGTTGATCAATGATTATGATGCTGTGGTAGAACAACGTAAGCAAAATATAGCTCAGATTGATCGTTATAATCCAACGCAAAGTGCCCATAGTATTGCTGAAATGGTAGAAAAAAGTAAGGTCTTATCCTAAGTCGATGGATAAGACCTTACTTTTTTTGTGGTACAAATCAATATTTATCTAAACGCATCGCTTGATATTCACGCAGGACTTCTTCACCGATCAGTACTTCACAACGATGAATATTCATGCCTTTACCCATAAATTTAGCTTCGTATTCTGTCATCACATGCTCTTCATTGATCCCATCGCGATGAAGATTCAGACTCAAATTAGTCATTTGTAGACCATAATCTGCAAATGAATTCAAAGAGAACTCAAACAATGTTTCAGAATCGGTTTTGAAATGAATTTCACCACGAGCATTTAACAATTTACAATACATTTCCAAAAAGCGTGGATGTGTTAAGCGACGACGACCGTGCTTCTTTTTCGGCCATGGATCACTAAAATTAAGATAGATTCGCTCGATCTCACCCGGTGCAAAAACCTCTTCAATCTTCTCAATATTCGCGCGAGCTAGCTGAATCGTTGTGGGTTCACCACGCTCTGCTTCTTCCCAAGCTATTCTTGTTTTTTCACTGGCACGGCGTACCAATTCATCGTACATATCAAATCCAATATAATTGACGTTTGGATGCTTAACGCTCATCTGGCTAACAAATCTTCCTTTACCCATGCCAAATTCAACATGAATCGGTAGATCATTATCGAAACGTTCTTGCCATTTTCCTTTATATTGTTCAGGATTCAGCACGACTAAATCTTCCTGCTGCTCCAATCCTTCACGTATTCCTTTTCTACCTCGTAAACGCATGTCGTTCCTCCGATTTCAATGGTGTATATAGTTATCCTACTACTAAGGCATTATTGTGACGAAGAAATGAGAAAAAGTAAAGCATTTATCTGCATATCTATCTGTAAATAGGAAAAAAGGATCTTCCTTCTCTGCAAGCAGATTAGAAAATCCTTTTCTCTATATTTGGAATTGGGGTCCAACAAATTTAGCAATCATAGTCTACCATTTTTTGCTCAAAAATTAAATGGTTTGTTGTAATAAACTATGAAAAAATAAAGCTTTTAAGTTGTTTCTAACAATGATTACCCCTTTTTTAGTCGAATGAAGCGAGCCTTACTTTTAAAACATTTATTTTGTAGATAATATTTGGAAGTTCGTCACCTGCCGCTATCTTTTAAATAAAAATGTTTGTTACAATATAATCTGAATTAGACGTATGATTCATACTTTAAATATCGTAATCAAGAACGATCGAAGGAGCTTCACTATGCTTACAACTCAAGCTACCTCCACTCCCTTATTATGGAGTGATAAAAGGTTCCATACGTGGAATACCGAAATGCGTGAACAATTTGGAAATAAAGTATTCAAAGTCACATTAGATGCTGGATTTACCTGTCCCAATCGTGATGGATCAATCGCCAAAGGGGGTTGCACATTCTGTAGCGCTCGCGGTTCAGGAGATTTTGCAGGCAGTCGTCGTGATGATCTGGTCACTCAATTTAATCATATTCGTGATCGTCAGCATCAGAAATGGCCTCATGCTCAGTATATTGGTTATTTTCAGGCGTATACAAATACATATGCTCCTGTCGAACAATTACGTGAGTACTTTGAAATTATTTTGCAGCAACCAGGTGTGGTCGGATTATCAATAGCGACTCGTCCTGATTGTCTACCTGATGATGTAGTCGATTATTTGGCTGAATTGAATGAACGTACTTATCTATGGGTCGAAATGGGATTACAAACGATTCATGAGTCTACTTCAGAGCTAATCAATCGTGCTCATGATAGCCAATGTTATGAAGAAGCGGTCGCCAAGTTACGTGCTCGTGGTATTCGTGTCTGTGCTCATATTATATACGGACTGCCTCAAGAAACGCATGAGATGATGTTAGATACAGGTCGTGCTGTAGCCCAAATGGATGTACAAGGTATCAAAATTCACCTGCTCCATCTTATGCGCAAAACACCGATGGTTAAGCAGTATGAAGCGGGATTATTACGCTTTTTGGAAAAAGACGAATATATTAAGTTGATCGTAGATACCCTTGAAATTTTACCACCAGAGATGATCGTGCATCGTCTTACAGGAGACGCACCTCGTGATCTATTGATCGGTCCGATGTGGAGTTTGCGAAAATGGGAAGTGCTTAACGGGATTGATGATGAATTGAAGCAACGGGACACATGGCAAAGCAAATATTGGAGAGCACTTTGATATGGGATTTCTATCTGTTTTAAGTTATGCTCATAAATTAGTATTGGAACGTCTGGATGCTCATTCAGGTTATGCGATTGATGCGACTGCTGGCACAGGTGTAGACACGCTGATGCTTGCTAAAGCCGCTGGAAGACGTGGACAGGTATTTAGCTTTGATATTCAACAAGATGCACTGGATCGTACACAGGAGCGTTTAGATAAGGAAGACCAAGCTAAGCTTGCTTCTGTGCAATTGATTCTGGATAGTCATGCTACAATGAGCCAGTATATTCCTGAAGCTCAGCATGGTAAGATTCAAGTGATCATGTTTAATCTTGGGTATCTGCCTACAGGGGATCTGAGTATTATTACTGAACCAGATTCAACATTGACGGCTTTGGCTTCTGCTTTTGACTTATTAGCTATTCGGGGAATACTCACGATTGTTCTCTATCCCGGACATGCTGGCGGAGCAGAAGAAGCAGAGGCTGTGCAAGCTTGGGCTTCTTCTCTGCCTGTCGCTGTAGCACAATCGATTATTTATCGACAATTGCAACGGCAAGATGCACCTTATCTCATTGCGATTGAGAAAAAAGGATCATCAACACCATGAATAAGTATCCACTGCTGTATTGGAAGTAACATTATATTGAAGGAGTGAGTATTGATGGCTGTACGCAAACTAGAGCATGTAGGTATTATGGTAAAATCGATCGAGGTGTCGATTGCTTTTTATGAAGATGTTATAGGTTTGAAACATCTCGAAAATGCTGGACATATCGATGAGCATATCAAACTCGCTTTTCTTGCTTTTCCAGATCAATCGCAAACGGAAATCGAATTGGTTGAAGGATACACAGGTGAGCTCGCTAATGAAGGCAAAGTACACCATGTGGCTTTTGCAGTAGATGATATTGAACAAGAATATGTACGAATTCAAGCCTTAAATTTGCAAGAATTAGATGCAGAGATTACCACTCTTCCTAATGGCAGTCGCTACTTTTTCTTTAGTGGTCCTGATGGAGAGCGTCTGGAATTTTTCCAATCGTCACGTTAAGATAGAAACAGACCGCTTGGAGACACAGACGGCATGGGATACATAGAACAGTTGTATACCTATTACACTTGAAGGAGAGATAATAATGACTAATCCATACCCGCTTCAATTTCAACCGGAATTTAAAGAACGTGTGTGGGGCGGACGTGCCCTTGAACAATTTGGCTGGGATATTCCTGAAGGCGTGATCGGTGAAGGCTGGATGATCGCAGATCACCCGAATGGTACCACTTCTGTTATCGGTGGCGAATTAGATGGTGTAAGCTTAACTGAACTTGGACAACGATTCGGACGCGATTGGTTCGGCACCAAAGGTGTATCTGAAGTCAACGGACGTTTTCCATTATTGATCAAACTATTGGATTGTAATGACGACCTTTCTGTTCAGGTTCATCCTACAGATGATTATGCAGGGCTTCCTAAAGGGGAACTCGGCAAAACAGAAATGTGGTATGTGCTTGCGGCGAAGCCGGGTGCTAAGATCATTTACGGTCTTAAAGAAGGCGTGACTCGTGAATCCTTAGCAGAAGCGATTGAGAATAATAAAATTACAGATACATTGCAAGAGGTTTCGGTAGAAGCAGGCGATACATTCTATATTCCTGCCGGTACTGTACATGCTTTGTGCGCAGGAGTACTGGTTGCTGAAATCCAACAAAATTCAGATACAACGTATCGTTTATACGATTATGATCGTCCTGGATTAGATGGTAAACCTCGTGAACTCCATATTGAAGATTCACTCAATGTCATCGCTTATGAAGGCGCTGGCGCAACGACGATGAAAACAGATGGTCTTACAGCTGGAGAATGGTTAGAACTCGCTGCTTCTCCTTACTTTATTGTTGAAAAAGGGGTCGTAGATGGTGCTTGGTCATTATCAACAACCGCAGAAAGTTTTACTATTCTAGTCATCGCTGATGGTGAAGGTTCGATTGCATGGGGCAATGAAAGTGTCCCTGTCAAAGGTGGACAATGTTTCTTATTACCTGCTAATCTAGGCGACTACACATTAGATGGTCATTGCACGGTTATTCGTTCTTATTTGCCTTAAAAAGACAGAACAGTTCTAGTTAGCTTTGATTCAATAATGGGAATAAATGGTTAACATTAGTTAGATTATAAGTTCGAAATGAGACAACAATAGACCTGTACAGACCTACATCAATCATGTAGATTTGTACAGGTTATTTGCAAGGAGGAATACGATGCTAGAGCGTACATTTAAAATGACTGATCCTGAAAATGTAGCTGTCCATGTATATGAATGGCTTCCAGAAGATGATGAGAATCACCGACCTTTACGCGGAATTGTTCAGATTACTCATGGCATGTCTGAAACTGCCAAACGATACAAACGATTTGCAGAATCGCTAACTGAGCAAGGATTTATAGTCTATGCTCATGATCAACGTGGACATGGATTAACGGCTTCAGGGCCTGAATATTTAGGCGATCCAGGAGATAACGGATTTTATTGGATGACTCAGAATGTGATGCAATTATCTGAATGGATTCGAGATCATCATCCGAATATGCCTCTTTTCATTATGGGACATAGTATGGGTTCTTTTATTATTCAAAAGGTGATGTATGAGCAACCTGATCTGTATGATGGATTTATGTTGTCCGGTACAAATGGAAAGCGTAATCTACTCCGTGTAGGTAAGCAGATTGCTCATCTTCAGCAACGACTGCGTGGACAAGTACATCGTAGTCTATTGTTAAATATCATTGTGTTTGCTTCATACAATAAAGGGCTCCCACGTCCACGTAAAACGTTTGATTGGTTATCACGTGATCCTGAAGAAGTATCTTTATTTATGAATGATCCACTTTGTGGGAAGTTACCTTCTGTTCGTTTTTATGTTCACTTTTTTGAATTGTTGTTAGAGATTCATCAACCCGATCATATGAAGCGTATTCCACCGAATAAGCCTGTGTATTTATTTAGCGGTGAACGTGATCCTGTCGGACAATATGGTAAAGGGGTCAAGCAGTTGTATCAACAATATCTTCAGTTGGGGTTAGAAGATGTGAAGCTCGATTTGTATCCAGACAGCCGACATGAGACGCTAAATGATACCAATCGTGATGAAGTGACTGCAAATGTGATTCATTGGCTAAACGCACACCTATCTACTCAATCCGTGACATCCAAATAAAGCCATCTCTCCTATGTAGGTAGAGACGGCTTTATTTTTTTCAAAATGATAAAGAATTACGATGAAACATTACGCGAAGTACGTAACAGATTCAGACCTAATAATATAAAAATACTACCTGTAATCTTGTTCATATATGTAGAGATACGACTGGATTGAAGACGCTTTGCCATTTTACTAGAAAACAGAACCAATAACATACACCATAGTATTCCGGTCGTGCTAAAAGTAAGTCCGAGCAGGATAAAAGGAACCGCTCCATACGTCTGTTCAGGGCTGACAAATTGAGGGATAAACGCTAAATAAAACAGCGCAACTTTGGGATTCAGTACATTGGTCATCATGCCTTGCAAATACACTTTACGATTGCTTTGTGACTCTACAGCTTGCATCGATGGTTTATCTTCGTGCCGAGCCATAATCGAACGAACACCCAACCAGATCAGATAGGCAGCCCCAATCCATTTAACAATATTAAAAGCAAGCGCAGATTGCATAAGAATAAGAGAAAGTCCAAGACCCGCAAGTAATGTATGTACTAATGAACCTGAGACAATACCATATACTGACATGATCCCTGCCTTTTTCCCTTGAAAAATACTACGACTTAAAATATAAATCGTATCACTGCCCGGTGTTATATTGAGCAAAATACTAGACAAAATAAAAATCCAATAATGTTCGATTCCCCACACGGTTCCTCACTCCTATCTTTTTTATATCTGAAGATTATATCTGCTTTGAAGTGAAATGGGTATAGATAATATATAAAAAATACAGACAACAGCATCTTAAAAGATACTTTTGTCTGTATGTGTAGAAATAAAGCCTACAACTATTTAATAAATCAGTGTATGGCGATACATGTATACCTTATTGACGATTTTCTAATTTTCGTGGATCAGGGCTAGTGTTGGTCGTCATCTCTACACCTTCATGTAGACCTGCATCAATCGACTGCCATGGTACAAGCTTGAAGTTTTGATTAAGCTTTTTGCCATTTTGCAAATTCTCATCATCTTGAGCAATAAATACACCATACGGATACTGGCTACCCATATTCGCACCTAATACATCAATACCATCGGTTTCTGTCGTGCCATCGATACCTTTACCATCGTTAATCGTAAAGTTAGCGATGTATGCATTGTTATTCTGGCGATCATAGACAGCATACGTGTTATTACCTTGACTTGAAGCCATCAAGTAACCTGTTCCATCTGCACCATAATAAAGGGTTAACCCTTCGATATCATCATGGAGACGACGACCATCTGCAACATCAACTGTGCCTAAAGCTTTGGTACCACCATCAGGTTCTGCACTGTATTTCCAGATCGCTGCATCTTCTTCAGCAATATATAATGTGCCATATTCATCATCAGCAACCATACCTTCTGATTGCGTATCCAGCTTGAATTGACGTACCAATGATCCTTTTACTTTGCCTTTACCATTATCCATTAATTCATATTGTTCGAATTCGCCTTCTTTACCCAAAACAAGCGCATAGTATTTGTTTGTTTTTACACTATGGTACAAGCTAAATCCGTATACTTCACCCATTTTGGATTTGATTGGTGTAGCAAGGATATTTTGAAGTGCGCCTGTTTGACCATTAAACGAAAAGATATCAATCGTATTGCTTGAACGATTGGTCGCACCAACAATATCCACTTTTTTACCGTTCAATGGAAAATCGTAACGAAGGTCGGTATTGTTCATTTTACCTGTAGGATAAGATTGTAACTCTTTGCCTTTCAGATCATAGACCAACATGCCTCCGCCTTTGTTCGTAGCAATAATCTTGCTGTTGGCTGCGTTGGATGGATCAAGCCAGATCGCTGGATCATCTGCTGCATCTTCACCTGACTCTACAGCAGCTGTCTCGCCTGTAGGCTGAACCGAAAATACAGGGATAGCATCAGCAGGATCATTGAATTTGGCATTTTCAGCAGTGATCATTGTCAGCAAGCTTTGTGGAATATAGGTAGCTCCCTGTTGTAAATGAGCAGCTTGTTCCAATACGCCACTTTTGCCAGCCAGTCGGTATTTCTTCTCACCCACTGTAATCGAACCTGTAATTCCATTTTTCAATTGGAAAAAGGCTGCTTTATCTTCTCCGTCCCAGTACATTTTGCCACCGATAGCCTCGATCGATTGTCTAAGCGGAACGGATGAACCTTCTGCTGCATGTACCAGCGGACTCGCTACCGCTGCTGTAATACTGATTCCTGCCATCAATAAAGCCGTTTTACCTATGTTCTTCAACATTTCATCTGCTCCTTGTCGCGATTACGCTATGTATGGCGTGTCATACCCATCGATTTAAATATAGGCGATGATTGTTAGCGTGGAGTCTGTATTGTGTAAAGTTCAGGTAAAGCGCTAGAATAGTATTTATTTATCCAAATCAAGCTTTTTCTCATAGCATAAACTAATACCATCATCTTTATAATCCGCAAAGACAGGAATACGATAATAACCATTGCGTTCGTAAAAAGCTGTCGCTTCAAATTGTTCTGCACCTGTCTCCAAGCGAATCCATTGACAACCCTGTTCAATCGCTCTCTGCTCTAATGCTTGTAGCATTTTACCAGCAATCCCTTGTCTACGATATGTAGAGTCGACGAAAAATCGTTTCAATTCTACACTGTCTGCATCCAATGAACGAATAGCACCACAACCTGCCGGTGTATCATCTACATAAGCCACCATAAAAGTAGTTTTAAGGGTATCAGGATGATCCAGATCAATTGTATAAATATTTTCTTCATCATACCGCTGTAGTAGATCTTTATCTAATGCCAGAATTAATCTTCTCAAATGCTGATCAGTAGGCAGAACTTGTTCTATACGAACCATAGATATAACACTCCTTTGATTATAGGGATTGAGAAGATTCTACGGTTTTATAATGATGTACCGTCGGGAATGGATCATAGTAATGATGAAGTAATTGCTTCCACTCCTGATATTCTGCTGATCCGCGGAATCCTTCAGTATGATCGGCTAGTGTCTGCCAACGGACTAACAATATGTATTGATTGTCAACTTCAAGGTAACATTGTAACTCATGTGATATGTACCCTTTCATACCAGATATAATCTGAGAAGCTTGACGGAAACTTTGCTCAAAATCTTCGGTTTGACCTGCTTTTACTTGTAAAATAGCTACCTCTAATATCATCACATCACTCCTCCATATCTTTTCCTTATAGCACTATATAAATAATTGGGCACTACCCATAATGGGTTTGATTTAGTATAAAGGTGTTCGCTCTTTCATTCAACTGAACAATACAAAAAGTCTTGCTCCTACGATCAGGAACAAGACTTTAGATTTACCTACCCGTTAGTTACGACTATTCAGCTTAGATAACAAACGTAGAATTTCCATATACAACCAGATCAAGGTCACCATTAGACCAAAGGCTGCATACCATTCCATATACTTAGGTGCACCTGATTGAGCTTCAGTCTCAATGAAGTGAAAGTCTAGCAATAAGTTCAGTGCAGCAATCGCTACGATAAATAAGCTAATCCCGATGCCGATCCAACCGGTTTCATGAATAAACGGTACACTGATTCCAAAAAATCCTAAAATAATATCAATTAGATAAACAAGTGCAATTGAAGCCGTACAAATCACGATGCCAAGTGTAAATCCTGGTGTGACTTTGATAATACGTAATGTATAAATAGCTAGCATCAAGAATAATGTCCCTACCGTAATCAGAATCGCATTGATAACAATTCCCGGATAACTATAATCGGTCCACGCCGAGATTGCCCCTAACATTAATCCATTCAAAATCACATATAAAGGTGCTGTTACAAAGGCTGCTCTTTTGAAAAAAATAGTAATTAGCGAAGTCACCAGACTACCGATCAAACCTACGATCAGAAAACCAGTCACATCTTGTCCTTGATAATACAAATACCATGTGTACACTGCTGCAACCATTAGCAAAGCAAGAAGTACCATTGTTTTTCCAACAGTACCGCCAACCGTCATTGCTCCTGCTTTAAAATCACTTTCTTTAAAATCCGAAAATGCTTTTTCACTAAGTGCTGGATTGTTTAACGCCATACGATCATCTCTTTTCTGTCTAAAATATAAATAACCCCTCTACATCATCGTTCTACGGATGACTTGTCCATTATAGGTGGGAATGATTCATTTGGACAACCCCACCCATTTGGCACGTAACACAAATACTTCTTTGTTATTTTTGATCGTTTCAGCTAGATTGCTACTTGTCATAGTGTGTTGACCATCATTGTTGACACGCATAGAAAGATCAACCGTCGTGTTGATCGGAATTGATCGCTGATCCAACAAGGTACTCGACATGGATGTAGAAGCATGTACTGGAAGATATGTATACTCTAAGCTGGTAGAATTTAATCCCACTTGAATCATAATCACAACCGTCTCATGGCGATCATCTTCTCTTTTAGAATAAGAATGAATCGACATTTCTTTTTCTCCGTCTGGAATAGCAAAATTGTTATACAGCATTTGTTCTTTGAACTGTCCATTACGATAATGATCGATCCATGTTCGCACGGTACTTACTTTTTGCTGATTTATATTCACTTTCGCGATAACGATATTATCCCATGTCTGTGCTTGTAACTTTTGATATTCAGCATCGGTATTCGGTACAACATGTAATTGGATCATTTTCTGTTGTTTTTTCGCTTTTTTTGTAGCTTCTTTGGCTTCATACTGTTCGATCAGATCTGTGGTTAATCCTTTTTCTGAAGTGGGTGCCTCAGTAGTATTGGTTACAGGTCGATCAGGTGTTCGAATGACTTTAGCTGTTACCGGTTGTGTGGGAGTAGACTGATTTTCACATCCAACCAATACAATAAGCAACAATACGATAATGGTTTTTTTCAATCGTTTGGATTCCTTTCGGTGACAGCATCACGATCACTTCCTAGAAATGATTGCGTAAAAGATTGAATAATAGGACGATCAGGTGGATTGATCATCTGTGGTAATACAAAAAGGTCAAAAAATTGTAATTCTTGGACTTCAGAACATTGCGCTTGAAGTGAACCTGTATACTCTCTACATACGTAAGCTGCTACAACATTATAGACTTCATCCCCATGCGGATATTGATAATATAGATCAGGGCCGGAGAAAATATCCAGTAGCTGCAAATGCACAGCTACCAAACCTGTTTCTTCTTCTAGTTCTCGCTTAGCGACTTGTTCTAATGTCTCGCCAAGTTCCATACTTCCACCGGGTAATCCCCAGCAATGATTATCTACACGCTTTTGCAAAAGGATCTGTTGTTGATCATTTACTAATATAACAGTAGCACCAGCCATAATAAGAGGTCTGCTTCCTACAACTGCTCTTAGTTCAGTGATATAGCTCATCCACCTTTGCTCCTTATTGAACAGCTATAATTTGCTGTTTGGTCTGTCGTGCTATTTCTCTGCCTTCTTCATCCAGCGAAGCATCTAACATCGCAAACCATGTATCAATATCCATTTTATCTTTGCGAGCTGTTAAAATAATTTTGGCGGCTTCCATCGTATGAGGTAACATAGGCACTCCACGCATATATAAGAACGTATCATCTGTAATATGAAGTTGCTTATGGATATCAACTAATTCATTTAATACTTTAAATGCACGATCATATTCCTTAGCATCTGCAAGTGCACGGCAAGCATAGTACATCATCTGCGGAATAGGTACACCTTCATCATTTTCAGCGTGTGCACGTAATTCTTTGGCTTGTGTATAAGCTTCCATGCCCTGATCGATTTTACCTGCCAGAATAGCCGAAGTCATTAAATTAAACCAATCATTGATATCTCCATACTCATTGCATAACCATTCAAATGTAGCTCGTGCTTGTTCATATTGCTCTAATCGAAAATAAGACAAAGCAGTCAAACCATACGCTTCTTTCACCACATACGTATCTAGAGAGGAACGATAAGGTTCAACTTCTTGCAAAACTTCACTAAATTTCTCTTGTTGAAACAATTCACGCAACCGATCCATTTCTTGAAATTCAGGATTGGCTAGATTCACTTTCTGTGGTTCTGTAGCAGACTCTGTTGGAGAAGTGGAAGTCTTTGGTGTAGACTCTTCATGAGATTCATTCGTGTCATCTGACTTTTTACCAAACAGTGAACGTAACTTTTTCATTATCTATTCTCCTCTACTCTTGCTATTTTAAGACTGTTGCCAGTTGCTATCAATAAATTCGTCCCGACCGGATTGCTCACGATCTTCTTTATAATGTTTTGGATTCTTTTTGTGATAATCTTGATGATATTCTTCAGCAGGATAGAACACAGATGCAGGCAAAATTTCAGTGACAATCGGTTGTGTAAATCGACCACTTGCTGCCAGTTCTACTTTGGACTGAAGTGCTAATTCTTGCTGTTCTTCATTATGATAAAAAATAGCGGTACGATACTGTGTTCCACGATCTTGGAACTGTCCGCCATCATCGGTTGGATCGGTCTGTGGCCAGTACAATTCTAACAATTTCTCGTAAGCAAATAATGACGGATCAAATGTAATTTCAACGACTTCATAATGACCGGTATTGCCTGTTTTGACTTGTTCGTACGTTGGATTTTTGATATGCCCACCTGTATATCCAGATACGATTCCATGAATACCTGGTAATTCTTCGAATGGAGTAACCATGCACCAGAAACATCCTCCGGCAAATGTAGCTTTTTGTAATTCTGACATGTACATAATCCCCTTCTGTGTATGAGTAGGTTAAATATATCTTCATTATACGTATGTTTAGAAAGCATTACAAAAGCCGCAATACTTAGATGATCACTCATCTATGCTTGCGGCTGATTCTCAAAAAAATCATATGGCTTATCGATTGATAAGACGATTATAGACTACCTGCTATTTCTGTTCAGGAATATAGACGACAAACCCGCTATCTTCACAAAACACATCACTGAATTGATATACCTGTTTGTTATCGACAAACAACCATTCCAGCACTCTACGGATGACTTGCAGCATGATAGTCCCCTCTCTTCATTTCAACTTCGCCAATGTGGCTTATCGTCATTTTAAGGGGGAGAACTATCGTTGTCAATCCAGATTTGTGTAAATAAAAATAGAAAATATCAACGCAGTGTAAACGCTCTAATATATACAGCTTTATGAGGAAGATATATCAAAGTAATGACCAAATATTCCTAACGATTTGATCGTCAAATTTCCTTTATTGGTCGAGTATTCATCTGTCGTTTTTTTATAAAGAAACAAATGACGTTCTGTTTTGTCTTTCCATTCAATCGCTTGTCCATTAATACTACAATCTCTCGTTACTGTATCACTTGTACACTTTAGATTGTATTGAGTGGCTAACCATTGATTATAAGACTTTTCACTTGGGACAGTAGCCACCATACTCAAAATCAGTGCAAAAAAGATCAATATCAAAATCCATTTTTTTCTTTGTTTCGGCAAAACAGAATCAGCTCCTATACATGTGAGAACATTATAATACTTTGTAATGAGTACGATGTGGATCATGAGAATCTGGCTTAAATCCTAGCGCTAGATAGAACTGACTGGCTTGCTCACTATCTGCACGCAGTACCAGTATATTATAGAACTTGTTTGCTTCAGAAGTCACTTTTTGCACCAATTGCGTACCAATTCCTAGATGACGATAGTCTGGATGAACATACAATCGGCGTACACGACCTGTAGATTGATCGGAAAAAGGATCTTGATTCAGTCCAATGACACCGACAATCTGCTCTTGTTCGTGGGCAATATACAGTGCTTCGCCTTGACCTGAAAATGTATTTTCTCCTGACTGATATTCGTTAACCAACCGACGGATATGTCTAAATCCTTCTTGTTCACTTTGGAGCACCAAAGGTTCAAGTTCCTCTACTTTCAATTCTTTAATCACAGAGATCATCGTATGTATAACCTACTTTCCTTATCAAATAAATGCAAATAGATCATATCCCTGTATGACAGTAGGAATATGATCTGTATGAATATACTATGTTATTTAACTATGTTCAACTTTGGACTTTTTACTTTGGTTAATCATCGTCTCAATGCGTTCATTACCAAGAATCTGACGGAAATGATGAATCATATGTTCAATATAATCCGCAGCTAACCAGTCGAGTGTCGCACTTTCACCGGAAGGCAAAATACCTTCTTTGGTATAATCTTCTTCTGGAATCTGTGCCAGTACAGTAGCAATCTGAACATTACGATTGATCCAGAGCTGAATCACATCATATGGATCATAACTATTATGATAATCATTCAGTTCTACCCAGCGATCTTGATCATATCCTTCCAGTGGAATCGGATAATCCGACAGAGCTATTTTGACAAAGCGTATATAATTATTCGCAGCCGAATCACACAAGTGACCCACAATTTCTTTTTTAGACCATTTGGCAGGATGCGCTTTGGCGCTGAATTCGTCTTGAGGAATACGATTCAATTCGGTCTGAAAATGCAACACCAGATTCTGAAGTCGTTGACTATAATTCATTTAAAATCCTCCTTTGACAAAATAAGATCCTTTTTGAGCTTAACGAATATGCACGCCAAAATAATACTGACTGTTGTTATCTTTATTCCATGTTGCAGAAAGTGCATACTGCACATCATCATCAGACTTTTCAGGTAGTGAATACTGTCCAGATTGATTTAGTCCTACTGGAAAGTACTCCCCATTTTTTACCATGTATAATTCTATTTTAGCAGGCTTCATTGGAAAGTCGACTTTTATTTGAGATCGAGGGGCAATTGAAATCGACTGACTCTTTATCTGTTGATTTAACAATTTATAATCAAAACAAAAAGACACTCGTAAAGAGTGCCTTTCTATATCTATATGTTGCTTATTTGTGTATTACTGAATCTCTTCATACAACCGAACATATTGTATCTTTTGAGTTTGAGTATGATACGAAAAGACAAGAAAATACTTAGGAATATCTTGATTGGTCAGTTGATATGTAGCTTCTGCTGTATAAGCTACATCTTTAGACGTATCATTTTTTTCATCAGGCTTACCCAATTCAGTGATAATAGTATCCATTTTCAACTTTTTATAAGCGTCTGCACTAGATGTGAGTTCCACTATTTTGTCTTTTCCATCGAAAGCCACATCGAATGTACCATAACTCAACATTGGAACATCCGTATCACCTAATTCTGGCTTCCCTTTTAATTGAAATAATGTCTCACGGCTTGATCCTAATGCTAGACCTTTAGGCAAATCAGGCAATGTGCCTTCTTTAGCAGCTTTGAGAATTGTTGTTCCTGAAAAGGGATCTGTATCGTCTGTATCTTCACTTTGTGTTGACTGTTCGGGAATAGTCTCTTCTGAAGATTGTGGCTCTGCTGTCGCCGGTGTAGACGCTGTGACCGACGGTTCTACAATATTATTGTCAGATGGAGTCGTGGATCCAGAAGTTGTAGGTGTTGCTTGTTGCTGAGAATTACCACACCCTGCTACGATCATCAAGCCTACGATCAATAGACTGATTTTCCATAGACCTGATGATATCTGCAATCGACTCCATTGTTGGTTATCGTTATTTTTACGTGTAGACCTATTCATTCTCTGTTCTCTCCTCTTTGTCAATGATTCGTTAGGTTTAGTATATAGAGAACATGTATCTGCAATACGAACGAATGTATCTAACTTGTAAATAATAGCCTGATTTATAATTGCTGAATCAACGTCGTATAATAGCTGTTACCATTGCGCTGATCTAATCGCCCTGCTGTTTCTAGTGCCATTTGTTCTAGACGACTCGCTATAGCTGGCAAATCATTAGCTTCTTCTGGATAGGGATAGCCAGCTGGTAATTTGACAGATGTCACATTGCCATCAGCAACCAGACGCTTGAACAGGACAACCGCATACGCATTAAACATCATCTTATCACGCGGATTCTCATGATCCAAAGATAATCCAACCCATTGTTCAAATACTTCCAAAGCCTGCAAAAGATCGATATTTAACAGGTAATACATATGCTCACCTGAATGAAGTACAAAGTCACGATTGCCTTTGATCAGGCGATAGCCTTGTTTTTGATATTTCTCTGCTTCTTCTAATTTGCCCAGACGATACAATGGCATTAACACTTTCGATAATGTCAGATGAGGAACTTCGCCACATGTCATTCGACCTCTCAAAATAGGTCTAGCTGTGCGAATAATCTGCTCGTCATTGCCTTTCATCACTTCAAACTCTACAAATTGATGTTGTTCACATGCTTCACAATCGCTCATCTCATCACGATCCATCGCTTTGGTCTTATCCAAAAATTGTTGAGCTTCTTCTACTTCACCATAATCTTTGAGTAGTGAAAAGCGATAGTAATAATAAGAACGCTCACTGTATCCGAATTGTTCGTAACGTCTACGCATATCAGCTAGCAATTCTTCAATTTGTGCCCGGTTAATTTCTGGAAACGAAGCAATCGAATCTAGAATCCATTTGTAAGACCATAATAATGTAAAATCATCGTATTCATCCGGTTGTTGATCAAATTGTCCAAGTAACCATGAGAATGCAACCAGTGCTTTCATCGGATGACCGCTAAAAGTACATGTTTCTACTAATTCTTCACGTGCACTATAGCCCTGTTCAACATCACCAAGACTATCTGCAATCCGAATCGCTTCTTCTAATAAAGCAATCTTGGCTCGTCCATTTGGTAAACTATAAGCTTGATCCATAATATCTTCAAAATCTGGATTTATCTGTTCTGGTTGATGATTCATTCCGTATGTCCTCCTTGATCGTTATTCGCCGATAATCCCCAATCCAAAAAGCGAACAATTCCTTGATTTAATACTTGCATCTCTTGTCTGTTCATCGGGTAATGTCCCATCATTAATGCATTTACATATAACATCTCAATAGCCACAACGATCATACTTTCGTTTTTGGCTTGGAAAATACGTTCTACGACCGAATTGTTAATATTCAGATACAGTGTCGAATAAGCAGATTCTTGTAGCGAAGAACTTAAGCTCTGCAAGACCGAAGTTAATGCTAGCGGACTGACTGATTTGGATGTTTCAATCGAGCGCAGATCAGAAGCTTCTTGCGACAAAGTAAATAATGCTGGCAAATCTTCCGGCTTGAACCGTTTAAGTTGAATCTGACAGCGGAATCGTTGCAAAGCCACATCCGCATAGCGAACAGCTTCATAATACTGCTTACGTTCATCTGCGGTAATATCGGTAAAAGCAAGCGACACATCTTCTGGAATCAAGCGCTCTGTCTGCGCTTCTGCACACACTTCAGGAAGTAAAGCAATCAGTTCGGCATCATACACATAACCACCATTGACCACTAACAATGATTGAGCAGAAGCCACATGTGTAATCTGACGATATTCATCCAGACTTGTCGTATAATACATCTTCTGTCCATCTGCCATTAATTCATGCACTTTACGGCGACCGTATGTTGTCTCAAAAGGCAACCAGCGATAGATAATCTGGAAAAAGGATGTATCTTCAACCGCCAGAGCTTTCATCGATAATGCATGTAATTGAATAATCCGTTGCAGTCGATCAGGATCGTATTCAGCCATCCGTAACAATTCAGCACGAATACTATCTCCTAACTCCTGACGTACTTGTTCCAGCTTCTCATTTTCATAAAAATGTTCACGAGATGCTGTCGGCTGTAACTCATCGGTCCAGATGATACTTTTCACAAAAAACGCCCAGTCTGGCAAAATGTTTTCTGCTTTTTCTGACACCAACATATATTTGAGATACACACGATTGGATTTTTTAACATTCAGATTGACCGAGTGTGGCAAAATAAACGCAATCCCACCTGTGCGTCCAGAAGCAGTCTTCAAAGGGATATAATCTTGAAACTTCTCTCCTAGTAAACGTTGTCCCAATTGCAATACTTCTTCACGATGCCCACGTGCTCGCTCTGGATCATCTAACCATAACGGACGCTGATCGTTCACAATACGCTGAGTCTGTTCATCACGGAATGTAATCGGGTATGGCAATAGCGCACCATAATCATAGATCCATTGTTGTAACAACTCCGATTCATAATACATTTCACAATCAGGCTTACAACGTAAATATACTTTGGTTCCTGGAGATAACTCTGTCTCTAACTCACGAATATGATATGTACCATCTGGATTACCACGCCATTCTAGTGCTTTGCCACCTTTGGCAGATTGAGTCACCATCACAATCTCATCACTGACCATAAAACAAGATAACAATCCAATCCCGAATCGTCCGATAAATGAGGTCTCTTGTGTAAACGCATCTGCTCCACCACGCTTAGACGATTGACCGATCATTGCCAAAAACTCATGCACATCTTCTCTAGTTAAGCCAATTCCATCGTCTTCGATCATCAATGTCGACCCAGCACCTGTACCGGTTAATTCAAGATGGATACTTCCTTGATACGTAGGATCTTGCTGAGAACGAGCGGTTACAGCATCAACTGCATTCTGCAATACTTCACGTAAAAACACTTTGGGATTACTATACAAATGATTGGATAAAATATTGATCATTCCACTAAGATTTACTTGAAACCGATATGTATCTGATTCACTCATACCATACAACTCCTTCAATAATATTAATGATTATCCATTCTAGCGACCACGTCATCATATTCTAGAAAAGCATCGTATTCATAATAATAATTAATCGCAATCACCATCATTTCAGGTGTTGGTGTCTGCCCGGTATTGCTCAAAATATCAATAATATCTTCAAACGTCGCTAATTCTAACCATGTCTGTATCGCATGATCATCTACCCAATCCGGAAAAATATCCTCACGAGCGTTGGTAATGGTTCCACCTTGATACTCCAATTCATTGAGCCAATCTTCATTAAAATAATAAATAGGTGTAGCCAGCGGATTCTGTTCCCATTTCTTCACATTGAGATATAACCATTGATTTTCAATCTTATTCATCACAGGCAACAGCTCT
Source organism: Paenibacillus sp. CFBP13512 (assembly GCF_005233705.1). Lineage (NCBI taxonomy): Bacteria > Bacillati > Bacillota > Bacilli > Caryophanales > Paenibacillaceae > Paenibacillus > Paenibacillus sp. CFBP13512. Next base: position 128,853 of record NZ_QGAD01000004.1, on the reverse strand, counting down.
ACAAAATGATCAAATTGAGCATGCTGTAATTCTCCTTTTTCATGCAAATCAACGATGTGCTGTTGATGTGGATTCATAGAATATTCCTCCTCTTTGGGCAAATAGCATCACACCATACTATGGGTATGTTCGTACTTATGCTGTAACTTGTGTAACGCTTTGACGATTCCATCTCTATTTTTAGCGTCTTTCATATACTTGGGTAATCGATAAGACGCATGACGCTTAATATACAGAGAAGGCTTAACCCGTAGATCAGCCGAAATATAATCAATCAGATAATTTAAATGTTCATGATTGAGTGCCCAGATTAATTTGCCCCGATAATGGGTCAGCAAATATAGGTTCAGTTGAAACAATGGATCTTTCCCATCTCTAATCTCAAATCCCAAAGAATATCGGTTGGATGTTTTCTTGTTGAGAGGTACTTGATTAGTGGTCTGACAATACGGACAGCGAATATGTACATTTTTATGATGATGCTGTCCTTTATCTGTGACTGACTCATTAAACCAGCGCTCACAAAAGGTACATACACCGCTTGCTGTATAATCATAGTCTATTTGATACGTTTGACTATAAAAACAATGAGAACATTGCATTTCGATTGATTCATTATCGGTGATAGAGGCAGGGCCTGCACATTTGGGGCACTCTACCAGTACAGGTTTGCCATGATGTAATGAATACCAGAAACTATATGGTTCTCCTAATTCATCAAAAAAACGTTTCATGTTGCATCTCTCCTTGGTGTAGTATTTCTTGTAGATTGATCTCTTTAACTATCCATCTCCCAAGAATAATATCAGCTAGAAGTAGGTATTGTAACAAAGTAGCACTTCAGTAAATACACATAGAATTTAATATCAATTTTCGGTAAGATCTTACTTTCCAGTATACCGTTTCATAAAGAACAGAACAACCGAGCGACATCAGTAGTGTACATGATCTTTTGCCTATATCGTTGTGTATACAAAAAGACCTGTGAAAGGTTATTCTCTTTGCACAAGTCTTTGTATAGGATGTCTACATTTAGATTTCGCCATTCCATTCTTTATAAAAACGATCTACATACTCTTGCATATAGCGGTGACGCTCTTCGGCTATAATACGGGCAGCAGGCGTATTGATCTTATCTTTTAATTTGAGTAATTTTTCATGAAAATGATTGATCGCTGTACTCTTCTCATTGCGATATTGTTCAGGTGTCATGGATGTACGTACCGGAATAGCTGGATCATGAATCGGACGACCCGTATGCCCTGAATACACAAAGACACGCGCAATAGACATCGCTCCAATCGCATCCAAGCGATCCGCATCTTGTACAATCTGTCCTTCCAGTGTACGCACAGGAGGATTATTTCCTCCGTTGTAAGACATCGTAGCAATAATATCCACAATATGTTCTGTATCTTGTTCATCGATTGGTTGAGTCTCTAACCAGTCGGTCACTTTACGCATACCTGCTTCTTTGGAATCATTTAACTTCTCATCAGCTACATCATGAAGTAAAGCCGCCATTACTGTAATGAATCGATTAGCTCCTTCAGCCGCTGTAATCCGTTCTGTCATTTGTACCACCCTATGGATATGCCACCAATCATGACCACTGGTATCTTCACCAAGAACAGATTGCACAAATTGTGCTGTGTCCTGAATGATTTGCTCTTGTGCTTGTTGATTCTGATCTGCTGTTGTCATTATATATGTAACGTCCTTTCGCTATCTAGATAATAAAGATGACTTGACCGAGAATGAAGTATACATGACTTTATATAAACTGTATATCACTACACTATTTTATCTTGCTCCAATAATTCCTCCAAATCAAACGATATGTCATTCTTTTAATGAAATATATGATTTAAATGCTCATTAAACATTTAGAAACGGTCGATATTATAATAAATATAAATTTTTTACCTCTATCCAAAAATAATACCTACTTATAATCGTATCTACTTTTAAAAAAAAGAATAGCTGAATTGGATGATTTTATTTGTGAGAGGGAGTTACTTGTGCAAAATTACAATCAAGAAACAATGGATACTTTAGTCGTCAAAGCTTTGGAAAATAACCTTGCTATTATTCGGTTTGATGTTCATCGACGTGTAGCTTATGTAAATGATATTTTTGCGCGGACGATGGGATATACACGCGAAGAAATGCAAGGTATGGAGCATCAAAGATTTTGTTTTCCTGCATTTGCAAATAGTCCACAGTACGAATTGTTTTGGAAAAGCCTGTTGTCTGGAGAAAGTTTTCAAAATAAAATCGAGCGTATGGATGCTCAAGGTCAGCCGATCTGGCTAGAAGCTACGTATATGCCTATTTTTGAAGATAGTACCCGGAAAGTGATCGGGGTCTCCAAGATTGCTACTAATATCACTCAAAGACAAAATCATATGACTCATGTAGTGACTGAACTGCAACATATGGCGGATAGTATGAGCGAACGTGCGAATAAAGGGATTCAACGTAGTCAAGAACTGCTACAAAGTATCAACAAAATTGCAGATGTCTCTGCTGAAAATAAACATACACTCGTTAATCTTCAACAACAAGCACAATCGATTCAAGGAGTTGTACAGACGATTCGTGAGATTTCTTCTCAGACTCATTTACTTGCGCTCAATGCAGCGATTGAAGCGGCTCATGCTGGTGAATTTGGACGTGGATTCGATGTGGTTGCCAAAGAAGTTCGTAAGTTATCAACCATGGTTGAAAAATCAATTATTGAAGTACGTGATAGTGTAGATTCAATTACTCAAGAGATTGAGAAAATCGCTAAAGGCACAAATGAAGCACAATCAACTGTAGAACAAAGCCAACAACAGATTCAAGTAGCGATGAGTGACTTCACTAAAATTTCGTCAGCTGCGCAAGAATTAGATATTCAAGCACGCGAAGTATCTGTCATCATTTAATAAGAGTACAAGCCCTTGGCAGTATAAGGATGGCTTTTTCTGGTCTAATTTAAAATCATTTTGTACAAAATAATATAGCTCACGTTAAAAAGACCGTTCAATTATAGCAACGGTCTTTCATTTTATAACCAAACAGCAAGTACTCCACCTCACTCTAAGATTCAAACTATACTTAATTCGGATTTTGCTGTGGTTCTTCTTCGATTTTCTGCTGTTTCTTAACAGTCATTAGCTGACGTTTACGCTCATTGTCTTCTACTTCTGCTTGATATAGATACACAATTCCCGCTGCTCGTTTGTTCATCACAATCTCCATTCTTGCTCGCTAGTATAGTTGAGAATGTAGTAATCACTGAATCTTATCTTCATTTAGGGCATATCTGATGGCATCTGTGGAGCTTGAGAATTGCTATACTCCCAGCTTATGATGGTGGCGCTATCTTTTCCGCGTTGGGTATGAATATGGTCTAAGATCGACTGCATATTCGGCTTGAGCTTATCATCATTGACCAATGCTTGATACAGATGTTCAGGACGTTGAAAATACTGATCAGGCGTATCGAATACACCGTCAGTCATTAAGACGATAATATTATGCCCTGCTCGCAGTTGTCTTTTGCCAATCGTGTAACAAGGAACTTCCAGATCGAACGTATTGACCTGTCCGATCCATTCGTAGAATTGCCGTTGATTAAGACCATACTGTCCCCAGTGAGCTAGATCGGGATGAAGCAAATACGCTATACAATCGCCTACCGAGAACCACCATAGATACGATTCTTTTTGCAAAACAATTAGACAAGACGTTTCTCCGGTGACCTGCTGACAAGCTTGGCGAAATGCAACACTTGAGAACAAGTCCACAATATACTTTTCAAATACGTCTAATACATCAGGATGCTCTAATATCAATTGAAGTTTAGCTTCATCCTGTTGCAATGTCTGTACAATCAATGCTGCACTGGTTGCTGTCTGATGAGCATCTAGCAGAACAGCTAATTTGACAGAACCATCTTCACTTTGCATGATGAATAAACCATCTTCATTTTTATTCGCCCCTGCTTCTGTGTGGCCACCGTACCATCCTATATGTATCCCTTGTTGCTCTATCGTCGTTGGCGTATCTAAAAAAGTTCGCTCACTTCCGATCCATGTATAGCTCATAAATACCTCCTTTTTTATATACCAAAAACCTGATTCATCTTTTCCAAATCATAAGGTAAAAGCCAATCATAATATTGGTGATACAAGCGCTGTAATGACTCTTGTTGCATACCTACAATATCCAATCCACGATCATCGTACATATGGAAAATGATTTGGTGCTTGGGTTCTATAAAAAATACTCTTTCTACTAAAGAAGCTTCTCGCTCTGGAAAATCAGTATAACCAATTGCTTTCAAAATACCTGCATAATCAAGATCACCAATCGTACACCATACATATTTACTTTGAATATATCCCATTAATTCTGCTGTATCTTCATCATAATCAGGTTGTTCAGAGTGAATACTAACCTGTGAAACATATTCTGGTTGTAGATAATTTTCTAACACCTGAACTTCATTGCGCTCAATATGCTCAATATCCGATAATGCAGTCTGATAGGTAAAAGTCATTACACATACTTGTTCACTTTCAGCAAATACAGCTTCAAATAAAGAGATAGCACGCTGCTCAAGTTGTTCAAAATAAGTCGGATCATCAATCCCCCGATAAGGTACTCCTAATTCAAACCGTAATCCTAAAGGAAAGTTATAAAACAAAGGCACTTCTAACTTCATTTGCGGAAAAGTCTGCTCTAACCATTGATTAAAATCATGATTCATAAATGCGCTCACTCTTTACCGCGCTTGGACTGCAATTCTTCCCATTCATGCAAATACATCATCTGTTCTTGATCCGATGTGTCTAATTCGATAGGACAGATAAATTCTAATAAGTTGCCATCAGGATCATCGAAATAAATAGCGGTATGCGCTTGAGGTCTATTCGGTAATACAATCGGCGCAATCGGTTGAAAACCAAATACTTCACGTACAGCGATTCCTTTGGCTTCTAACCATTCTTTGGCTTGCTTGATATCTTCATAATCGACGCGAAATGCAATATGACGCAAAGAAGGATGATATGGAGTATTGACCTGTTCACCTTCCCATAAGCCTAACCAACTGACCCCTTTTTCGATCCATACAAAACTCAAACTTTCGCCATGATGAGCGATTTCTAGCCCTAACTTTTCATAAAAAGCGAGCGATCTATTCATATCTTTGACAGGTAACAAGGCTTCGTACAATCCTTTAATCATGATAATCCTCCATTCATATAGGTGATATTCAACTTCTATCTACCATTCTACCTCAATATTAAAACTTGTCTAATTTCACAAAATAGGGTTATATACAAATATATCCGTTTACGATGAGGGGGCATTTTGATGAAATCCAATTCATATACCACTGTACCTTATGGACAAGAACCTGTGATTGAAAAAAGCAAAGGCACGCTAATCTACTACGACTCGTTTGAACATACAACAGATGACGATCTCAATCTGGCACTACGCACGATGGATCATATGCAGTTCACACGCTTGGTGCTCTATCCACTGCATGAACTGACGGTTAAACGCATGTCCAAAGAACCGGTATCCGCTTATTACAAACGTGAAGATCGGCTTCATGCCTGGAAAAGAGAAACTGGTCGTAAAAGTATTACGGTTGAAAATTGGGACGGTAAACGTAAAAAGTACACCCCGATCGAAGCGGCATTACGTACATTAGTCGATCACTATCAATCGCCTTATTTTCTACTGATGACTCCTGAGATGGCGAACTTATTTGCATCGTTTTCTTCATTTGAAGAATGGATCAGCAAACTCAAAATCGTTTTGACCGAACAACCCAAAACACTACATCCACGGATGGAAAAGTATAGCAAGCGTTGGGTAGTGGCAGGAGTCGAACCGGAGTAATCGCTTTCAATACATCTATGGCTAAACCATCCTTACGGGTGGTTTTTTATTATTGATAACGATATGTACGATCAAAAATAATAAAAAGATGCTACGTGTCATTGATACACGAGCATCCTTTTATTATCTTATTAAGATGAATATTGGACTACTATATCTTACATTGCTGCCCCTTTAGGCGATAAAGCAGTGGTGAAGAATATTGGTTTTTGCTGTTCATTCTGTTGATACGCTACCAGTAACAGACTGCGTCCTTCGCTAGCTGATAACGGTTCGCCAGCAAGAATTTTATCCAGACGGAATGGTAATTCTTCCATGACTGTATGCTTGTGAAGTTCTTTGTCATTCAATTTCAATTCGACAAACTCGGTTGAAAAGTCTTCCGGTTGTTGAATCGCATGTCTGATATGGCTAGACATCTGGTCTTTGTTCATCGTAAAGTCCCACCAGATTTTGCGTGGTTTGTATTTGTGATTAAGGAAGTAGTCTAACTTCATCAGTCCCAGTACAACATCCATCCGCGGGGTCTGACGATCCATTAAGAATGCTTGTAAATGGGTAAATAAATCTTCCAGCTGATGACCGATCTTTTGCCAGCCTTGTGCTTCCCAGTAATTCCCGAACTCTTGGAAAAAGTCGAATGGCGACTGGAATTCGTTATATAGCAGATAGTTCAGCGTATAATCCATCCGATGTGCATTCCAGTACTTCTCTAACACATCTTCCAGACGCTTCAAGCGCACGATATCGTCAAACGTCAGCTTATCGCTACTCAAAATCTCATACGGTGCATGATCCATGTACGTGTACTGATATTTCTCGGCATCGATCCGAAGCCCTGTTCCCCGTAACATTTTGAGGAATCCTAATTGCAATTCTTCCGGACCTAATGCAAACACATCGTTAAATGTTTTGCGGAATGTATCGTAATCTTCGAGTGGCAATCCTGCGATTAAATCCAGATGCTGATCGATATTACCTGACTCTTTGATCTTCGTTACGGTACGACTGAGCTTGGTAAAGTTCTGACGACGCTTCACCAATTCGTTGGTTGGATCATTGGTCGATTGCACACCAATCTCAAAGCGGAATACACCTGGAGGTGCATGTTCTGCCAGATAATCCAACACTTCTGGACGCATAATATCTGCGGTAATTTCAAATTGGAAGGTACATCCATTATGATTAGCAATTAAGAACTCAAACATTTCCATCGCATAGTCACGCTTAATATTAAAGGTACGATCGACGAACTTGATTAATTTGGCTCCTTGTTCGATCAAGTACAGAATATCGCTTTTGGTACGTTCGATATCAAAGTACCGTACACCCACTTCAATACTCGATAAACAAAATTGACAGCTAAATGGACACCCACGACTCGTTTCAAAATAAACAACACGCTTCGCAAGTTCAGGTACATCTTCGACAAAGCGGTACGGGGAAGGCAATTCATTCAGATCAAGCTTCGGACGACCGGGCATCATAATCAGTTCTTCACCTTTACGATAAGCAACTCCATAGACAAAGTGATACTTGCCTGCGCCTTCGATCTCTTGCAGTAAATGATGGAACGTTTCTTCGCCTTCACCAATTACGATAAAGTCGATATTGTTCACACGCTTCATCCAGTATTCAGTATCATAAGACACTTCGGGACCACCGAGCACAATCTTCACTTCTGGCATTACTTTTTTGAGAATATCGATCACTTTAATCGTTTCTTCAATATTCCAGATGTAACAAGAGAATCCGATTACATCAGGCTTACGTTGAAATAAATCAGATACAATATTCATCACTGGATCTTTGATTGTAAATTCAGCAAGTTCAATATCAAAGTCCTTCTCACTAAAGGCTTTGAGACAACGAATCGCCAGTGATGTATGGATATACTTGGCGTTCAATGTGGATAATACGACTTTCATAGCGATAAGCTCCTCTCATGCTCTAACAAAATCATTCGGATATCGGCAAGCACCTGTTCTGCGCAAGTATTAATAAAGAAATGTCCACCATCATAAGATTTAAATGTCGCATCAAGCGATGAATACTCACTCCATGCTTCGATATCTATCGTTGTCATTTGATCCTGTTTCCCGGTCAACACTATGATCGGAAATGGAAATACTTTATACTGCCTGTCATAGCGATATTGCTCTACAAGGCTAAAATCTGCACGCAATACAGGAATAATCATCTCCAATAATTCCTTATGTTCCAGTATAACATCCGGTATTCCGCCGAGGGTAATGACTTTTTCAATAAACGCTTGATCGGGTAGCTTACTCCATTGTTTTTCACTACGGATATGGGGAGCAACTCTGCCTGAAAATAGACTTGTTACCGGATAACGTCCTGTTTCGGTATACACTTTATGTATCATTTCAAAAGCAAGAATACTGCCCATACTATGCCCGAAAAAGGCAAATGGACGATGGTCTTGAAAATAAGGTTGTATATGTTGCCAGATATCATTCACGATACTTTGTGTATCGCTAACTAAAGGCTCAGATATTCGTGCTCCATGACCGGGAAGTTCTATCGGGATCAATTCAATCTGCGGTTGCAATGACTTTTTCCATGAATTATAAATATAGGCGTTGCCACCTGCATAAGCTAACGTAAATAAACGAATTGCATTATTCATGTGTATACCTCCATAAGGTTGTTTGGATATCGCGATGCAGTGAGTTGGCATACTGATGTTGAATGTAGATCACATCTGCTATAAGCAGCCCAGTACCCATCCTTCTAATAGACTTAGTTGATCCTCTGCTGGGCTTAATGTAGGCAATGCAAGATAAGGTGCTAACGTATCTTCTTGATCACGTTCGCGCATCCACTCTGCAATATAATAAGCATCCCGTTCATGTTCACTGTAAGTCGAAACATTGAATAGATGAGGTTCTGTTATCATTCTTCTTTTATATAACGATGGATAGCCTTCGACGATCACATGATGGTGTTCCGGTATTATTTTACCATTAAATGGCCAGAAGTGGATGTTCATTCCATGTCTTTTTTGCCAGTATCGTAGCCGATAGATCCATGGTAATCCAGTATGGGTGGAATAAGAGACTGCACCTTGCATCCCTGAGACCCGATCCAGATCGACGACACTTTTGGTAGAAGGTACAAATTCGCGTTCAACTAATCGCTTAGCGGTCGAATTGGTGTAATGAGCTTGGTCTTTACTTTGCTTCATTGTAAGTCTGGTTGTCTGCCATGTCTGATTGCTCCATTTGAGAAAATCATCCCACTGATTCAATTCTAGTTGTTGCAACACAGATAAAGGATAGGATAGCCCATGATCGATCCCAATAATCATTCGTTCTTGGCTAGAGAGTAGCTGATTCCGTAGCCAGAAATAGACTTCTTCTCTCGACCACAAACGTTCTTTGTCTGAAGCTGAATGCTGAGCAGTAGATGGATAGACTAAAGACGCAGCTGATCCTTGACTGGATTGCACTACCGCTAATCCTTTAATTTTGGATCTGGGCTTATCTGCGCCGGAGTAATCTATTCCGATATATTTGTCAAATAAAGGCATGTCTATTCCTCCGAATCATTGATTCTACGATGTATTTTAAATTATGTCGTTTTAGTACATATATATATAGCAAAAAACCGATACTTGTTACGATTAAGCTCTTTTCAATATACGTTGTGAAAAGAAACTGAACCAGACAGAGTATCGGTTGTTGGATGTTTAATTTAGAATTCTTCCATATCGTAACGCCCTTGATCAAGTTCCAAACTTTCCTTCTGGAAAAAAGCAAGGAATGGTTCACCATACTTACGGAATTTCACTTCACCGACACCTTTAATCTCCAGCATTTCGCCTTCGCTTTGTGGTTCGACGACACTCATTTCACGTAAAGTAGCATCATTGAAAATGATATAAGACGGTACACCTTCACGTGATGCCAGTTCACGGCGAATGAGGCGCAATTGCTCGAAGATCGTCTCATTCACTGCTGAAGCATCATTATTACGGCTTGTTGTACGGCTACGGCTAGAACTTGAACTGCTAGAAGCAGAAGCCGCCATTGGACGTGGCGCACGTTGCATCACTTTACGCTGTCCTTTAAGAACTTCGGCTGCGATCGGTTGTAATTTCACCACTGGATATTGTCCTTCTGTTAGGAGTAGATACCCTTCTGCCGCCAGTACATTGATACGTTCTGAGATTTCTTTTTCCGACAAATGGGACATTAATCCATGGGTGGGCAATTGATCGAACTGGTATTGCAGTACTTTTTTATTGCGTGAACCTTTAAGGACTTGCGCAACCACAGATACACCGAATCGCTCACGTAAACGATGGATACACGAGAATATTTTCTGCGCATCTATCGTCATATCGACTAACTCGCGCGCATCCCGGCAAGAACTGCATTGTCCGCAAGGTTCACCGGAATGTTCTTCATGAAAGTAATCAAGCATCGCATTACGCAGACATTTGGTCGTATAGCAGTAATCCACCATCTGTTGCATTTTGCGATAATCGTTATGCTTGCGATCCCCTTCATGCATATTTTGTTCGAGTAGAAATTTCTGTGTCATGATATCTTGCGGGCTAAATAGCAAAATACATTCACTAGGATCGCCATCACGACCAGCACGACCGGCTTCTTGAATATAAGCTTCCATATTTTTGGGCATATTATAATGAATAACATACCGAACGTTAGACTTATCAATACCCATTCCGAATGCATTGGTAGCGACGATCACACGAATATCATCATAAATAAAAGCTTCCTGACTCTGATCCCGTTCATCATCGCTCATTCCTGCATGATAACGTCCAGCCGCTACACCACTACTAAGCAGACGACTGTACAGATCATCTACATCTTTACGAGTAGCTGCATAAATAATACCGGATTCATTATCATGAGACTTGGCATAATCAATGACAAAATCACGACGCTGTGTACCACGCATAACCGCCATTGCTAGATTATCTCGACCCAGCCCTGTGATAAAAACTTGCGGATCATCTAATCTCAATAAACGCAAAATATCGTCACGTACTTCCGGTGTAGCTGTTGCTGTAAAAGCAGCTACGATCGGACGCTGTGGCAATTGATTCACAAAAGGCGAAATTTCAAGATAACTGGTACGAAAATCATGACCCCACTGAGATACACAGTGTGCTTCATCAACAGCGATACATGTAATATTCACACCGTTCATTTCTTCACGGAACCAATCCAGTTCTAATCGCTCAGGTGCTACATATAGTAACTTCAGGTCTCCACGACGTGAAGCACGAATCCGTTCATTCACTTCTTTACCTGTTAACGTACTATTAATATAAGCCGCAGGAATCCCTGCTGCTGTCAGAGCATCGACCTGATCTTTCATTAATGAGATCAGCGGTGAGATCACTAGTGTTACTCCATCATTGACCATCGCTGGAATCTGATAACAGATCGATTTACCGCCACCTGTTGGCATAATTCCAAGGGTATCTTGACGTTGTAACAGACTATTTACTATCTTCCGTTGACCTTCTCTAAAGTCTTCATATCCAAAATACTTCTGTAACAAAGTCTGTGCTTCCTGCATCACAGGCGCTTGCACGCTCATTGCCAAAACTCCTTATCCTGATTCTGTAGTGATGATATAACTTTCTTCTGCTTCAAATCTATCCTTCTATTTTAACAGAGAATTCATGATAATTCTCAGCAACTTATACAATCTGATATAATAATCATGATAATGATTATCATTTTCATATGTAAAGGAGAATCAACATTGAACTTTCCAGATTCACTATCGTTAACAGCTCCACCACATCCTTATCTATTACAACTGCATCATGCAGATATTCATCATATACAGCCTCATTCTTCATTAGCTTTGACACAGATTATGGCGACACATCTCACCATTCTTGTGCTGATTGAAGGAGAATGTGTGTTGAAACGTGAAAATCATCCTTATCCTATGAGACAAGATACCGTCTATATCTGTCATGCTGGAAGTACATTTGCTTTATCTTCAGAACATCTCCATACACATGTAGCCATGCTCCATATCGAACTGTATTTTCCACATCCAGACGATGCGAAGCAATTACTATCAGCTCGTGATATACAATCTCTTTCTTTACCCGAAGAAGCTACATTTCTATATGCTAGTGCGAAATGTCAGCAGATCTGCTCTGCTTTTCGTTCGACTCATGCGTTACATCGCTGGCGAGCACAGATCGATGCGACTGAATTGCTATTTGAAATGGTGACGGCGGTCCATGCCAATCCAGTGTATCACTCACAACCTGAAGATGGGCTGGTACGTGCTCGCAACTATATAGCAGAACATCCTGAACAGACGCTGACTTTGGAACAATTAAGTCAGATCGCTGGATTGAGTGCCAAGCATTTCTCTGATGTTTTCAAAAAAACATACGGGCAAAGTGCGCATGACTATATAACAGAAATTCGGCTTACGAAAGCCAAACAACTTATGCTTCGTTCAGGTTACAAGCTCAAAGATATCGCTCATGAAGTTGGTTATCGAGATGAGTTTTATTTTAGCCGTGTATTTAAAAAAGAAACCGGAGTCTCTCCTTCACAATACATAAACAAGCGGAAGCAAAAAGTAGCCGCTTATGCTTGTGTTTCTACACTTGGGTACTTGTTGCCACTTGATATTGTGCCGTATGCCGCACCTTTACATCCGAAATGGTCAGGCTATTATTTAGAACGATATGGTGCAGATATCCCTTATCATCTGGAATATGGTCATGCAGATCCGCAGGATCATGCTGTAATGAGGCGAATCGAAGAAGTGAACCCTGATTGGATACTATGCTCCCATGCTATTCAACCATGGGAATATCATCGGTTAAGTCAATATGCCAAAGTGATAACATTGCCTCAAGAACAACAAGGATCATGGCGAACAGGATTGTATGAACTAGCTGATCTATTCGATATGCATACAGAAGCAAAGCAATGGATTCATACCTTCGATCAGCGTACGGCTCATGCCCGCTCTTTACTCACACGTTCAGATGGTTCCAGACCTTCTGTGCTATTTGTTCGTATGCTTCGTGAGCAGTTATACAGTCTAGGTTCAGCAGGATTATTAGATTATGTTTATCACGAATTGGGGGTACAGCGTCCTCAAGATGCACCTACAGACAATAATGAAGACGACTTAGTGACATGGGAACAGCTACAAGCAAGCGATGTAGAACACATCTGTATTTTAATTCGTCAAGACTCGGAGACCTTAGAACACTGGCATCGGTTACGTCAATCTTCCCGATGGCTGGATCTTCCTGCTGTTCGTCAACATCGATTGCATATTCTAAGTTCCAGTCCATGGCGTGAATATTCTCCGATAGCTTTAACCAGAATACGTGAAGAACTGATCCAGTATCTGTCCGCCAAAAGTCCATGTACGATCCGCTAATTGTCTATGGAAAAGAAGAAACATAACCTCTATCATAGCTATTGAGAATCTTTCTCACTGATAACGAGGGGAGTTATACTATTATGATGAAAAAAATATCTATATCTATACTTATGATGGTCATGTTTGTGTTATTGGCCGCATGTGGCAATAGTGCCAACACCACAGCAACACCAGCAGGAGCGAACGCTACAACAGCTTCTACCGATGCCACTTCTACAGCTACACGAACGATAACGTATCTGAATCAGTCATATACGATTCCAGCCCAAGCCAAACGAATAGTGATTACAGGTTCTTTGGAAGCGATGGAAGATTCGATTTTACTTGATATTCATCCAGTTGGGGCTATTTCTATTTCTGGAAAATTCCCGCCTTTATTCGCTTCGATTACAGATCAAGCTGAATCGATAGGTGAAAAAGTTGATCCTAACTTTGAAAAGATTTTGTCACTCAAACCAGATATTATTCTGGGAACGACCAAATTCGATCCTGCGGTACTGGAAAAATTAAAACAGATCGCACCGACTATTCCATATTCGCATGTCGCTACCAATTGGGAAGCGAACTTGAATCTTTTGGGTGACATTAGTGGCAAGCAACAACAAGCTACTCAAGAAATTAATGAATACAAAGCCAACTTAGAAAAGGCTAAAACATCCTTACAACCTACACTACAAGATAAGCAAGTCTTGCTCGTTCGTATCCGTGAAGGATCGGTCTGCTTGTATGGCCCTGACTTGTATTTTAATCCTGTATTGTACAGTGATCTAGGATTGGCTATTCCAACTGAAGTTTCATCTGCACAATCACAAGAAGCGATATCGATCGAACAATTTGCTCAGATGAATCCAGATGTATTGTTTATCCAATTCTCTGAAGACGAGAATCCAGATGCTACAGGCGCACTGGAAGATTTGCAGAATAACCCGATTTTCCAAAGTATTCAAGCGGTTAAAGATGGCAATGTATTTGTCAATGTAGTCGATCCACTGGCTCAAGGTGGAACTGCCTATAGCAAAATTCAATTTCTGCAAGCATTTGTCGACAAGTTACAATCCAAATAAGAAAGTAATGAATCTAATATGTATAAAATAAACAAACTACCGGCAGTGATTTTCACACTTGCTCCGGTAGTTACTATTTTAATGATGATCTTATCTGTTCTATATGGAGCCAAAAATATCTCATCACTGGATGTCTGGAATGCTATATTTCATTTCGATGCTGGTAATGTAGATCATCAGATTATACGTCATTCTCGATTACCTCGAGCCATCGGTGCACTATTGATCGGGGCTTTTCTAGCGATGTCTGGAGCGGTTATGCAGGGTATTACTCGTAATGATCTGGCTTCCCCATCGTTACTCGGTGTACTTGATGGGTCTGTATTTGCGATTACATTATGTATGATCTTTGCTCCTTCTGTGCATGGAAGCAGTCTGATTGTCGTATCTATGCTGGGTTCAGCCTTTGGTATGTTGCTGGTATTCGGGATGTCCTCATTGATTCCAGGCGCACAATCACCAATTGTACTCGCGATTCTTGGAACATTGACCGGTATGTTTTTGAATGGATTGGCTGATGCGATAGCAATGTACTTTCATGTGGCTCAACGAATCAGTTATTGGTATAACGCTCGCTTGTATCAGATTGATCCTGAACTGATTCAGTTGTCGATTCCATTTGCTATCGTAGGTTTCGTTATCATTCTGTTACTCGCTCGCTCAATTTCGGCACTATCGCTGGGTGATGAGATCTCTAAAGGTCTCGGGCAACGGGTCAAACTCGTTAAATTTGCTGCTTTTATCGCTGTTGCTTTGCTATCTGGTATCTCTGTCGCTTTAGCTGGAAAAATTGCATTTATCGGACTAATCGTTCCTCATATCGCTAAAATGATCGGCGGTACTGATTATCGACGTATTATTCCACTATCCGGCGTTCTTGGAGGTATTTTTCTTGCTTGTTGTGATATTTTATCTCGATTTGTGAATTATCCATTTGAGACACCGATTGGTGTGATCACCGCTTTGTTCGGTGTTCCTTTTTTCCTGTATTTGATTCGTCGCAAAGGAGGAAAAAGCCATGGATAAGTTCGCTCAAAAACGGTATCTCATCCTAATGGGTGTAGGTATAATAGCGATCTTGCTTATGATCTGTATCGGGCTAACGTATGGTGAAATGAAACTCTCACTGATCGATGTTATATCGACTTTGTTTCATACATCAAACGATCCTTCTTATACCGTAGTCATTTTTCAATTTCGCTTGCCTCGTATTGTATTAGGGTTGTTGATCGGTATCTCGCTGGGTATCGCAGGTACGGTTGTTCAAAGTCTAACTCGTAATCCACTGGCTGATCCGGGGATTCTAGGTATTAATGCAGGAGCCGGCATGTTTATTGTGCTATTTATGTTTTTGCTTCGCGATCAGATTGATCTGACAGGCAATCTAGCGATTATGCTTATGCCTTTATTCGGGATTGCAGGCGGTCTTTTGTCTGCACTGCTTATCTTTTTGCTAGCCAAAGATCAAAATGGGTTAAATCCGCAACGACTTATTCTGGTCGGCATAGCGATCACCACTGGATTCTCGGCGATTACTTTATATGCTTCACTCAAAATGGACCCGCAAGATTTTGAAAAAGCGGCTTCATGGTTATCAGGTAGTCTGAACTCTGCCAATTGGTTATTTGTGATCTCTCTACTTCCCTGGATGATGATATTGCTTCCATGGTTACTGTATCAGACACGTCTACTGGATGTGATGCGTCTGGGTGATCATACCTTGTTAAGTCTAGGAATCCCTTTGCGTCAAAAGCGAACGATATTGATGTTTATCAGCGTAGGGCTTGTCGCCTCAGGTGTGGCTGTGTCTGGAAGTATTGGCTTTGTAGGCTTGATTGCTCCGCATATGGCAACTCAACTTGTTGGACTGGCTCATCGGCGTGCGCTTCCACTTAGTGGTGTGATCGGAGCATTATTAGTATTAATTGCGGACTTTATCGGACGGACGTTATTTTCACCTGCTCAATTGCCTGTCGGGATTGTGCTTTCTATTATTGGAGCTCCTTACTTTGTCTGGTTGTTAAGTCGGCGGCGTAAAGTCTAAGACCACCTTCATAAATTCATCATAGAAAGGAATACGACGCTATGAAACATAAAGATGAACTTGATATTCTAGGACGCAAAGTGACGGTATACTTGCCTCCTTCGTACCATTTGTCTGAACGTCATTATCCTGTCGTGTATGTGCATGATGGCGGTCAACTGATCGCTAACTGTCAGAACTATCTAGATCGTTTATTTCGCGAAGGATTACTTACCGAATTGATTTTAGTAGGAGTACATACAGATCGACGTACGTATGAATATACGCCATGGGTTGCCCCTGCGTTAAAGCCCTCCTTCCCTGATTTTGGTGGGCAAGGTAAGGTCTATATCCATGAACTTGCAGATCAGGTCAAGCCTCATTTGGATCAGCGATATCGTACTTTGCCAGAAGCTGAATCTACCGGGATGATTGGCGGTTCTTTGGGAGGATTGGTGACCATGTGTACGGCGTACTGGAGAGCTGATGTATTCGGTCGTCTGGGTATGCTTTCTCCTTCTTGCTGGTACAAAGGGTTAATGGACTATATCGAAGCACAACCTGCGCCTGCTTCACAGTCCAGATTATATATATCTGTAGGCAATCGTGAAGGATTTTATAAGCACAATGAGCAACAAGCGATGGTCAAAAATATTCTGCGGGTATGTCAATTATGGCAAGATAAACGTTTCCCTGATCAGCACCTTTTGTTAGATATTGAGGACGGTGGTACACATGATCTTATGTTTATGACGCAATATTTTGTCAAAGCATTACAGTTTCTTTTTCCTCAATCTTCCGATCATTCTGTTATGTATTCGGCTTCTTCTGCTACTGCTCTAGCACAACAGCTTACACCGTCTGATCGCTACGCTATACCGGGAACAACTACTTTTGTGATGCGTTCCAAGCAGACAGGATTAGAGTATCAGATTTTTGTCTATCTGCCCGTAAAACCTCCTTCTGCTGAAGGGTATGCGGTTCTTTATACGGTGGATGGAAATGCTTATTTCGGGTCGATTGCAGAAGCGATGCGGTTGCAGACACGTCACCCACGCGGACTACTCTCAGGCATGATTGTCAGTATTGGTTATGTCACAGATGAACCTTTTGTATCTGAACGTCGCTTTCGTGATCTGACGGTACCTGATATTCAATCTGGCTTACGACCGGATGGCACACCATGGCCTTGCAATGGAGGAGCCGATGATTTTCTAGACTTTATTGAACAAGAATTAATGTCTGAGATTCAGCGCCGTTATCCAGTAAATCCGCAAAATCAGGGATTATTTGGACATTCATTAGGCGGATTCTTTACCTTATATACATTGATCACACGTCCATCCTTATTCCAGACGTATATTGCAGGAAGCCCTTCCTTCTGGTGGAAAGATCGCATTTTATTTGATCTATTGCCTGCACTGGAGAATACTTTTGCCGAACAAAACGTGAACATCCATCTTATGCTGGCGATAGGAACAGATGAGCATCAAAGTATGCTTGATGATACTCGCTTATTTTATGAAAAGATAAAGCCTTACCAAAACACACATGATATTCGTCTAAAACATATCGTATTTGAGGGTGAAGGGCATATGTCCGTGTTGCATCCTTTGATCAGTCCGATGATTCGATTTATGTTTGCTCAAGAAGGCGTTAAGCTTTATATCTAGATATGTATAGTATACAAAGAAAGCAGACCTGATCGATGTCAGGTCTGCTTTTGATCATCATATGAATCTTGTGTTAACGGTAAATCATCGTCGCTACATCGTGTAAGGATTGTCTGGCTGCGATACTGATTCCGGCTAATTGGAAAAACCCATGATTCACACCTAGGTAACGACGACAATGTGCTTGTACATCTGCCTCTAACAATTTACGATAAAAGGTTTCATTTTCAAATAATAACGGATCAAATTCAGCAGTTAACATATACGTTTCTGGCAGTCCGGTCAGATTCTCTGCATATAATGGACTGACTTCTGGATGATCCAAAGGTAAATCTCCAAAATAAGCTTCATATCCACTAATTAACACATCTCTTGTTATGATATAATCATTGCCATATTGTGCATACGTGGTGCTTGTACCGCTTGCGTCCAGCATAGGATAGATTAGAATCTGACGCTGAGGCAACCAATCACCCTGTTCTTTCAATCGTAAACAGGTCACAAGTGCCAAATGTCCACCTGCACTATCACCAGCGATTGTGATTCGATCTGTATCTCCGCCCCACTCTGCTAGATGTTCACGAATAATATGCACAGCGTGTAGCGCATCATCATGTGCTGTTGGATATGTATGTTCTGGCGCTAATCGATAATCCACTGCAATCACCAACGATTGACTCTCTAGCGCCAATTGACGCATCTGCTGATCATGTGTCTCCAAGTCTCCACTGACAAAACATCCACCATGATAATAGATCAATACCGGTAGATTAGACTGATCGACGGATTGATAGATGCGGAAAGTAATCTCATCTATCTTAATATCGTGAACTGCGTAAATATCTGCTTTGTCTCCTGCTAAAGCAATTGTACTCAGATATCCTGCACGACGTTCTTCGATACTTTGATGAAGAACCGAAGGACGACCTGCTTCTACAAACTCTTCTACCAGTGTACGTATCCCTTTTTCCAAATGATCTAAATGTTCTACTTTATGCATAATTGATTACTCTCCTTCATAATTCGAAATCATCTGTATTTAACTTGTATGAATAAAAGCCTCTTCTTGCCAGCTCTCTGCATGACGATGAACGATCTCCAAGAAAGCATCTAAAGCAGGCGATTGCCACTTTTTCAAATGATAACTCAGTTGTGTATATACTTGTTGTTCACGATCATCCCAATCTAACCGTGCTAATTTGTTCTCTCGCAATTCACGCTCAACAGCTACTAATGGTAAAAAAGAAATACCTAGTCCAGCCATCACGCACTGCTTAATCGCTTCCAGACTCCAAAATTCTAGACTAGGATCAGGAAAAATGCCATGACTATTTAAATATTGTTCGAATAATGTGCGATACGTACACCCTGATTCTGTATGCAAAATTGTCTCATGGCGTAAGTCTTCAGGTACAATATGCTTTTTGCCTACAAGCAGATGATCGATTGGCGCAATCATCGCCATTTTCTCATGCGTCAGTGTCTCCATATGCAGTTCACGATCTTCCATCTCAGGTTGCAATAGAAATGCGATATCTAAACTTCCACTACGAATCATCTCTAGCAATTCTGCGCAGGCACCTGGTTTGAGAATGATTTTGACCAATGGATGATGCTTGCGATATTCACGAATAATATTCGGCAAGCGAAAAGCAGCCAACGATTCTGGAGCACCTATCGTTAATGTACCCGACAGATCGGCATCCGAACGAATTGCATCTTTAGCAAGAGCATGCATTTTGGATATTTCTTGTGCATAAGGTAACAAGCGTCGACCTGCATCTGTGAGCAAAATCTTTTTGTTCATACGATCAAATAAAGGTGTACCCAGCTCTGCTTCAAGCGCTTGAATCTGCGCAGTAATACTGGATTGCGCATAATCTAGTCGCTGGGCTGCACGTGTGAAACTTCCGACTTCAACCACAACTAGAAACGTAAATAAATGTCTAGATTCCATTATTTGATCTCCCATCGGTTTTTTAGATGGATCACATTTAAAATTTCTGTTTTTCCGATAACACTATTATCTGCTACGCTATAGCAAATGACAAGGAAAGCGGGAAAATAAAATGACAACGTCTCATTCATCGGGTTTGCAACGTACGATAGGGCTCCCTCAAGCGGTTGCTCTATATATTGGAGCGGTTCTAGGATCAGGTGTATTGCTTGTTCCCGGACTTGCCGCTCAGATGGCTGGCCCTGCTTCATTAATAGCATGGGGATTTATGACCTTATTGATTTTGCCAATGGCTTTGTCGATGGGATTATTGTCTGCCAAGTTCCCTAACGCTGGAGGCGTTTCTCATTTTGTCAGTCTAGCCTTTGGTCCACGTGCAGGTGCTCTAGTCGGGTGGTTTTTCTTAATGTCGGTTCCGATCGGTGCTCCTGTAGCCGCCCTAACTGGAGCAGGTTATATGACTGCTGCGATGGGATGGAGTGATTCGGTTCGAATCTTGATCGCTGTATTGATGTTATTAGCAGGGCTCATTACGAACTGGTTCGGGATGCAAGTCGCTGGCAAAATACAGATTGCGGTTGTGATTTCGATTGTAGCTGTACTTACATTTGCGATTATAGCGGCTGTACCTGAGATCCAAGTGGTTCATTTTACTCCATTTATGCCTCACGGTTGGAAAAGTATCGGTCAAGCAGCTGCCATTCTATTCTGGTGTTTTATCGGCTGGGAAGCTGTTTCTCACATGTCTGAAGAATTTAAAGATCCTCGTAAAGCCGCTGTGCGTGGCGTTGTGATTGCTGCGATTGTAGTAGGAATTTTATATTTTCTGACTGCACTAGCGACAGTGGGGACACAAAGTTATTTGTTAGGCGGGTCTGATGCTTCCCTTGTGTGGGTAATCAGTCGTTTGCTAGGTTCGTGGGGTGCTGTGTTAGCAGGGGTTACAGGAATTTTTATTTGTACAGCGACTATTATTGCTTATGTAGGTGCTTCTTCTAGGGTCGCTTTTGCATTATCCAGACAACATCATGCTCCCAAATGGATGAGTCTACTATCTGCCCGATACAATACACCTATAGGTGGGATTCTTTTTCTAAGTGTTTGCTTTGGATTAATCACTATTCTATATGCTAGCAACACTGTCTCTTTAACTACACTGATTCAATTGCCTAATGCTACTTTTATTCTGACCTATTTAGGAGGATGTGCGGCAGGGATTCGATTGTTACGTGAAATTCGATTTGGCGTTATTATTAGCTGGATTTCTTTTGTAGCGACAGCGATTATTTTTCCATTTACAGGCTGGGCGATTCTGTATCCAGTCGCTATCACTTTGCTTTTCGGAATCACCGTTTGGGTACGATCTAGATATTCATTACACAAATCGATCATTTTGGATAAAGAGTTGAAATCCGATATCGAATAATAAAAAGCTGTTTTGTACGCAATTGCCTACAAAACAGCTTTTTTTGGATAGATTACTATTGTACTGTTGGGACTCCTGACTTCAATTGACTATTCCTTTTTAGAATGTCTGTGTGACTTCCAATTAATACGTATCTGTACTTACCGTAGGTATAGATAAAGGACTATACGTATCAGTCAGCACCGTACCGTTGGTATTAGCGTCATAGAATAATAATAATTCTTGAAAAGTCACCCATGTGGTTGTCGTTTCAGTCAAAATCATAATTCCTTCATATTTGCCGGGTGGTACAGGAATAGCTGGTAGAACTCCACCGAAAGGATTAAAGTAAGCTTGGATTTTGCCATCATATAATAGATTCCAATTGTTTCCTTGTAGACCATAGATAGTAAATGCTTGTTTACCCGGTACATTCAGCATACTGACTAACTGAATCGCACTTAATTGAACAGGCTTAGGGAAACGGTAGTTAATCGTCCCACTCTTATGATCACCTGTATTCGGTATCCAGTAGGTCGATAGATCGCCATCTATCGTATTTTCAGGCGGTTTGTTATCGTAATAACCGAGAGTGGTGACGGTGGTTCCTTTGGGTACAGGATCACCTATCGCATAACTCATCGGTGTGGCATGGACGAGATTGGAATAGTTTTGATTTTGCCCATTGATTACAGCATTCACAACAAAATAATAAGGTACACTGTTATTATCAAGCCCTGTCACTGTATAATCTTGATACGTATCTGCTTGAACGGTAATCGTCTGACCATTTAACACATCAGGGTACTGCTTCATATACGTAATTCGATATTCATCCGCTTCGGGAACCGCATCCCATGTCAGATGTACCTGTCCATTTTGGGGTGTAGCTTGTAATCCTGTCATCGAAGATCGATCGCTGATATATAATAACTCGTTGACCTCTACTGGTGCGGCGGTTGAACTGATTTCGATTTTAAGTAATTGATACCAATCCGGTTCAATCGGAATACTCTCGATACGCACAGGCGATAAGGAACCAGCTACATGCACTGTTTTTTGCCCGATCAAGGTATTACCATTTCGCCCTTGTTCATATATTTTGTATGTGATATCACTTTCAACAGGAGCAGTGATCACAAATTGTAATTCGTCAATATACAAGGGATAGCGTATCCCATAACTTAGCGTTGCATTTTTACTGTTATTTTGTGTTTTCCATTTGGATAGTATATCTCCATCCATAGTATATTCAACCGGATTACGATAGTATTCGCTACTTGCACCCTTACCTGTATTTTCTGGAAAAGGATTGCCACGTATACGCATTCCACCGACTTCATTGGAATAATTCGTTCGGATGCCATTGCGTACTCCTGCTACTGCAAAATAATAAGTGACTCCTGTAGCTAGGTTAGGAACGGTAAAGTTGTTATATGTGTCTGAGGCTACGGTAACTGTATCTGTATATTGACCCGAAGTGGTACCGTAACGTATTTGATAATGATCTACATCTGCAATCGGTTTCCAAGAAAGAGAGACTTGTTCATTTTTGTTGAGGGCTGGGAGTTGTGCTGGAGGAGTACTTGTTGTTGTAGGTACAAGATGAACTTCACTCATCATCACCCAATTACGTGTAGAACTAACGGCAATACTAATCCCATCATACCAGCCTATTTGTACGGAAATAGGGGTTAATGCTTGATTGCCGCCTGTAGTGACATGAAAGGTACGCGTAGCGATATTACGCCAGTATCCATTTTGTAGACCTCGAATCGTATACGTTTCATAACGATCTCCGATTCCACCTGTAGAGACTTGTACACTTTTGAGATTCACCGCCTCGGCAAACTTCATTTGTATTATTCCTGTATTTGCAGATACTTTCCATATACTGTACCAATCACCATCTCCAATATTTTGAGGCTCAAATGTAGGATCATACGTACTTGATGTATACGTTGTACCCACAGGAATCCGATTGCCTACCAGTCCTTCACTTCCATCTAATGCCGCTTCCGCTGTCTTCGCTTGAGGAACACAAATAACAAGCAAACTAAAGATACATACATATAGCCAACCTTTACGCCACTGAGATTGATTTTGCATTATTACCCTCCTTTTTTGATCGTTATGAACTACAGATGCTGTTATCAACGGGTTATGTATACAAGTAAGTGTTTAATTAATAGCACAATATGGGTTTAATGTATATTTTTATTTTATTATATTTTTGAAAAAGAAAAGATTATCGCTGTATTATCATTTAATACACTTTTCACACATCTATTCCACGATTCTCACATAACCTCTTGATAAGATAAATTTACATTCTAAGAAGAGGTGATTCCAATGAAAAAATGGACAAAAAATGCAGCAGTATTATTAACAACAATTAGTGTATTAGGAGGCGCAACAAGCGCATTCGCAGCTACACCAACAACAGCAACTTCAACTACACCGAAAAACACTACACCTGTCACTGCCACTCACAAAGCAGCACCTTCTACAATGACTACAGCAACTCCAGCTAAAAAAGTAACAACGACTACCAAAACGACGCCTACAACAGCCAAAGCGATGAAAGCCAAACACAGAGCGACCAAAGCTAAGCATAAAGCGACAAAAGCGGCTCATAAAGTAGCTCACAAAGCAACAAAAGCCAAACATAGAGCAACCAAAGCCGCTCATAAAAAAGCGACTGCACACAAAACAGCCGGTACTACCAAACATAAAGTAGTAACAACAACTCCCAAACACAAAGCTACTCGTCATGTTAGCCAATCAGTAGCTACCAAACACCATGCTAAAAAAGTAAATCATAAAAAAGTCACTCACCAAAAAGCTACTGCTCATAAAAAAGCAGGCACTACACACAAAGTAGTAACAACAGCTCCAAAACACAAAGCTGCTCGTCATGTTAGCCAATCGGTAGCTACCAAACACCATGCTAAAAAAGTAAATCATAAAAAAGTAACACATCATAAAGTCACTCATAAAAAAGCCGTTGCTCACAAAGCTACGACTACTAAATCTACTGCTAAAAAAGCGCCTGTAACTGCATCTACATCTTCTGCTAAAACAACGACACACAAGTAAAATAATGTATTAGGTAGCGCTCGTTCTTTTCATTCATGAACACAAGCTTGATAAGTTATGACTAAAACTCACTCTTAAAGACGGGGACTGCCTAGCAGGTCCTGTCTTTTTGCTTTAGCGAACTTTGATATTATATATACCGCTCTGCTACATTAAGAATAAGAACATTTATATTTCTGGAATGATAAGGAGTTCCCCCTATGACCAAACTATTTGTTGTCGATGATGATCCGTCTATTTTGCAATTAATTTCTGAATATTTACGTAAAGAACAGTATGAAGTGTTCTCGTATGCGCATGGACAACAATTAATTGAACATGTACAGCATGAACATCCGGACTGTTTGATTTTGGATATTATGATGCCCGGTATTGATGGGCTTACCTTATTAACAGAACTTCGTACATTTACAGGTATTCCTATTATTATGATCTCAGCGCGGGGTGAAGAAGTGGATCGAATCAATGGATTGGAGTTAGGTTGCAATGACTTTTTGAGCAAACCTTTCAATCCACGCGAATTGGTTGCCCGTGTAAAAGCAATGCTACGCTTAATCGACACTGGCAAACGTACAAGCAACTCGATCAGTCTATCTAGTGTTGCAGATATGACTCCCCCAACCGTACCTGACACGTCTACCTCTTATGTCTATGCAGGCAATCTATCCATTTCAGAAGAATTTCGGCAAGTACTCATCCAAAATAATGAATTGTATTTTACCTCACGCGAATTTGAATTGTTATTATTTTTGGCGACCCATGTACAGCGTCCATTCAGTAGAGAACAATTGATTCAGCAAGTATGGAATTATGATTTTTTTGGCGAATTACGAGTGGTTGATGATCTGGTCAAACGGATACGCAAAAAGCTAGTCCAATACCAATCGACACTTACGATTGATACCGTATGGGGATTCGGCTACAAAGCCGCTATTCATGAATAATGAAAACGATTCGTGGCAAAATGTTGCTGTCCCTCTGTGTAGGTATGCTGATGACGGTAGCTATTACCGTCTTTTTCTTCGTGCAATTAATGGATGATATCTTACTCAATCAAGTGAAACAGCAGTTATCTGCTCAGACGATCAAAGCAGCACATATTTTGAAAGATCAAGATATTGACGGATTGGATAGCACAGATTTTCGCTTTTTTATTAAAGACATTTTGTTTTACGCAGACTATTTTGTACTCGATAAAAATAATAAAATCGTTACTTCCAGCGACACTCAAAACAATGGAAAAATCCTCAAAAACTTTTCCAGCAATCATCAAGGATATATGCAGTTAAATGGTAGCAAAGTGTTGTACAGTGAAGCTCAATTAAATCATCAGCCTTTTCGCGTGATTCTATATTCTCCTTTATCATCGGTACGTGCACTATATATCCCTTTATTACGAACGACTTTGTTATCAATAGGCGCTAGTTTTATCGTTATTTTGTTTATCGCTTTGTTCGCTGTCTGGCGTATGGTACAACCACTGAATCGTTTAAAAGAAGCGGTAAGTCGGTATGAACCTCATTTACAGCCGAACGAGCACTTCTTACAAGCTGATCATACCGAAATTGGCGAATTAATCAGTACTTTTCAATTAATGGCCAATCGATTACAACGACAGCATCAATATCAGATTGAATTTCTGCAAAATGTATCGCATGAACTCAAAACACCATTGATGTCGATTCAAGGATATGTGTATGCGATTCAGGATCAAGTGGTTACCACAGAGCAAGGGTTAGAGATTATCACCACTCAATCGAAGCGATTAATTCATATGGTTGAGAAATTACTGCAATTATCTCGACTCGAAAGTGTCGATGAAGTATGGCAACAGACTACGATTGATCTCAAAACGATGGCAGAAGAAGCGATTCATTTGCTATTACCAGCGGCGCAACCGCGCAATATACAGCTACAATTAATGGGCCCTTCGCTGATGATCACTATTGCTGCGGAACAGGTATTTCAGATCTTGCTGAATCTGCTTCAAAATGCTATTCGTCATACCTCTACACAAGTACAATTGACGATTGAAGTGTCTGATGATCATGAGATCTGTCGTATTCATATCGACGATGATGGTGAAGGATTATCCAGCGAAGAACAACAACAGATTTTTCAACGCTTTTATACAGGTAAAAGTGGAGTCACCGGTCTAGGACTGGCGATCTGTCAGCAAATTGCTTCCCATTTACAAGCAGAGCTCGTATGCACTTCTTCCCCACTTGGAGGCGCTAGATTTAGCTTAATCTTGCCCAAAAGCACAGAATTAACAAATACGGGTGCAAGATCACTTTCTCCATGATATAGTGAAGGGGTTAATTACAGGAGGCTTACAGCTTATGCAAAAGAATAATTCCCGTTCAAATTCATCTTCAAATCGCTCAAAACCAACAAAATCCGGTCATAAAGGTAAACCGACCGCTCATGCATCCAAAGCGAAAAGCACGTCTTCTCGCAATGGTTCCTATCGCAGTAAACCGATTCCACCTACGATCTATACAGTCAAAGAAGCGACAGAACTTCTTCCTTTTTTACTGGACAATCTTACAAATATCAGCCGTAACTCGGTGAAATCGATATTGGCGCGTGGTCAGGTCATTATTAATGAAAAAACCGTTACAGCGTACAATCATATGCTTCGTCCCGGTCAAGAAGTGATGGTTCATAAAGAACCACCGGTTGCCGCACCTGCTATGGTCGGTCTATCGATTATGTTTGAAGATGAGCATTTAATTGTGATTCACAAAGATGCTGGACTACTCTCTATCGCATCAGATAAAGAAAAAGATGTCACTGCTTATCGTCAATTAACCGAGCATGTTCGTGCGACTGATCCTGAGCAACGTATCTTTGTGGTTCATCGGTTAGATCGAGATACATCCGGTGTCATGATGTTTGCCAAATCTCATGATGTTCAACAACAATTGCAGAACACATGGCGTGAGAGCGTAGAAGAACGTACTTATGTGGCTCTTGTTGAAGGCGAAGTGAAAAAGCCTGAAGGAACGATCTCCTCTTGGCTGAAAGAAAGCAAAACGCTCAAAATGTTCTCCAACTCGCATGATAATGGTGGGCAACATGCAGTCACTCATTTCAAACGATTGCAAAAAACAAGAGAATACTCCTTATTAGAAGTTCGCTTAGAAACAGGACGCAAAAATCAGATTCGTGTTCATATGGAAGATCTAGGACATCCTATCGTAGGTGACAAAAAGTACGGTGCTCGTGCTCAAGGTGTGGGTCGTCTTGGACTCCATGCACGCGTACTCTCCTTTATTCATCCAGTAACAGGTGAAACGATGCGCTTTGAAACGGATATTCCTAAAAGCTTCAAGCATCCTTTTAAAGATGCACCTGAATCCAAATAAGTCATCATGTATGCTGTTACGAAAACAGGTGCTGAATTGCACCTGTTTTTTAATGCTTATCGCTTTTTATCTATGTTATAATCACCACTACTCAACACTCACAGGAGGCAATTATGCTTAATTTTGAACAAAAGCTTGAACTGCTACAATCGTATCCGCAATTGCAACGCAAAGATGTTTCTCTCGGTCGTGTGAATTTCCATTATGAAGACAGTGCCTATGAGAAAAAGATTGTCGCTTTCCATATTCATCCGAACGGTAATGGTTACATTTATGCGGGTCTACTGCATAACTACCAGACTGATGATAAAGGATTCGTCAATATCCGTGATTATTCAGAAGAACAATTACGCACATTATTAGATGAAACGATCAAAGCGATGTCATATAACCACAAAGCAGTAGAATCGAAAGAGCAAGCAGAAGCTACAGCTTCTTTCAAATTAGCTACTACCACTTCTACAGGCGGTACATGGATCGATGAAGATGGACATATTTTAACGCTGAAATATGAAGATGAGATGTGGTGCGTGTATTCAGGTCTGAATTTAGATATGGCTTTCGAATCTCGTAGTGAAGCAGGCAACTATCTCAAAGACGAAGGATTTAAGCCACAGACTCAAGCTTAATTTTGATAGTGCATGTTTACGTTACAGCAAAAGACCATTTTCTTTGTACGTTAAAGGAAATGGTCTTTTCGTTATTAAATTGGTTATAAAACGCTATAAACATAGGCTTGGTGTATGTTCTACTTTTATTCTACATTTTACACACTTCATTGACAGAGAAAATAAAATCGGTTTTTCTAGTGCAGATATATCCATATGGAGTGTTATGTTATAATATAGGTTTTAGTGCCTGCTGTTTTTATATGTACAGATTGGGTATAGTAAAAGTATTTGATTCTTTCCTTATTAAAAGTACAACATCACTGTATATACTAATAAGACATATAGAATCATCGTTAAAATAGCATTTTATCGCCATTTCTATGGAGATCAACACTGAGGGGGAATACAAATGGGATTGACACCGCAACAGCGAATTCAGCTTCATAATTTTAACAACTTGACTAAATCATTAAGCTTTAATATGTACGATATTTGTTATACACGCACGAAAGAAGAGCGTGAAGCATATTTGGCTTATATTGATGAACAATACAATGCAGATCGTTTGGGCAAAATCTTAACGAATGTATGTGATATTATTGGAGCTCATGTGCTGAATGTGGCGAAGCAAGATTATATTCCACAAGGTGCAAGTGTAACGATGTTGATCTCTGAAGGTCCGGTAGAGACAGCACCTAACGCTTCTTTCGAAGAATCACCTGGTCCATTACCAGAGCATGTACTCATGCATCTGGATAAGAGTCATATTACCGTGCATACGTATCCTGAATACCATCCTGATGAAGGTATCAGTACGTTCCGTGCGGATGTTGATGTGTCTACTTGTGGCGAGATTTCACCACTTAAAGCGCTAAACTTCCTCATTCACTCTTTTGATACTGATATTATGACAATGGATTATCGGGTACGCGGATTTACGCGCGATATTCATGGACATAAACTCTTTATCGATCATGATATTAGTTCTATTCAGAACTACATTCCATCTGAGATCAAAGACACATACGATATGATCGATGTGAACGTCTATCAAGAAAATATTTTCCATACGAAATGTAAATTAAAAAAATTCGATCTGGATAATTATTTGTTCGGCTATACCAAAGAAACATTGACTGAAGAAGATCAAGATCAAATCACTCAACGTCTCAAAATGGAAATGGACGAAATCTATTACGCCAAAAATATGAATACAGATCGTTCCGTATAGTGAATCATGAGTGAACATTTAACTCATATTCAGCGCCATGAGCAGGACTGGGAAGCTCAGTTTCACTCTTCTCTTTTTCAATCTGAGGTGTCTGTGATCGCTTACGATCTGGATATTTCTACAGAACAAGCAGAAGTGGCTGTACTGGCTTTTAACCATTTAGACGAACACGTTATTGCTTCATTATGTCAGTTTTCTTGGGATTACTGCATTAGCTTTTGCGAATATGTGGGTGATGTTGAAGCCCCTTCTATTCAGGAGCCGTTGGAGATTTTGAAATATATCAAGCCTACTGCTTTGATCGTCGAAAACCTCCCAGAGCAGACAGAACCTATTGTTCATGTTGAACTCGAATGTGATTGGGAAGTAGAACACGGGTTAGAATGGCTTGTTCGTGGACAGCAGATTCTATATGTAGGTAGTTTTGACGGTGTAAACTCGCTGGAAAATGAAAGTTATTATCAAAACTATAGCTTGAACTTTGCCTATGGCAATACCTACGATAATCTGTAACAAAACATCAAAAGCTCCAAACGACTCCCTTTCGGTACAGTGAGTCCGTTTGGAGCTTTTTTTAACATTTGAAATCCATTTGATGATTTGGATCGTCTATGCATGATCACTAACGATACGTTGTTGCACTTGTACTAATAATGTTTGTTTAAGTTTGTTTATTTTCTGCATTAACAGGTCTGCACGTTGCTCATAATAACGTTGTTGTTCTTCATTGGAAAGCGTCACCAGATTAATCTGTACAGTTAACGATAAAGACTGTGCTGCCGCTTCGAACAAAATAAGACTAATGCCTACATCAGAGAGCACTGTTCGATTACAGATCTCAATCAGCGGTGAAGCGCTATATAGACCATACAGACAGCATTCCATTAATTGAAGTGGAATATCGATCGATTGGATTTTCATCGTCTGAAGTGTTTCTTTGCGGTCATGCTGTTCTTTTTCCGTACGATGTGGGAGTCGTAATGCTTCAATATATTGTCCGAACGATTCCATATCTTCATCCATCAAGTGTTCACAAGCACTTCTGATCTTCGCCATATCTTGTAATGCTTGTTCCACTTCTACTTCTACTTCTTTATACTCTTCTCCTTGTGAAAAGTGGGCGGTCATCGAAGTCATTGCCGCACCTAGCGCTGCTACAATCGCAGATACACTACCTCCACCGGGTGTGGGTTCTGCTTTACCTAATTGTTCCATCACTTCACGTAAAGACTGATCCCAAGATACTTTATTCACTTCTGTATTCACTGATATGCCCTCCTGATCAATCATCGTATACTGTATTTTACCCTGTTTGATCACGATTCACTTACTACGCGACAAAAAGATTAGCAAATAAGATCAATATCACTGTTTATTTACTCAGATCAAACAACTAGATAAGATACTTCTAATGAATCTTGTTTCTTTTTCAAACATGCTTTGTCATATCACGGGTGACTCGGGTATAATATTGTATATTGAATACATGTATCCGTACATATTTCGGGGTACCCATATATGACGAATAGAGAGGACGATTCCATGATCCGGTTTGGTATTATAGGCACTAATTTTATAACAGAGCGATTTATTGATGCTGCACAACGTAATGATGACTTGCAGATTACTTCCCTTTACTCACGTACGCTTGAACGAGCAGAACAATTTGGTGGTAAACATGATATTCCACATGTGTTTACAGATATTACAGCTATGCTAGAAAGTGGACAGGTAGATGCCGTCTATATTGCTAGCCCTAATTCTTTTCATGCCGAGCAAGCGATTCTATGTATGAATCATGGCAAGCA
This sequence comes from Paenibacillus sp. CFBP13512, assembly GCF_005233705.1. Classification (NCBI taxonomy): domain Bacteria; kingdom Bacillati; phylum Bacillota; class Bacilli; order Caryophanales; family Paenibacillaceae; genus Paenibacillus; species Paenibacillus sp. CFBP13512. Next base: position 97,270 of record NZ_QGAD01000004.1, on the reverse strand, counting down.
TGTCCTATGTGAAAAGCCACTGGCGTCTAATGTAACGGAAGTGACTGCTATGATCGAAGCAGCGAAGCAAAATAACGTTACTTTGATGGAAGCCATGAAATCAACGATGATGCCGAATCATATTGCGATTCACGATAATTTGTATCGTATCGGGCAAGTCCGCCGTTATTTTGCTAATTATGGTCAATATTCTTCTCGTTACGATGCTTACAAAGAAGGCAATATCCAAAATGCGTTCAAACCTGAATTCTCCAATGGCGCTTTGATGGATCTCGGGGTTTATTGTCTGTATCCGCTTGCAGTGATGTTTGGTCGTCCGAATGAAGTGAAAGCGACAGGTGTCATGTTAGAATCCGGTGTAGATGGTGAAGGCAGTATTATTTTGTCTTATGATGAAATGGATGCTGTAGTCATGTATTCCAAAATCACCGATTCTTCGCTTCCGTCTGAAATTCAAGGCGAATTAGGTAGTGTACGCATCGACAAGATCAGTGAGCCTCAACAAATTACGATCACGTATCGTGGAGGATATGAAGAAGAGATTAATGTAAGTCAATCCGAGCCACCAATGTATTACGAGATTCGTGAATTCTTGAACCTGATTATAGAAGGTAGACAACAATCAAGTATTAATTCATGGGAACATTCGTTGATTACGTTTGAAATTATGGACGAAGCTCGTCGCCAACTTGGTCTGATCTTCCCTGCTGATTCCAAATAGTTCTTAACTAACAGAATAAGATAAAAAAAGCAAAGACATGATCTATGTCTTTGCTTTTTTTAAATTTACTTATTTCAAATTCAATCTATTGACGATGAATCGAACTGCTTGGCAATCATCGCTAACAATTGTGTACGAATTTCAGTATAATTTACGGCTTCTGTATCCGGTTGATGATTTGATTCACGAGCAGCATGACGGGCATTGAACCAGATCATATGCCAGTGAGCACTTACTGCACCCACAACATCATTACGCCACGAATCGCCAATAAAGAAACTATGTTCAGGCGTGGTATCCGTCAACCGATTAACATAATTAAATATAGCTGGATCTGGTTTTTCTAGACACACCTCACCTGAAATAAATATTCGATCACGCGCAAAAACTTGATCCATATGTAATGCGCAAATCTTTTTCCATTGATGCTCCGCAGGGCCGTTGGTTAATAGACCAACTGTATAGCCTTGATCCATCAATTCATGAATCAACTCTACAACTCCGTCGTAAGGACGAATATTATACTGTGAGCCTATATATACAGCCTGCATTTGCTTCGCTTGTTCCTCCGTAATCTCAATTTCAAATTCCTTTAACGTCAATATAAAGCGCTGGTAACGCATTTCTTCTAAAGGAAGTGCCTGAGGATTCTGAGGCGATACTAATACTTCACTATAATAACGAAAACGTTGATATACATCACTATACGACAACGATTCCTGTTGCTGTGGAATCACCTGTTGCAACGCTTCGAATAGCGGTTGCAAATGATCGTATAATGTATCATCAACGTCAAAAAAGATACCTATTTGTTGTGGATTCAATGGGTCGGATTCTCCTCGGTCATTAATTCATCCAGTGCTTTGCCATACTTACTGATCCGTTCCATATCTTTGTCGGTTGAACTCAAAATACGAGATGGGTCCATATTATCTTCAATATCAGCAATTTTTACTGGACGAGCTAACGAATTTTTTTTGGCACGCTTTACAAATTCATGATAGTCCTCGTCTTCGCTACGACTTAACGCTTGTACAGCTTCTACAATTTCATCGGAAAAGCCTTCAGCAGATAGATCATGAGCGGTTACATCTGTATCTTCTAACACATCATGCAATACAGCAATAATTCGTTCTTCTTCTGTGGTCATTTTTAACATCACACGCAATGGATGTAAAATATAAGGTAGTCCTGATTTGTCTATTTGTCCGGAATGCGCTCGGGTTGCAAGAATAATAGCACGATCTAAATTACTCATTGACATTCACATCCTTTTTTATGGTTACTTTCGTATCACCCATGTTATTTATTACACACGTATAGCCGGATGAATCACTTCACCCGGCTTCACTTTATGATTTAATCAGGATATACATTAAAGTCTGTTAACAATTGTACACAATTGCCTTCACTATCATAACCGATATAACTATGATAAATTCCATTGCCAAACCCGCTAGAAAACAGTGCAATATTGTGTCCATTATCCAGTTCTTGAACAAGCCAGCTTCGTGTATGAAGATATGATTCTTCGGCTGCAAGTTCCCATGCTTCCATCAACTCTTGAGCCACTTCAGGATTTTCTTGTTCTTGTTGAAAAGCAAGCCATGCATACGCTTCAGCATCCAAAAAGCTACCTGTGCCTGAATCGACTGCATATCCCCAACGTGCATGTTCATCGAGCTGATACAAATTAGCATCGGCTTGAACTTCACGCTCTGCGCCTACCCATCTTGCTACAGGATTGGAATTAAAGGTAATGCGTGCAAATGCAATGCGTTCATCTACATGATCTTTATGCCGATCTGTAGGATCGGTAATACGTGCAATCGATAATTCTATTGGAAAAGAACCTGTGGGGAAAGTCTGTACAAAAGGTGTCGATTCGATCAAGCTGTATGGATCATCGGCTACAATCTTGCCGGTTATCACACGCAGTTCCCCGATAGACTTGGTATAAAAAGCAAGATTACGTCTCTGGCCTCTCCATAATTTGACTTGTTCTAAGGCAAATCCGTCTTTGAAAACTTCTTCCAGCACCTTACTTTCTTTAAGAACCTCGCCCATCTTCTTTTCCTCCAATCAGATGTAGATTATTTTCCATTATACTCCTATTTAAAGAATACGGTACATGTTCTCTGCAAAAAATTTGAATTTTCGCTTAAAAATTTTGGATATTGTCCACGATATCTTCATTACTCGCATAAACCTCACATTTTCCATTGAATGATTGTGTAGAATCAAGCATAATATGATACGATGCTGTAACATGAAATAATAGAAGAATTGTGATTGTACTGCCAAGCGCTGATGTAAGATATTTTGCTTTGCAAAAATCATTTTTGATTGAAATAGAAGAATCGCGCTTATATTGCCAAGCGCTGGATGTAAGATATTTTGCTCTGCAAAAATCATTTTTGATTGAAATAGAAGAATCGCGCTTATATTGCCAAGCGCTGGATGTAAGATATTTTGCTCTGCAAAAATCACTTTTGATTTGAATAGAAGAATCGCGCTTATACTGCCAAGCGCTGAGAACGGAGAATAGCTTTGGATCAACCATCAACGATCAGTCGGGCGATTTTTGAAATTATGGATACCTGTCTGCTTGCCGGTAAAATTATGTTACAAAGTGGTGCGGAAACGTATCGTGTAGAAGATACAATGATTCGGATTGCAGAGACGCTGGGGATTCCTGGATCTCATAGTTATGTTACGCCGACGGTAATTATGTTTTCTACAAATGGAACAGACCCTGCGAAGTTAATACGGATTGCAGAACGTACAACAGACCTGCACAAGATTGCACAGGTGAATCTGGTATCACGCCGCATTAGTAGTGGCGAACTGAATGTACATGAAGCTTATGAATTGTTAAAAGTGATCGAGGCGGCACCTGGTGAATATAGTGTTCGTATGCGGATTATCGCTGCTGCAATTGCCAGTGGATGTTTTAGCATTATGTTTCAAGGAAGCTGGGCTGATTTCTTACCTGCGGTGGTTGCAGGTGGTGTGGGCTATGCGGCTTCGCTGTATTTACATCGCTGGGTACAAGTGAAATTTTTTGCAGAGTTATCTGCGGCTTTTCTGATCGGATTACTGGCGGCTATCTTTATCAACTGGGGTTGGGGTAATCAATTGGATAAGATTATTATCGGTTCGATTATGCCGCTTGTGCCCGGTCTTCTTATTACCAATGCGATTCGTGATCTAATGGCAGGTCATTTGGTATCCGGTATTTCCAAAGGAGCCGATGCGCTATTAACTGCTTTTGCCACTGGCTCAGGGGTAGCGATTGTGCTGACATTTATTTATTGAATTTAGAATGAGAGAAGGTTATATGAATTATGCTGGCGCAGTTAATCACCAGCTTTATTGCTTCGGCAGGATTTGGCATTATTTTCAATGCTCCCCGAGCTTCTTTACTACAATGTGGTATATCAGGAATGTTAGGCTGGATGGTCTATATGCTACTGTATGAATCGTTGACTCCAGTGTCTGCTTCATTGATTGCGACGGTAATTGTAGGTGGAATCAGTCAGGTTTTTGCTCGCATTTACAAAACACCTGTCATTATTTTTAGTGTAGCGGGTATTATTCCACTCGTTCCGGGAGGGCTTGCTTACAATGCGATGCGTAAGTTCGTCGAAAATGATTATTCAGTCGCTATGGAATTAGCAGCTCAAGCGGCTATGATATCAGGTGCTATTGCTCTTGGTCTTGTGTTATCCGAAGTATTGAATCAAATGATACGCCGCGTGATCAAATAGATCCCGGCGTATTTTTTATACTCATCTATATACAACGTTCCATATACAGCCCAAGTCTACTGACACTATACAGGTAAACGCTCATCTATATACGATTCTACTAATCTATCGATAAAATGATCTTCTACTTCTAATGTAAATGCGGTAAAAATCATATCCATATCGTCACTCACATAAGCTGCTAGATCAGCATCGCCGCCTTCTTGCATCACATGGACAAAAGCTAATCGACTCCATTCAGTGAGCTGTACTTGCTCGGCTTCTGTCAGACTGTCCCGTTGTAATTTCTGATATGCTCCTATCCATTCGGTATCAAAATCAGCACGATCTCGATATGCAAGATAAGACTCAGCATCTAAATCTTGCAGAAATGAAGCAGATAGTAATGATCCTTGATGCAGTTTGGTTTGCAACGTTTCTATCGATTGCTTGTCCATCAGTAGCCTCCTTTGGTTCGATCGCTATACAACCGTCCCTTGCTCTAACTTGATCCATAGATTCACATGATCAAATCCAGCAACGACTGCTTTTAACAGATGACCTGGATATAAGCTTTCTGCCGGGATTCCTTTGACACAATCGCCTACATTAATAATTCCCAGTGCATCATTAGGTAAGCTCAAAATAATGCCTTGCGGATAGATCACTTCGACAATCCCTTTAACATGATCGCCTACTTTAAACATCTGTTGTGTCTTTTCCCAATCTTTCATATACGGTTTCATTGCTTCCTGCCATACTTCTTCAAATTCAGCAGCAGAGATATCTTTGCGCTCGCCTTGATCCAGATCTTGATCAAACTGCTGATCATACAGGCAGAAATGCAATTCTTCATCTCGTTGACTCGATACAATCCAACGTTCTTCATCTTCGATTACTTCACGCAGTACCGTCTGTTCTTCATTAATCTCAAAATAATAGTTCTCATCATTCTCTTCATAGCTCAAACGGTAATATTCCATAACCTTGATCTACTCCTGACTTTGGGAACGACTGGATTCCTGTACTCCCGCATAATAGAGATTACCCGGATTCAGATCAATCACCACTCTACGTGGTGCTATCAATGAAAATTGATGCTCACAGGTCCATCGCTGTTCTTCATCTTGTCCAATCGTTTCTCCATCCGTAATAATATCGCCTTGTTCATATAGATAATGCGAAATATCCATTAAGAAACCAGCAACTTCATTTGGATTCATATCATAAAAGTGGCACTGCACATCCGGTACACCTAATGCAGCTAATCCACAACTATCCATTACCATCTCTTGACGTTCTTGCTCAGATTGAATATTGTATAATCTAATATTCAATGCTCCATACAAATCTTGTCCTTCTTGTAGCGCCGCTAAAAAAGCTGCAGGTTCCATCAATTTATCACTACTACGCCAGTAAATTGCATCACATGGAGCAACTTCAAGTATAGCACGTAATACTTGATTAAATAGCTGTAGCCGTTGCTGATGTGGTAGCCCTCTTGCCATCATATCCGTTAACATGAGTTCATAATCACAGGCTTGAAGCACTTCTGAAGCTTCTTGCCAATGCCATGATTGTTGCAGTGCAGTGGTATATAATTCAGCTTGAGGCTCCATTTCAGAAGGCATCAACACCGTCTGCGCTGGCAAATCTCCATCTTCATAGTGAACCATATGATTGAGATGAAAAAAGTGATAATGATCTCTCGGATCGGCTTCTGCATTGGGATCATCTGTAGGATTTGCTTCCCATACAGCGAGTGCCTCCTGCTCTTCTCCTTGGTCATCTAAAACGGTATGCAGTGGGCCTGTATATTCTTGTACTTTGGCATACAAGGTGTCTCGATCAATCGTTGGCTTCGTACGATATAATAGTTGGGCAGAATATATATCAAAAAATCCAAAATCCTCATCGGCTTGTTCATTTTGTTCGTTATCATCGTATTCGTGTGTACTCATGGTTTATTCTTTCTCCTTTCGCTCAATCGCTCGCTTAACTAGTATTAACCTAATTTTATGTAGACGGCGCACTTATTTAACGATTTAGTTATCATCTATGTTCGCCTCTTATCATACAATTCCTATGGGTTAACGTAAACCTATGATTTGGCAAGATTGGATTGTAAAGTCTCAAGTATGTTTAAATATACTTATAGGTTAATAGCCAAGGAGGTCATGAATATGATTCATCCCAACACCATTAAAGTAAGACAAGACATCTGGGATTTTGCCCATTCCTTAAATGAAAATGTGATGAATGAACACAGTCAGCCTGATAAATGGACGATAGCACAGGTGTTAGAACATTTATATCTGATGGAAATGGCAATCACTGCTCGATTGCGAATAAAAGTAGATGAAGAAAATCCTGCTCCTTCTTCTATGCCGTCGATTCCTTTTCATCTTACGCTGGATCGTAATCGTCATACACCTGCACCATTAGCACTTGTTCCCGCAGATAAACATTGTACCTTAATCGAATTGCAGACAAGACTGGTGCGTTCACGCGAACTGTTTACTGAATTGATCGAAAGTATAGATCCAGTGATGCTGGAACATCGGACTATGGATCATCCTATATTTGGGCCACTGACTTTACAACAATGGACTGAATTTATTGGACTTCATGAACAACGACATTTAGAACAAATGCGAGAAATCGAAGCAGAGTTATCTCAATATCATTAATTTGCTTCTAGCTCGTACTAAATATATACACAAAGCCTTCTCTATAATGGAGAAGGCTTTTTTACATTCACTATTTTCACATTCAATAATAACGGTCTAGGATTGATCTTATTTATTTGATTAAAAGGAAGTGAATGCTGTGTCTATTTGTCCTAATGGATATTCCACGTTAAAATAGATATAGTCTGGTAATGCATTCTATAGACAATAAGGAGACTACACTCATGGACGACAGAATCGCCAAAATTCGTGGCCATATGCAAACGAACGGATTAGATAGCTTATTGATTACTGATCCCAAACACGTATACTATCTCACTGGATTCGCCAGTGATCCACATGAACGCTTTTTAGGGCTTTTTATTCCCGATGGAGACGAAGCCTTTTTATTATTGCCTGCACTGGATGAAGACAAAGCTCGTAGCTCTTCTAGCGTATCACGCATAGAGACTCATACCGATACAGATAATCCCTATGTACGTTTGAAAGAATGTGTCAAAGGCAGTATTGGCAATCTAGGTATCGAAAAAGAAAACTTATCGGTAGCGAGATATGAACAATTGTCTGAAGTATTAGAAGCGACTTCGTATCAGGATATTGGTAGTATGCTCAATGCAATGAGATCACGTAAATCACCGGATGAAGTCAAACGAATGAAACATTCGATCCAATTGATTGAAGAAGTATTACGTCGTGGTCTGTCTAGCGTACGTATTGGAGTGACCGAGATTGAATTGGTTGCAGAACTTGAATACCAGATGAAAAAAGTAGGTGCAGAAAAGCCTGCTTTTGATACGATGGTTCTTTCTGGTTCCAATACCGCTCTTCCTCACGGTGTACCCGGTACTCGTAAAATCGCAGCCAATGAACTGTTAATGTTCGATCTAGGATTATTTGCAGACGGATATGCATCTGATATCACGCGTACATTCGCTATTGGGGAACTGGATGCTGAACTGAACAAAGTCTATCATACCGTTCTAGCGGCGAATGAAGCAGCTATTCAAGCGATCAAGCCCGGTGTTACTTTTGCCTCAATTGATAAAGCGGCTCGTGATGTCATTACTGAAGCCGGATACGGTGATCGTTTTGTTCATCGCCTGGGTCATGGACTGGGTATGGATACACATGAATATCCTTCAGTACACGGGCAAAATGAAAATCTATTACAAGAATGTGTATTGTTCACTGTAGAACCAGGTATCTATATTCCGGGTCTTGGTGGCGTACGCATCGAAGATGATGTTATTGTAACTGCTGATGGCGTTGAAGTCCTTAGCTCGTTCCCTAAAGAATTAACCGTTCTCGGATAAGCGACAGCTACTCTTGATCTATTCAATACGTATAATGAGTACTATTTATTTTCAATATTAAGATCGTTAACTAACACGTTCTATTCAAAAAAGACACGCTACAGATCGTATGACTTGATCTGGTATGCGTGTCTTTTGCTATAAGCTTATTTTGTTCATTCTTGTTCTTGTGTTTGTTCTTCCTTATCTTTGGCAATTTGATAACTAATCATTAATGGCTTATCTTCTTCGGCTACTTTCATACTGCGCGCAAGGTATAAAAATGGTGTTCCTGCTGCTGTCAGTACAAATTTAAGAATATACGTCGTCAAGAAAATTTCAATCCAGACTTGCCATTCGTATAGACCCAAGAAAGCAATACTACAAAATACAAGTGTATCTACAAACGAACTAATCATCGTACTTCCGTTATTACGTATCCATAATTGATGCGGTGCAGGAAATAATTGACGCAACCACGTATACAGACGTACATCTAGAAATTGACTGATTAGATAAGCAGATAGACTGGCTATCATCAATCTAGGAAGCTGCCCAAAAACAATTTCTAATGCTGATTGTGCCTCACTCGTACCATCGACTCCATATGCTTTAAATTCTAAAGCCATTTGCATAACGATAGTTGTCATAATTAAAGTGAAAAATCCAAACCAAATCGCTTTGCGTGCTACTTTCGGTCCAAATTTCTCATTTAAAAGGTCGCTTGCTAAATACATACTGACATACATTGTGTTACCCAATGTGGTTACTATTCCGAATAATTCAATGGTTTTGATTACTTGAACGTTAGCTAATACTGTAGCAACCCCGATCCAAGCATACATCCCTTTAATCCCAAATAATCGATAACATAATGTAAACAAACCATAATTAACGATAACAAATAAAATACCCCACCATATATTAAACATGACCTTTTCCCCCTAGTTTTGATAACGCGGGATGGTTACGAACCGCGGATCAATCACTGAAAACCTGTTTTACTTTATCATATGAGCAAGCAAGCTGCCAACTATTATCACTAATTTTCCCATAAATGATATGTCATTATCGATATGGATCTTCTTTTGAATTGAAAATAACAGTCGTCATATCAACGCAAACACTCCAATAAAGCCCAAAAAGTCTACTCCTTATTCATAATGATAAGGAATAGACTTTTGAATGTTTATCTGTTATTCAATGTACACTTCAATAGATTAATATTTATGAATTATGAAGCTTCCGCAGTATCGAGATCACGATCTGGTTGGTTGTAAATGTCTTTGTTTTGTTCTTTCAACCATTTACTGCTGAGTACACCTGAAGTCATCGAACCACTAACATTCAGTGCTGTACGTCCCATATCGATTAAAGGCTCTACAGAAATCAACAATCCTGCTAAAGCTACTGGTAGATTCATGGTAGATAATACGATCAATGCTGCAAATGTTGCTCCACCACCAACCCCAGCTACACCCAAAGAACTAACCGTTACCACTGCAATTAATGTCAAAATAAACTGCCAGTCTAATGGATTTACGCCTGCCATTGGTGCAATCATAATCGCAAGCATCGATGGATAAATACCTGCGCAACCATTTTGCCCGATAGTAGCTCCAAAGCTCGCAGATAAGTTAGCAATCCCTTCCGATACACCTAACTTTTTCGTTTGCGTTTCTACATTCATCGGGATCGTCGCTGCACTAGAGCGAGAAGTAAATGCAAAAGTAAGTGTTGGAATAATTTTTTTCACATATTGAATTGGATTAAGACCTGAGATCGCTAGAATGATGAGATGAACAACAAACATTGCAATCAAAGCCACATAAGAAGCCAGTACAAAGTTAATCAATTTCAGTATTTCTTGACCACTTGTCGTGGCAACCATTTTGGCGATAAGCGCTAGAATACCATAAGGGGTTAAGCGTAGAATAATGGTGACCATTCGCATCACTACTCCGTAGATCGCTCCCATCATGCTCTGGAACATTTCACCTTGTTTTGGATTTTTGCGTATAAGACCCAGTGCTGCAACTCCAACAAAAGCGGAGAAAATAACGACTGCTAATGTAGAAGAACGACGAGATCCTGTCATATCTGCAAAAGGATTAGTCGGAATAAATTCTAGTAACTGTGCAGGCAATGACATATCTTCGACATCACCTAGACGTTCTTGCAATATCACGCCACGTTGTTGTTCAGCTTCACCTGCTGGAATATCCAGAGCCGTTAGATTGAATCCAAGTGCTACTGTAATTCCTATCGCTGAAGCAATCGCTGTCGTAAATAACAATACACCTATAATAGAACCACTGATTTTACCAAGATTTTGCTTACCACTTAGCTTCAGGATCGCCATAATGATCGAGACCATAATCAGTGGAATAACAACCATTTGAAGTAACCCAACATAGCCACTACCTATCAGATCGAACCATTCCATCGAATCTGAAATGACTTCTGAATCCGGGCTATAAATCCATTGCAATACTACACCGTATGCAATCCCCAGAATTAAGCCAGTAAATACTCTCTTTGTAAATGAAATATGCTTTTTCTGCATCCAACCTAATAAAACAATCAGTAAGACTAGAACAGCTATATTCACAATAACTAGCAAAACATTCATTTTGACACCCCTTTTGATATATATGTAGTGACCTGAATATTGAGTCGCATTTCATTTTAGCATAATGTCGAGTAAACAGGTAGGGTTATTTGTAAGATAGTTTTAACATGTATTTTCTACATTTTTTGCACTTTTTATAGAAAAAAATTAGGTTTATGACTAATTAAATGAAAAAATACCTATTCAAACAGTGGTCGATTGATATAATATAGATAATTATTTGAACCTTTTTACTCAGTACTTTAAGATCATATACGCAATTATTCATGTCATATTTACAGGAAAACCTGTTGAAATAGGATGAATACCGGGAGGAGTCGAATAAATATAGTTCTTTTTGCTTAAAATATTCAATATATTGTATGCGTTGCTTCATATTTCGATGGGAATCAGATAAGACTCTGTGTCACATTTTGTCACGTCGCTAAAAGTTTGATTGTATCTGTAGATAGCTACATGTTGGATGAGAGAAAAGTAACTGTTTTTCAAGTATGGGAAGGGGCAAGTTTGCATGTTTAGAATCAATCAATTTATCAGTCGTAAAATTATGGTGACGTTCGCTGCACTGATAGTAGCAGTATGTATTGTACTCAGTCTTTTCTTTTTCTTTATGACTCAAAGAGTAATTAATCAAAATGTAGTTCCTCAATTCCGTCAGGTCTTAAATATTGCGATGGATGGTATTATCAAAGGCATGGACAGCACACAAGCTATGCAAGCCGCTCAGGGAAACAGTGGCGAAATTATGAAAATCGAAACATACTTAGAAACCCAACTTCAAGCTTACCAACTAGATAATCTATACTTACTTCGAATTGAAGATAACAAAGCCGTTGTAGCAGCTGTAGCTAATAGCTCCAAAAATTTCAAAGATAAACAAGAAGTTCAACTAAGCGACAATATCAATAAAGCGATGACTGATGGCAAACTGTTAACAGACCTTTATCAGACCGATGCTGGTTCTACAGTTACCTACTATTATCGTGTACCCGGTAGTTCGGTAATTGTAGCAGCGAGTATGGATGCTAGCTTTGTAAATAGTATTATTTCGAATCTGATCTGGACTACAGTGATTGTAGCTATTGTTGCTCTTGCCGTATGTCTATGGGTCGCTTACAAATTTAGCCGTAAAATCACCCTTCCACTTGCACGCCTTGTTCGTCATACTCGCCTTGTTGCAGAAGGTAATTTACAACAAGATATCAAAATGACAGGTAATGATGAGATTGCTCAATTAGCTCGTGGATTCCGCTTAATGACCGAAAATTTACGTACGATGGTGCATCAAGTCTTAGATAGCTCAGATAAAGTAGCTGTCGGTACAGAAGCGTTAACTACACGATTAAATAAAATGCAACGTATGGTCGATCAATCTGTTCAATCCGTGACTAGTATTGAATCCGGCAGTGAAATGATTGCTAATACGACTTCTGAAAATGCACGAGCAATGGAAGAAATCACAACCGGTATCCAGCATATCGCTTCATCTACAGCTGAAATTTCAGAACAAATCGGTGATGCTTCAGATAGTGCAATCACTGGTAACCAAATGGCTCAACAAGCAGTCACTCAAATGGGATCTGTTGAAAAAGCAGTTATGGACACCAAATTATCTGTACAAACATTAATCGAACGTTCGGAATCGATCAGTGAGATTCTTGTAGCAATGAGCGATATCACCAAACAAATCCGTATGCTTTCCCTGAATGCTTCGATTGAAGCAGCTCGTGCAGGCGAGCATGGTCGTGGCTTCGCAGTCGTCGCTCAAGAAGTAGGCAAGCTTGCCGAACAATCTCGTGCATCTACCTACGAGATCGAAGAAGCACTCGAATCGATTCGTCAAGAATCTCAAAAATCCACCGAATCGATGGATAGCGTGACTAATGAAGTGAAATCAGGAACAGAATTAGTACAACAAGCAGGTGATGCGTTCAATCGCTTTGTGGAAATGATGCAACTAGCAAACCAAACGGTTCAATCTGCTTCAGCGGCAACTCAAGAAATCTCAGCCGGTTCTGAAGAAGTAAGTGCTTCTGTAGATGAAACTGCCGAAATCACTCACAAATCCCTGACCAACGTCAAAGCAATCGCCAAAAACGCTGACCGCCAATCCGGCGAAATGCTAGCCTACGTCGAAATCATGCGCGAACTCAACAACGAAGCCCTATCCCTACAAAACATCGTCAGCAAATTCAAAATCTAACTCCATCCCATTCCCTACTCAAAAAATTCCCAAGCCAGTATAGCTCCCCGAGCCTATACTGGCTTTCTTCATACTAATACCGCTACCTACTTTTTTCCATAATGCTTCTACCTTAACCACTTTCTTCAACAAATCACCTCCTTCCTCTTCCTTTACTAATCCCTACCGCGATCTCTTATATCCTTACCTCTTAAATTTATCTTTTTTACTATTCACCTTTCTCTTCGCCAATCCACCACTTCATCACTCTTAAACTTCCTAACCAATCTACTCTATTCTCACATTTCTTACTAACTACTCTTTTCTACTCCTCCCTCCCCTGGGACTAGGATTGCCTCCCTAACCACAGTTGCGGAGGGGATCGATTCTTCTGAAAGAGCGAAGCGCTCGCCTTTGTAAAGGAATCCCTACCGCCCAGCGGTTATTCAAGGGATTCCTTTACAACAGCGACGACAAGAAGAACCGATCCCCGCAGCTCTCCCACCACTCCCCCTTCAATCCTTCCCCCTTATATTTTCATAATGTTTGGTTTACAATAAGAAAGCAGGCTATTTATCATCTTTTTTGATAAAAATCTGTTAATGATGAGTACAAACGGAGGAAGAATCATGCTTTTTATTGATAATCAGGGAATTCACGATCCAACCATCAATCTGGCAATCGAAGAATTTGTACTGAAACATTTGCCAATGGATGATAGCTACCTGCTTTTTTATATTAACGAACCCTCGATCATTATCGGTAAACATCAGAACACGATCGAAGAGATTAACGCTGAATATGTCAAAGAAAACAATATTCATGTGGTACGTCGTCTGTCCGGTGGTGGAGCAGTATATCACGATCTAGGCAACTTAAGTTTTAGCTTTTTGACCAAAGATGACGGTCAATCGTTCCATAATTTCCGTAAATTTACCCAGCCTGTTGTGGAAGCATTACACCAATTTGGCGTGAATGCCGAATTATCAGGACGTAATGATCTTCAAGTGGGCGAACGCAAAATTTCGGGAAATGCTCAATTTTCGACACGTGGACGGATGTTTAGCCATGGTACACTGATGTTTGATTCAGAACTGGATAATGTGCAATCTGCGCTTAAAGTGAATCCAGAAAAGTTCAAATCAAAAAGCACCAAGTCAGTACGCAGTCGTGTCGCTAATATTACTGAATTTTTGGAAAAACCTTTAACCATGGATCAATTCCGTGACGATATTTTGCGTCATATTTTTGGTGTAGAACCTTCAGAAGTTCCTCAATATGTACTGACAGAAGACGATTGGAAAAAAATCCATGAAATCTCGGCGGAACGTTATCGCAATTGGGATTGGAATTATGGTCAATCACCAGAATCCAATATCAAGCACACTCGCAAATTCCCTGTAGGGATTATTGATTTACGTATGGATATCAAAGATGGTCATATTCATGAGATCAAAATCTATGGTGACTTTTTCGGTATAGGTGATGTGGCTGATATTGAAAACAAATTACGTGGTCAGCGTTATGAAGAGAGTGCCGTTCAGACTGCTTTAGCAGGTACAGATATTAAGCACTATTTTGGAAATATTGAATTAGAAGAGTTTGTGGGATTGGTATTTTTGCAAGACTAGAATGAGATAGATAAAAGGAGAGTTACCTACATGTATAAATTAATCGCAATCGATATTGATGATACACTGATCAACGATAACAAAGAAGTTACACCGGCTACACAGACGGCTCTAGAACAAGCTGTCGCTAAAGATGTGGTTGTTACACTAGCAACAGGTCGTGCGTATGCGTCTGCTCAAGCTATCGCTCGTCAAACAGGTCTTAATGTACCGATCATTACGTATCAAGGGGCTTTAGTCAAAAACTTGATGGATGAAAAAGTATTGTATGAGCGTTATGTGCCGATCGAAGCTGCTCGTAAATTATTCGAATATTGCATCGAACATAATTTGCATTTGCAAACCTATATTGATGATAAATTATATGCTCGTGAAGTGAATCAACATTTGATTGATTATGCAACTTTGAATGGTACTCAGTATCATATCGAACCGGATTTCAACAAATTGATCGAGCAACCTACACCTAAGATGCTAATTATTGATGATCCTGCATTCTTGGACGAATTACAACCGATCTTACGTGAATTGCTTGGCGATAGTGTTCATATTACCAAGTCCAAACCTCAATTCCTTGAAATTATGCACAAAGAAGGAACCAAAGGCGCAGCGCTTACTTTCCTTGCTGATTATTTCAATTGTGATCTAAAAGATGCAATTGCTGTAGGCGATTCATGGAACGATCATGAAATGTTAGAAGTTGCAGGTTTAGGCGTAGCAATGGGAAATGCCATCCAACCGCTCAAAGATATCGCTGATTATATTTCAGCTAGCAATAACGAAGACGGTGTTAAAGAAGTGATTGAGAAATTTATTCTTAACGCTTAATCTGTAATAGCTACCAAAGAAGCACCTTGCCAAGGAGTATAGGATCATCTGCGTAATATATGCTAGATAATCCTATACTCTTCGGAAGGTGCTTTTTTACATACTCTTCATTTATCTATTTTTCATCTGATCCAATGCTTCCAGATACAAGACTTGCAAAAACTTTTTGATACTCACTTTGCTTTTACCATCATCCCGTTCTTCATCAATCTCTTTCATTTTGGCACGAATATCTTCAAAGTCAAAATAAAGCGGAGCGTAATGTTCAAACTTAGGATTGCCGTAGTCTGTCAGTCCTATTGATGCTAAATGATTAAGTGCAGTCGTGACCGTTCTTCTGATACGTTGCTCAATCGCCTTAGCTTCTTTATCCACTTCACGCGGCGTATGCTTATAACGGCTAGCTGCGGCTTCATACAATTGTCGCAGCGGTGGGAATGAACCCGGTTTACCCTGCTGTTCCAGTAATATTTCCATAATCGCTGTCAAATCACCACAACCGGATTCGCCAACAATGCCTAGATTCATATAAATCGGTCGCACCATATCATCTACAGTTCGTGGTTTTATTGATGTGGAAGACGCTGTATTGGGCGAGAACTGACTGAGTGTATCGAGTTTGGACAAAGAAGATTTTAACTCATTCAAATAGTGTTTAATCTCTGTATGCTCGGTCACTCGGGAAAGAACAGACTCAACTTCAATACGGTTAATAGGCTTTCGAATAAAAAATTCAATCCCAGATTGATAAGCTTCGCCAACCATTTCTTGATTTTCGATCTGCGAGATCATCACGTATTTGCCATGATAACCTTGACGTTTCAATTGCATAATTGTTTCTAATCCATCTTGATCAGGCATCAACCAATCAATTAAGACCACATCAGGATGTGTCTCCAAAATAATACGTGTACCTTCTTCTCCACCTCGCGCTGTACCGATCACTTCGCCAAGCTGACTTTCTTTGATGATATTCTCAAGCATAGCACGAGTTGCTGGATCATCATCTACAATACAAAAAGATAAAGCCATCTTATTCCCCCTTTTTCAACAATAACGTTGGTAATTTCACTTCAAAAATCGTCTGCCAAACGGTATCTTCTGCTTCTTGTAGTTGGATCGTTCCTCCTAGCGAACATACAATATCATGCACATGAGAAAGCCCTATTCCTGTAGCTGCGCTTCCACCTTGAGCGAACTTGGTCGTAAAACCAGGTTCAAAAATTAATTCACGTGCTTGCTGGTCGATCCCTTTACCCGAATCATAGACAGTGAGTATCGTATCTTGCCCTTGTTCCCACACACTTACTTCGATCGAACCAGTTTCGCCTAACGCTTCAACAGCATTGGATGTCAAATTATTCAGTATCGTCAGTAATGGAATATATTCAGAAGTAATATAATTCACTTCTAAGCGAGCTGTAAACGTCACTTTTTTTGCTAACATTGTCGCATATTTGCGATTACCTCTTATTGTATAATCCAGTATTTCAAATAGGGATAAAGCAGTCTGTGATTTTTGATCAAATAATTTGAGCAATCCAGCGGCGATACGTTGTGAGTCTTTTTTGACTTCATGTATTTCCTGGGTAATACTCAGTTGCCTTTGACTATACTCGGTTAGACCTTCACGCTTCATATCCATATATAAGCGGTAACTACTGCTGGTTAGATGCTCGATCGTATCCATCGATTTGCGCAAATAAAACACTTCACCATATAGACCCGCATTTACAGCTAACATCTGTTCCATCCGCTTCTTCTGTTCACTATGAAGAGCTCGAATCTGGCTCACTGAGATACTACTATATAATCCTGTTGTAAAAAATCCACGAATCACAGCGACTAGAAAAATATAGCCCCATGTTGCTGGAATCATAATATCACTACCTGTAAGAATCCAGCGACAGATCATCTCAATCGTATTGGAGCCAAAATCAATACAAGCGGTTACTCCACTTAGCAGCAATAGGTTCATTCGGGTTAATCGACTTTGAATACAAAACATACCAATCGCAAACGTCATATAATACAAACCTGCTGATGTATGCACACGTGCACTCTCATCTATAGAGAATAGATGCGGAGCCGAAATAAAGTCCAACATCATACGAAAAACAACCACTGTTAAAGCTGTAAATATCCCTGTTCGCAAATACGGAAGCCGATTCATGAGTAGCATCAATAATAGAAAAGCACTACCACCTAGACCAATCCGAAATAGATCACCTTGTACTGGATTGATTTTGAATTCACCGGCTACTGCTGTACCGATCGCTACAGTAAGCATCTGGATTTTTTCATTTTTAAAAAAAGTCGCCATCCGTCCTTCCGCTCCTCTGGAACTGGTTTCTGCTGCGACTTGATGATAGGACAATACATACTTAAGTTTGTTCCACATGCGGTAAAAAGGTTTATGAAATTGTTTATATGGTATCATACATTTTCCCTTTCAGGCTGTATACTTTTACAAATCGATAACAAATCTTGATTTCACATACCAAAAACCGGCTTCCCTGCGGAAACCGGTGATTTACATCGTCGATATCTTTGCCGAATTTAAGCTGTTTTTGTTTCTAATCGTTTGGAAATTAGCGATAGTGCATAATTGATCACAAAGTAGATCACAGCGATCAATAATAAGATTGGAATCGGATAATTAGAATTTTGTCCCATAATAATCTGTGCATTGTGTACCAATTCAGCTAACGAAATAATAACCGCTAATGAGGTATCTTTAAGAAGCGAGATAAATTGACTCACTAATGGAGGAACCATTTTACGTAATCCTTGAGGCAATACAATATGCCATAACGTCTGCATTTGCGTAAGCCCTGAAGAACGTGCAGCTTCTACTTGTCCTTTGGGAACCGATGTTAGCCCTGCACGAACAATCTCTGAGATCATCGAAGCTTCGAAGGCAGTCAGCGCTACAATAGCACCAAAGGTAATCGTCATTTTGATCCCAATCTCTGGCAAACCGAACTGTACAAACAAAATAATAAGCAATAATGGCAAATTACGCAAGACTTCAACAATAACCATTAATATCGGTGATAAAATGGGGACTTTGGCATAACGAATCGTTCCTACAATACAACCAATCACAAAGCTAAGTATAATCGCAATAAAGGCAACAAAAAGTGTTATTTTCAGCCCTTCCATAAGAAAGCGCAAGTTATCCGGTGAATATGCTCCTATGAAATCCATCAATTGCCCTCCTTTGGTTCATCTGACTCTGACTTCTGAGGTCTATCTTCATTCGATTAGGGTAGAAGAAATTATGAATTTTTCGCCCATTTACGTTCCAATACAGAAGCCCCATAACTCATTGGTAATGTCAGTACAAGATAGAACATCGCTGCAAAGATATAAGTACTGAAGATAACATACGTTTCGCTACTGATTTTGTCTGAGAAGTACATCAGATCAAGACCCGCTACGATTGTAAGTACTGAAGAGTTTTTGATCAAATTGATAAACTGGTTACTAAGCGGTGGAATGACTAACTTAATCGCTTGTGGCAAAATCACATGAATCATCGTCTGGATATACGTCATTCCCGCAGATCGTGCGGCTTCGGATTGCCCTTTAGGAACCGATTGAATCCCTGCACGGATCGCTTCAGCTATAAAGGCTGATGTGTATACCGTTAAGCCTAATGTTCCTGCGGCAAAACCATCTAATTTGACACCGATCGAAGGAAGTCCCCATGAGAAAAATAATACGACGATCAAAATAGGAATATTTCGTATAAATTCAACATATGCTGTACCGAACCATTGCAATAGCTTTACACCGCTAATTCGGAAAATAGCAATTACTGTTCCTAATAAAAAGCTACCGATCAATGCCAATACGCTCGCTTTGATTGTATTTAGAAAACCTTCCAAATATAAAGGGAAATACTCAGTGAGAATCGAAAAGTCCAACATATTTTCTGTACCTCCTTAGCCTGTGTATACATGATCAAACAAAAAAGGTAGGCAACGATTGCCGGTTGCCCACCTTCTGTATGCATTACTAATGATCGCTTGAACAGATCACGATTTAGGTTGTTGGCTCTTTACCAATCCATTTTTTATAAATCTCATTGTACGATTTGTCAGCTTTCATATCTGTTAGTGCTTTGTTGATCGCTTCAACAACTTTGGTTTCCCCTTTTTTCACAGCGATACCGTAAGGCTCATCTGTAAATGGTTTACCCACAACTTCATAACCAGGATCTTGTGCAGACATACCATATAGAATCGCATCATCAGTAGTTAAAGCATCACCTTTACCTGCTTTAAGTGCATTAAATGCATCTTGATAATTATCAAATTCCAATACTTTGACACCCGGTACTTTTTCTTCAATATTTTTGATTGATGTTGCACCTTTAGAAGCAAGTACTGTTGTATCTGCGGTTACATCTTCAATGCCTTTGATTGGGCTACCTTTTTTCACTAACAATGATTGTCCCGCTTGGAAATAAACATCCGAGAAATCAACTTCTTTTTTACGCTCATCGGTAATCGTCATCGTTGCAATAACCATATCGATATCACCATTATTAAGCATCGGAATACGTGTTTTGGATGTTACTTCTTTGAACTCCACTTTGCTTGCATCACCTAAAATACTTTTTGCTAAAGCATGAGCTATATCAATATCGAATCCTTCTACATCACCTGTAGATGGGTTTTTGAGGCCGAATAATTTAGTATCGTATTTTACGCCTACGATCAATTTATCACGTTCTTTAATTTGATCTAATAATTCGTTAGAACTTGCTGTAGAAGAGGACGTTGGCTTGGTTACGCTACATGCTCCCAGTACTGTAACAATAGCTACCATACATGCTAACAACATCGCTAATTTTTTAACATTGTATCTTTTGTGATTTTTCATAAGTAAATCCCCTTTTCTTTTTTTATATTGGTGGATACAAATAACAGAATTAGTGATTCAATAAACGACTCAAGAACAATTGAGCACGTTCTTCTTTGGGAGCGGAAAAGAATTCTTCCGGCGTGGCTTCTTCTACAATTTTGCCTTGATCCATAAAGATGACGCGGTCTGCGACTTCGCGAGCAAATCCCATTTCATGAGTAACTACAACCATCGTCATTCCTTCCCGGGCGAGTGCTTTCATCACATCAAGCACTTCACCAACCATCTCAGGATCTAAGGCAGAGGTTGGTTCATCAAACAGCATAATTTCGGGTTTGACAGCAAGTCCTCTAGCGATAGCAACACGCTGTTGCTGTCCGCCTGATAATTGTGAAGGATAAGCATTTGCTTTTTCAGCGATACCGACTTTTTCTAAATAATACATAGCGGTCTCTGCGGCTTCCGCTTTGGATACACCTAGTGCTTTGATCGGTGCGAGGGTAATATTATCAATTACTTTTTTATGAGGGTATAAATTAAAATGCTGAAAAACCATACCGATTTTGCGACGTAACTTATTGAGGTCTGTTTTGCGATCATCTACCCTTACATTGTTCACTGTTAATTCTCCACTACTTGTATCTTCAAGACGGTTGATACATCGTAGCATTGTACTTTTACCAGAACCGGAAGGTCCGAGTACAACAACTACCTCTCCTTGTTTGACATGAAGGTTAATTCCAGTCAACACTTGAAAATCTCCATAGAACTTGTTAACTTCATGGAAGGTAATCATTATATTCCTCCTTTTAAATTCCATAAATAGTATATATTATATTTCTCTTGTTAGTTATACTTACATTTTATATAATCTTAACCTACACCTATGTAAAACTACATAATCCTACAAGAAATTATTTTAAATTTCTGTTTTATTCTAAATAATGATCCTAAAAATGCAAATAAACCGATAGACAATCTATCGGTTCATGCTGGTTATGCTATATAAGTGTAATCGCAATATCGTTATTATTCGGATAGTAATGAAGAATAATTGCCCAGATCGACTGTCATTCCTGTGCGAGCCACACTGATACTTGGAGCCAGGTTCAAATCTTCACGCAAATCCACATAATGAGACATATGTGTATAGATCGTTTCCGAAGGAACCACTTCATCTATCAATTCAGCCGCTTCACGCATATCGTATACAGAACGAGTAGCATATTCTGTTTCTTCATGTACAAAGCTTGTTCCCAAAATCAACAAGTCTAACATATGCAGAGGCTTCTTCTGTGTGTCATTTAGTCCTATCGCATCCGGGCAATACACCCATGCAAAATCATTTTTTTCAAAACGATACGCATAAGAATAACCGTTATGTCCGTGATGTACTTTCCATGGAGTAATACTCCAGCCATTGAGTTCCATTCCTTGATCGTTTGCTATGAATTCAATATGACTACTAATCCATGGAAATTGCTTGCTGATCATATCCAAAACTTCTTGTGGTGCAAATAATCTACCTTTTAATTGTTGCCACTTACAAGCATCTGCCCATTCAGGCAAACCACCGATATGGTCAAAGTGTGCATGCGTCACAACAATATCGGTGATATCTGCACGGCGATTAATCATTTCCATCTGTGTGCGCCAATCAGGCCCACAGTCTATTAAGAAATCTCCCCCGATTCCTTCGACAAGCACAGAAGAACGCAGACGGCGATTCATTCCACCACTTCGTGCTTCTTCGCATATGGTACACTCGCAGTATACTCTAGGTACTCCCATTGCATCGCCTGTCCCCAAAAATGTTAATCGATCTACTCTTCCGTTCATTATTATATTCTCTCCTTGAGCGTTGCTATCTAATATCGTACAGTATATCATTTTCTTGTATCTTTCGACATATTAATCGTGACCTTTGACTTAGTTAAAAAGGTAAGGTATTTAGTCCTTGTTCTGCTTTTACCCACAAAAAAACTTCTTTAAGCGTGAAATAAGCTCCACGTAAAGAAGTTTTTTGTATTTACCACTGAATAAAATCTATTTCTACTATTTTATATGCCAGCTAGAACCTGATACCATATTCCACGACTAGAATATAGATTTTTCCGTACTTCACTCCAACCACCTAGATAATCGATATTAAATAATCCTTTAGGTGTAGGATACTCACTTACGTGTTTTGCCATCACCTGTTCGTTAACCGGGCGAAATCCATGCTTTGCAAATACTTCTTGAGCTTCAGGTGTCCATAAGTAAGCAAGAAAAGCTTCAGCTACTTTACGTGTGCCATGCTCATCAACATATTGGTCTACAACAGCTGCTGGATTTTCGATAAGTATTGTATCGTCAGGTATAACCACTTCATACTTAGCCCCTTGTGCCATCCGTGCTAACAATTCATTTTCATACGTTACAATCACATCGCCCACACCATATTCAAATGCCGCCATAGATGCACGTCCACTTTTATCCAAGGACTCTACATTTTGATGTACAGCTTGTAAAAAAGCTTTGGCTGCTACAGGATCTTTTTTGCCTTCATCCCGTTCGGATTGCTTGAGTCCTGCACCGTATATTGCATTAATATCCCATTGTGCCCCACCTGATGTTTTGGGATTAGGATATAATACTTTGACATCAGGCTTGGTCAGATCGTTGAAATTATGAATACCGAGTGGATTCCCTTCACGTGTGCCTAATACAACAATAGAGCGTGTGATCATTCCTTTATGCGGCTCGTCTCTCCATGTATCTTTGACTAGCCCTGCTTTGACTAATTTATCAATATCGCCTTCAAGCGATAATAAGGTCACATCCGCTTCAAATCCACCTGCAATAGCACGGGCTTGTGTACCAGAAGCTTCGTACGATTCTTGGAATTTTACATTTTGCCCTGTTTTGGCTTTCCATTCAGCTTGAAATTTGGGTAAAATCTCTCCGACTGCATCTTTAGCCACACTGTACGCACCGATCACAAGTGTAATATCTTTGCCATCATTAGATACGGCACTGGCTGAAGCTGTAGATTCGGTATCGCTTTGATTACCACATGCAGATAAGATCACACTTACTATAAGCAATACAGACAGCAATATCTCATTACGCTTTATCCTTATATTCAAACGATTGTTTTTCAAGCCCAATCCCTTCCTTTCCCACGTTCACAGAACGGGCTGAGATCCTTTGGTTAAATAAACATTGATAAGGTATCTTGTTTGAGACGATTTTCAGCAATCCAGCTTTCTTGATCATTAAATAGATATGCCCGATGCACCATCACATGTACTGATTGTCCAATTTCTAGTGTTTCTTTTTCCAGTGAACGATATGTGATCAATGAATGCTGACCGACCTGTACTTCGACCAACCACTGACTGCCGCGAAAATGTAGATGTTTTACGGTTCCTTTCTCTGTAGCAGATAAGAAAGGGAACTCGCTAGCATGTCCCACTTCAATATATTCAGGACGAATCAAGGCATGAATACCTGGATGAGATTGTTCATGGTCAAATCCTTTTAGTAAAGAAACTTCATCAACAATCGTAGATTCTCCAATAAATGAAGCTACAAAAGGTGTGGATGGTTGTTTGTAAATATCCCACGGTGTTCCTTTTTGCTCTAAACGACCGCCATTAATAATCATAATCTCATCAGCCACTTCTATTGCTTCATCCTGATCATGAGTGACAAAG
Source organism: Paenibacillus sp. CFBP13512 (assembly GCF_005233705.1). Classification (NCBI taxonomy): domain Bacteria; kingdom Bacillati; phylum Bacillota; class Bacilli; order Caryophanales; family Paenibacillaceae; genus Paenibacillus; species Paenibacillus sp. CFBP13512. The sequence goes on along the minus strand of NZ_QGAD01000004.1, from coordinate 72,969 downwards.
ATCGATGTAATCCCAACCCGTTCAATCAATTCACGAAGCCATGTACGTAGTTCTTGCCGAATCTTGGCATCGATCGCTGCAAATGGTTCATCCAACAACAATAATTGAGGTTCAGGGGCAAGAGCTCTGGCAAAAGCCACCCGTTGTCGTTGTCCACCGGATAACTGATGCGGATAACGATGTTCAAATCCAGCTAAACCTGTCAGTTCTACTAATTCCTGCACACGTTCCTTGATCGCAGGCTTTTTCATTTTTTTTACCGTCAGACCAAAAGCGATATTATCGAAGACCGTCATATGTTTGAACAACGCATAGTTTTGAAAAACAAAGCCAATCTCACGTTCTTGGGGAGGCAATTGATTGACTTTTTGTCCATGAAAAATAATATCTCCACTATCCGGTGATTCCAATCCAGCTAACATACGTAAGATCGATGTTTTACCTCCACCACTTGGACCTAACAATCCGATCAAATGACCTTTTTGTACATTGAAGCTAACATCTTGTACAGCGTGAAATTGTCCGAAATGCTTATCCAAATTACGAACTTCCAGATGCATACTCAGTGCACTCCCTTTCTCTTTTTGGCGCGTTCCATTAACAATAATAACCCTACCGAGAATATAGCCAACACCAGTGCAACCCCATTGGCAGCTGTTACATTGAAGTTCTCCATATCTTGATACACCAGCGTCGTGGCTGTTTGTGTTTTGTTAATGATATTGCCCGACACTACCAATACCGCTCCAAATTCGCCTAGAGAGCGTGCAACTGTCAAAATCGTACCGTAAATCACAGCCCAGCGGATCGAAGGCCATGTGACTTTCCAAAACGTTGTCCAACTATACGCTCCAAGTGTAGAAGCCGCTTCTTCTTGATCATTTCCCAGTTCTTGTAGCACAGGCATCACTTCACGTACCATCAATGGAAAGGTCACAAATAGTGTTGCAATCACCATACCGGGAAAGGCATAGACTACTTTAAATCCAATCTGTTCAAAAAATGTACCGATAACGGTATCTGGCCCTAACAGCAATACAATCATTAATCCTCCAATAACAGGTGAAACAGCATACGGTAAATCGACAATACTATTGAATAATTGTCTGACTCTACGGCTTAGCCATGTCCCGCGTACCAGATAGATCCCCATCATGATTCCGAATAGACCATTTAAAATCGTTACAACTAATACAATCAATCCAGTCATCATTAATGCATGTCTGGCTTCAGGGCGACTCAGTGCAGCAATAAAACCGCTTGTCCCTTTGTCAAAAGCTCCTGTCGCAAGTACAGCTAATGGAATCAAGATCAATATGCTAAATACAATCCATGTGAGTGGAATCCAATATTTTCTCATTAGCGTGTTCTCCTTGTCTGTACTGCATTAATCAGCCAAAGGATAAGAAACGATAATGTCAATAAAATAACAGAAATAGCGGCTGCTCCAGCTTCGTTATCACTTTCTACTTCACCAAAAATATACACAGAAGCTGTCAATGTACGTCCGGGAATATTACCTGCCACCAGTACAACAGCTCCAAATTCAGCCAATGCTCTAGAGAAAGCTAACATCGCTCCACTAATAATGCCTGGAGACATAGATGGCAATATCACGCGAAAAAAAGTATCTCTTTTAGAAGCTCCTAACGTATACGATGCTTCTTCAGCAGAATGATCCATTTCTTCCAGTAGTGGCTGTATTGCTCGAATTACAAATGGAAAGGTTACAAACACCATCGCTATAATAATCGCTGGTTGGTGAAAAACGAACTGAAATCCTAAAGTATCTGCTAATTTGCCCATCCAACTGTTCGGCCCTAACAACACCAGAATCATCAGTCCACCTACAGCTGTTGGCAAAGCAAATGGCAAATCAACAATACTGTTCAACAAAGATTTCCCGGCAAAATCATAACGCACTAATACCCAGGCAGACATTGTACCGATCAACACATTAATCACTGTAGCAATTAAGGCTAATTTTAATGTCAATAGCACAGCTTTCCAAGCAATAGGATCACTGATATTCTGTACGAATGCTGCCCAACCTTCTGAAAATGAGTTCACATACACGCCTGCAATCGGTAGTACAATCAATAGTAGAAAATACAATAATACGGTCGAGCGAAATCCCCAAGTCCATCCTTTATGACGCAGCAATGTACGATTCACGATATGACTCCTTTGCTTTAACCTTTTTTTCCTATTAGTATACTCGGCTTTAAATCTTAGCAATACTTTAGCAAATTGTCATACCTACCGTCAATTGAAAGAGTACTTTTTGTCAAAATGATTAATAGTACTCAATCTACTGATATGATAAGCATTCTGTTGAAAACGGGTAATAGAGAAGTAGACGGTTGTTTAAGTGGTACTCTAATTTCAAATATATTTTTGTGATATTTTGTCTATATATGTAAAATAACAATCGTTGAATACCCAATTTGAAAAAAAGCATAGAAAGAAGGAATAATGGATGCTATATACCTTACCGATCTCAACCAGTAAACGTGATGAAATGAGAGATATTACGCGTGACGTCTCTTCTTTAATTTCCCAAAGTGGAGTCAAAGAAGGCATTGTTGTTGTCTATTGCCCGCATACAACAGCAGGAATAGCTATCAATGAAAATGCCGATCCCGATGTAAAGCATGATGTAATTATGCGACTCGATGAAGTGTACCCGTGGGAACATCCCAAATACCGTCATATGGAAGGCAATACTGCTTCTCATCTCAAATCGATCACTACCGGCCCTTCCCAAACGATTATTATCCAAGAAGGTCGGATGCTACTTGGACGCTGGCAAGGGATTTACTTCTGTGAATTTGATGGTCCACGTAAACGTGAATATATGGTCAAAATTATAGCAGGTTAACTTAAAAAGGCGATGTATCCATCGTATGCGTTCGTGGATACATCGCCTTTTTAAATCATATACAACTTTTACGACTTTACTATAGGAGTTTACCGTTTTGACAAGGGAAAGCCTTAAAGTATGCAGATACTTTTGAGCTTGATCTGAATAGCTCACCTTATCTTGATCCATATACGCAATCATTTCATTGTCCCTTCACAGTACACGACATAGTGTCTTGACATGGGCAACTACAGCAGGCTTAATATCATCGTAGCCTACACGATCTTGAATATAATACGAGATAAAGCCATGAATCGATAAAAATAAACTCAGCGGAATAGTATTCATTTCTTCCCTCGTATGATCTGATGCGGTCATTGATTGACGAATGATTGACGCAAATAAATCAAAACATCGTGCTTGTTCTGCCCGGCAATAACTCAGTAATTCTTCATCACGAGTCATAAACATAATCTCATACTGATGCGCATTGTCTAAGCCAAAGCGAATAAACTCGATAAGCAACAACTCTACTTTGGACCATTCCCCGTGTTCAGGCTGATCTTTAACTTCTCGAAACAAAAAGCATAAATGATCAAAGTCTTCCATCACGATCGCATAAAACAGCTCTGCTTTTTCTTTAAAGTGATAATATAACGAACCATGGCTATACCCCAAATGTTGACCAATACTCCGCATTGAAATTGCCCGATATCCTTTGGTGACGAACAGATGTCTGGCAGCTTCGAGAATTCTTTCTCTGGATAGTTCTTGTTCTACCGCTCTTCGTGCCATGATTACGATTCTCCTTCAAGCATTTTGCATAGTCTGATTCAAAATGCAGCTTCGATAAAGTAACGCTGTTCACCTTCAGTGATCACAGACTGTCCTTGCGTGACATCTGTAATCCATGCTTTGAATGCTTCGGCTTCGCTTGCTACAGGCAAACAATTCACAATCACCTTATCGGTAAAATCCGTTTCGGCTGTGCGAATACCGCGATTACGCAATTCGTTTTCGACTTTGCCTAGCCAGGTGTAATCCAATTCTACTGCAACTTCTTGATGAAGTATACGAGTAATTGCTTCACCTGCTTCAATAGCCGCTACAGCGCCATCGGTATAAGCCCGAATCAACCCTCCTGCACCTAACATAATTCCCCCAAAATAACGAGTAACCACAATCGCTACATCTTGAAGTTGCTGATTCTTGATCACCTCCAAAATAGGTTTTCCTGCTGTACCGCTAGGTTCTCCATCGTCCGATTGCCGCTGTATCTCTCCTCGTGAACCGATCAGATATGCCGAACAATTATGAGTAGCATTCCAGTGTTGCTTTTTAATGCGTTCTATAAAAACGATGGCTTCTTCTTCTGTCTGTACAGGCATAACATGCCCTAAAAAACGAGATTTTTTAATAACAATCTCTTTGACACCTTCTTGCTTGACTGTGCGATAACGTTCAGGTTTGTCCATTTTAATCCTCACTTTATTGATAAGACACTACCCTATTCTGCTTTGATTTAATAGGTATGTACCAGACAGAATAGTTCATGTGTTTCCAAAGATATAATACACTATATTTAAGTATCAAGAAAGCAGCCCCCTGACATTACTGTCAAAGAACTGCTTTCTCGTATTGATTTATTCTATTTTAACTTAAAGTGACTTATTCGGAAAGTCTTGCTTCAAGTTCTGCTTTTTGTTTTTCAAATCCTGGTTTACCTAGCAATGCAAACATATTCTTTTTGTAAGCTTCTACGCCTTCTTGGTCAAATGGATTTACACCTGACAAGTAACCGCTGATACCGCAAGCTTTTTCGAAGAAGTAGACAAGGTATCCGAAAGAATAAGGTGTTTGATCTTCGATATTCACGATCAAGTTAGGTACTTGACCATCTGTGTGTGCAAGTAGTGTACCTTGGAATGCTTTTTTGTTGACGAAATCAAGTGTTTTACCTGTTAAGAAGTTCAAGCCATCCAAGTCATCTGGATCAGATTCGATTGTAATGTGGCTAGCTACATTTTCAACTTGTACAACCGTTTCGAAAATGTTACGGCTACCATCTTGGATAAATTGACCCATAGAGTGCAAGTCTGTTGAGAAATCTACAGCTGCTGGGAAGATACCTTTAAAGTCTTTACCTTCACTTTCGCCGAATAGTTGTTTCCACCATTCAGATACAAAGTGCAAGGAAGGCTCATAGTTTACCAAAATTTCGATAGCTTTACCTTTACGGTACAATGCGTTACGCACTGCTGCATACTGGTAGCTTTCGTTTTCAGCAACATTAGGATTACTGTATTCTTTCGCTGCATCTGCTGCACCTTGCATCATTTCTTCAATATTGATACCTGCTGTAGCGATTGGTAACAATCCTACTGGAGTCAATACAGAGTAACGTCCACCTACATCATCAGGAATCACGAATGTTTCGTAACCTTCTGCATCTGCCAATGTTTTCAAAGCGCCTTTTGCACGGTCAGTTGTTGCATAAATGCGTTTTTTCGCTTCTTCTTTACCATATTTTTTCTCTAGTTCTGCACGGAAAATACGGAAAGCGATCGCTGGCTCTGTAGTTGTACCTGATTTGGAGATTACATTGACAGAGAAATCTTTACCTTCAATATTTTCTAGCAACTGGTTTACATACGTAGAACTGATATTGTTACCTGCAAAATAAATTTCAGGTGTTTTACGTTTGTCTTTAGGTAGTGTGTTATAGAACGAATGAGTTAACATTTCGATCGCTGCGCGAGCACCTAGATAAGAACCACCGATACCGATAACGATTAGTACTTCAGAATCGCTTTGAATTTTTGCTGCTGCTTTTTGGATGCGAGCAAATTCTTCTTTATCGTAAGCTGTAGGCAAGTCAATCCATCCTAAGAAATCAGAACCTGCGCCTGTGCCGTTATGCAATTGTTCGTGAGCCAAACGAATCGGCTCTGCAAAATAATCCACTTCGTGTTGAGCGACAAAAGAAAGAGCGTTACTGTAATCAAATTTAACTGTTTTAGCCATAATATTGTTACCCTCCCAAAATAAATTATGATACGGTCCCATACCCAATTCGCTATTGAACATGCTACACTAAATGGATAAGTATAGATGTTCTAACCCACTCAGGATATGGAGGAAATCAAGCTATGAAAAAAATCGGATTTATTGGCCTTGGCACGATGGGTCTACCTATGGCAGCCAACTTGCTCAAAGCAGGTTACACATTAACTGTATACAATCGTACAGCATCCAAAGCAGAATCTCTAGTTCAGCAAGGAGCCCATCAAGTACATACGCCGCGTGAAGCAGCTACAGGTCAAGATATGGTCATTACGATCATTAGCGATGATACTTCGATTGTTGATGTATACGAAGGCGAAGATGGCATTTTACAAGCTGTTCAACACGGATTAACGGTTATGGATTGCAGTACCATTTCTCCATCACTTGTCAAACAATTAGCCACTTCGATTACAGATAAAGGCGGTCAATTTCTAGATGCCCCTGTCACAGGTAGTGAGCCTGCGGCTATTGATGGTACTCTTGTATTTATGGTTGGCGGTGACACGCACGTTATTGATGCACATCAAGATGTATTTGAGACACTGGGTCGCAAAGTGATCCCGATGGGTGCTAACGGTAGCGGTGCTACTGCCAAATTAGCTCATAATACCATTGTAGGTATTCATACTGTTGCCCTTGCTGAAGCTTTTGCTGTAGCCGCAAAAGGTGGCATTGATCCATCGGCTTTTTATGAACTGGTACGTATGGGCGCAGCAGGTAGTCGTACCGCTGAACTCAAAGGTCAAAAAATTATCGATGGTGATTATACCAACCAATTTTCACTGGCATTGATGCTCAAAGACCTTAAGCTTGCCTCTGTGCTTAACGATAATAATGGTGTACCTTCGCCTATGCTAAATCTGGCAAAAAGTATGTTCCAGATCGGTCAGACCAAAGGATATGGTGATGATGATCTTTCGGTTATCGCTAAATGCTATGAAGAATGGATCGGTCAAACGATCAATGGCAAAGAGCTGTAATCCTATATTCTTAGTACAGTATAACTTTAATTCTTGATCTTCCGCATGATGTATCGCACAGGTGATAGATGAGTCTATAGTACACATGAAAAGGGTAAGTTCTCAGTATGATTGATACTGATGAGCTTGCCTTTTTTGATAGCTACTTTCGATGCTATTGATGTTGATTAAGCATAAGAACAGCAGTAATCCGTGACTACAGCAATCTCAAGTTTGAAGCGAGTATTAGCAGGAACTTCAAATGTTGCCTGTCCCTTAATATCTAACCATTCTTCTTTATCTGGTAACAGGACACGAAGTTCTCCCGATAGAATTTCCATCGTCTCATGTTGATCTGTTCCAAATTCATAAGAACCTGGCAACATAATGCCTAATGTGATTTTGCTACCATCTGGCAAAATGACTGCACGGCTAGTTACTTTACCCTCGTAATAAATATTAGCTTCTTTTACTACAGTTACCTGTTCTAATTGCGTCATGAATCAGACCGCTCCCCTGCTCATCATTTGAAATACAGAAAATAGTTATAAAAAGGTGCAGAAATGGCGCTTTGCCAACTTCTGCACCTTTAACAGTACTTTTAATTATTTAGACAATAGACCTTTAACATGTTGAACAACGTTCTCAACTGTAAAGCCGTACTCAGCCATTACGCGATCTCCTGGAGCAGAAGCACCGAAAGTTGTAATTCCGATAATTCCACCTTTGTCGCCAGTGTAACGTTCCCAACCGAATGTTTGAGCCATTTCGATTGCAAGACGTGGTTTAACATCTGGTAACAATACAGAATCTTTGTAAGCTTGGTCTTGTTGTTCGAACAATTCCCAGCTTGGCATACTGATAACACGCACTTCGATACCTTCAGATGCTAATGCTTCTTGAGCACGAACAGCTAATTGTACTTCAGAACCTGTTGCAATCAATTGTGCTACTGGTTGTCCCGCTTTAGCATCAGATACCACATAAGCACCTTTTTTGATGTTTTGACGAGAATGTTCTACCGTACCTGGCAAGATCGGCAAGTTTTGACGAGTCAATACAAGCGCGATAGGACCTTTTTGGTTTTCCATAGCATGAGCCCAAGCAGCAGACGTTTCATTACCATCAGCTGGACGAATCACTGTCAAACCTGGAATGATGCGTAGAGAAGCCAATTGTTCGATCGGTTCGTGTGTAGGACCATCTTCACCAACAGCGATACTATCATGAGTCAACACATACGTTACAGGCAAGCCCATAAGAGCAGCTAAACGTACAGCTGGACGCAAGTAATCTGTAAATACGAAGAATGTACCACCGAAGATTTTAACGCCTGTATGAAGAGCAATACCGTTCATTGCCGCAGCCATACCGAATTCACGTACTCCGTAATAAATGTTACGACCCGCATAACTTTCAGGAGTAAAGCTATCCAAACCTTTCAAGTGAGTCATTGTTGAACTCTCAAGGTCAGCAGAACCGCCTGCTAATTGAGGAACACCATTGATTAGACCATTCAACGCATTACCAGAAGCTACACGAGTTGAAACTGCTTTGTCTTCTGTAGTGTAATGAGGAAGTTCTTTGTCCCATCCTTCGCTTAATTCGCCAGCAATTACTGTTTCGAATTGAGCAGCTAGTTCAGGGTTAGCTTTTTTGTATTCAGCAAATTTCTCGTTCCATGCATTGTTCGCTTCTACACCACGCTCTTTTACTTTAGCGAAATGTTCACGAACTTCGTCTGGTACATAGAAATCTTCTTCATAAGTCCACTCGTAAGCAGCCTTAGTTAATTTAGCTTCAGCAGAACCTAGTGGAGAACCGTGAGTACCGCCGTGGCCGCCGATACCTTGTTTGTTCGGGCTACCGTAACCGATCACTGTTTTCACTTCGATCAATGTTGGACGAGAAAGATCCGCTTTTGCTTCTTCCAAAGCAGCTGCAAGTGCAGGAAGATCGTTACCGTCTTCTACACGAATCACTTGCCATCCATAAGCTTTAAAACGGTCTTCTACATTCTCAGAGAAAGAAAGACCTGCTTTACCATCCAATGTAATATCATTGGAATCGTACATCATGATCAATTTACCTAGTTTCATATGACCCGCCATAGAAGCAGCTTCACTAGAAACGCCTTCCATCATATCGCCATCACCACAGATTGCATATGTGAAATGATCGACAACATTGAAGTTACCTTGGTTATACGTTGCTGCCAAGTGAGCTTCAGCAATAGCCATACCTACAGCCATACCTACACCTTGACCTAGAGGTCCAGTTGTAGCATCAACACCAACAGTATGACCAAACTCAGGGTGACCTGGAGTTTTACTGCCCCATTGACGGAACTGTTTGATTTCGTCCATTTCCAAGCCATAGCCGGAAAGGTGTAGCAAGCTGTACAATAGCATAGAGCCATGTCCAGCAGAAAGTACAAAACGGTCACGGTTGATCCAAGTTGGATTAGCCGGGTTATGTGTCATTGTTTTTGCAAATAATTGGTAACCCATTGGTGCAGAACCCATTGGCATACCAGGATGTCCGGAATTTGCTTTTTCGATTGCATCGATAGAAAGCGTACGGATTGTTGAAATCGCCAGATTATCCACGTTGGAGTTCTCTGCTTTACTTATACTTTGTTCTTGCTCTTGTTTCTTGTCAGTCATGTTAATCCTCCTCATTCTTCTTGGTAAAGCGAGGTGCTTGAGATTCTATTTCATCTGAATATCAGATCTTAGCAAAGTTGCAAATGAAATAAATCCTCTTGAGTCTTTCAATTTGACTTATTAGCCTTCAACCATTGTAACACTTGTTTGAGAAGTTTGCCAGAACGTTATTTAACTTCATCCTTATTTATACCCAAACTGGCTATAACGAAAAGGAAGTTCATCATTTTGTTTTGGGAAAATCACTTTTTGTTACAGCTTTTTATATGTGGTGATGGAGGTTTTTTATTGGGATCATGTATTGCTGAGTGCTGGGATGTAAGATATTTTGCTTTGCAAAAATCACTTTTTTATTAAAATAGGTCGCGCTTATATTGCCAAGCGCTGGGAGATGAAGGTTTGAGAATAACACGTAATCGTACACAAAGATCGAAATGGCTACCTATTTTGTTGGTTGGTTTACTCAGTGGACTTATTTTAGGTTTGTTTTTGAGATGGATTCAGTATGCAACAGGTTCATTAGTCTATACACTTTTATTGAATATTGATTTTGTTCCTTTTTTACCAGATCGCTTACCTGAACTGATTGAATTTGCTTTACATCTTGTGGTTTCGGTGATTATTGCATGGATCTATAGTATATGGATTCGTTTGTCTCCACATCCATGGAGGTATGGCCTATTGATCGGTATTGCGTCTTCTCTTTTATTTATTCCGTTAACATTAATGTCAGATCGAGTTCCAGCGATCACTGATATGACAGCTTATGGTTACTGGTTAATCGGACATTTGTTGTATGGATTATCTTTAAGTCTATTAGCAAAAGTATTATTGATACGCAAATAAGTGTTCAAAATAACATTTGGTATCTGCGTTCTCTTTAGCATACGTTATCTGTATTAACAGAACATTAACGTACCAACAAAAAAAGCACGAATGATCTTCTGCCAGCTAACTGCAAAAGATCATTCGTGCTTTTTGTATATTTATAGTATAGCTTGTCCTATACGATTAACATTGAACAAAAGCTACTGACTTGAAAGAAAAATTAATTAAAAACGACTGTTTTGTTCTGATGTACCAGTACGCGATCTTCTGTGTGCCACTCTACTGCTCGTGCTAGAACCACACGTTCAATCGTGCGACCAATACGCTTCAATTCATTCACATTATCGCTATGACTTACACGTTGAACGTCTTGTTCAATAATCGGTCCACCATCTAATTCTTCTGTTACATAATGAGCGGTTGCGCCGATAATTTTGACACCACGATCATATGCTTGTGCATACGGCTTACCCCCTACAAATGCAGGTAGGAAAGAGTGATGAATATTGATAATACGATTACGGAAGTGTTCAATAAACAACGGTGAAATGATCTGCATATAACGAGCCAGTACAATCAGATCAATATCGGAGCCGATCACTTCTAGTTGCTTTTGCTCAGCTTCTTTTTTAGTATCAGCTGTCACAGGAATATGATGGAAAGGAATACCGAATGATTCCACATAGCTACGCATATCATTGTGATTACTGATCACCATAGCAATATCTGCATCTAAATCCCCTGCTTGCCAGTGCCACAACAATTCCACCAGACAATGATCTTCTTTAGATACAAAAATCGCTAGTCTTTTTTTGCGACTCACCTGATTAATAGTCCATTCCATTTTGAACTGATCTCCTACCGCTTGAAAATCACGTTCAAGTGCAGGTAAGTTTTTACTTAGTTCAGGTAGATCAAATTCGACACGCATAAAGAACATACCGCCAGCTGGATTCATCGTATATTGATCAGATTGAACAATATTCGCTCCATGTTCAAATAAAAAGCGTGATACTGTTGCAACAATTCCGGGGCCATCTGGACAAGAAATCAGCATCCGTGCGCGATTTTCCTGTTGTTCTTCTCTTGCTGTTTGATTTTGTTTTACATGTACTTCCATTGAATCTTCGTTCCCCCTTCAAATATCTTATATTACAATCTATGTCATGATGCTAAGAAAGTAAATATATTTATTCAAATTTATTAATATTCATTCAATATCATAAAGATTTATATCATTTTTGATAGCATCATGTAGACATTCGATTTTATGAAAGGATACTTTTTCCTGCGAAATAAGCAGTCAACCGATGATTTAATGCTTCTTCACTTAATTCTGTAAATAGACCTTCTGCAATTACCATATCGTACAATCTTTCCATCGGTTCACGAGGATCTGCTTTACGAGCTTTGGCATCACCTTTTAGCATCTCCCATGTTTCCAAAATATATGGACGTGCTTGAATATTCTGCCCTTCAAAGAAATGATGCAATTTTTCTACATCTTCTAAGAATCCTGCACCAAATCGACCTGTCACATCACCACGTAGCAAAGCAATCTCTGCTTCATACATCGGACGCTGTGTTTTAGCATCTTTACCGATCCAAGGCGTTTCCAGTATAAAAGGACGACCTTTCAACTGATCATGATGAACAATCCGGCTAAGCGCTTCATAACCGATCCAACCAGATCCAAGTGTTGTATGGCGATCTTTACCGGCGCCTGTTGGGTTTTTACTATCATTGATATGCATAACTGTTAAACGATCCAATCCAATCAGACGGTCAAATTTTTCCAACACTCCATCAAAGTCATTGATCAGATCGTAACCAGCATCATGTGTATGACACGTATCAAAACAAATCGTTAATCGTTCATTATGAGGTACCATATCTATAATCTGTGCAATTTCTTCAAAGCTACGCCCTACTTCAGTGCCTTTACCAGCCATCGTTTCTAGCGCAATATTCACATCTGTTTCAGATACGCCAGCTAATACTTTTTCAAGACCTTCTGCAATACGTTTGATACCAAATTCAGCATCCATATCTGTAAAAGCACCTGGATGAAGCACGATATTACGTACACCAATTTGATGTGTACGGCGAATTTCTTCTTGTAGAAAATCAACAGCCAATTCATAAATATTTTCTTTGTACGAACCTAGGTTAATAATGTAAGGCGCATGCACAACGATTTCTTCAACACCCATCGTTTGCATTTTTTCTTTGCCTTCTTCAATAAATAACGTATCTATAGGTTTACGGCGCGTATTTTGTGGCGCTCCGGTATATATCATAAATGAGCTTGAGCCATATGTATCTGCCTCATTCGCTGCACTAAGTAACCCTTTACTGGAAAGTGATACATGAGAACCGATCTTTAACATAGTGTGTTTCCTCCTTAGTGTTCCGCTATTCGCGAATCTCACCTATTTTAACGTGAATAGCAAAATAAATCTAGAAATAGCTGTGCCTTTCATCGTAAATTCATCGTTTGCTAGCTTATATTCAAATGGTTATCTCAGATCATCTGACTTCATAATGGGTAATTAAAATATAGAAGAATGATAACTGCTTAACATCGGCGCAAATAGATTAATGTAATCTTATACATTTCTAAATTTTTTTAAATATATTCAGTAAGATCGATATAGGTTTTGAAGCACATAGATTCTTTGTGGATATAGACTGATTTGAAGATATACATCGTTTATCAGACATAGTGAACTCACTTTAGCTTAAATTAGGAGGATTTATATGAATATCGTCGTTTGTGGAGGTACAGGTCTAGTAGGTAGTCATCTCGTTCCATTTTGGTTACAAGAAAATCACGATATTACAGTAGTGACTCGTAAACTTCCAGATGCGTCCAAATCAAATCCAGCTGTAGAATATATTACGTGGAATGATATGGAACAAAACCCTACGCAATTAGAAGGTGTAGATGTTATCGTTAATCTTTCCGGAGAAACATTGAATCAACGATGGACTACCAAAACCAAACTTGAATTGGTAGAATCGCGCATGAGAACCGTAAATATCGTTTCCAAAGCGATAGAAGCATTGAAGAAAAAGCCTGAAGTGGTGGTTCAAGCCAGTGCAATGGCGATTTATGGTACTTCAGATACGGAAACATTTGATGAACGCAGCCCAAAAAGAACGATGAACTTCCCTTCTAGCCTTGCTGAACAATGGGAAGCCGTAGCTGACAGTATTAAAGGTGTACGCCTGATTAAGCTTAGAGTGAGTATTGTACTGGACAAACATAAAGGTGCTTATCCATTGATGCGATTACCTTATATATTAATGGCTGGCGGTAAACTAGGTTCAGGTAAACAATGGAATTCTTGGATTCATATTGATGACATGGTGAGATTAATCGACTTTTGTGTTAAAAATAAAGCTATTGAAGGCCCAGTGAATGCTTCTTCTCCTAATCCTGTACGCTATGCGGATCTTGGAAAAACGATTGCTAAAGTGACTCATCGTCCACACTGGTTCCATGTTCCAAGTATCGCCCTCAAACCTACATTAGGCGAAATGTCAGATATTTTATTGGATGGACAACGTGTCATTCCGAAAAAAGCTTTGGATCATGGATTTACTTTTCTATTTCCTGAAATTCTAGGCGCTTTAGACCATATCGAAAAAACACAATAATCAGCGTTATCATGTAGTCCTTATTATCTAATGATGAACGTTATCATTATAAGTCGATAATAATAGCTATTGATAATGTTTACTTGTATATACTTAAAAAAGAATAAAAGGCGATTTCTTTTAATACGTACTAAAGAAATCGCCTTTTTGCTATATTGTACTACTGTTTGTCTATCATCATTTTTGTACATAATGTGGGTGTATACAGTTAACAATAATCTTAACTTAATCGTAATGTATATACCGCCTGCGCAATAGTAAAAGAATCTCCTTCATGTAAAGGGTATTCTTTATAAGGTACAATAGGTTCTCCTTTTAACATCGTTCCATTACGCGAACTCAAATCTTTGATCGTAATCTGCTGATCATTAATTTCTAATTCAACATGATTGCGAGAAGTTCCAGTCGACTTTTCCAAATAGTGAACACCTTCTGCTGCTCGACCGATAATAAAACTTCCCCGAGTCAAACGTACAGGTTCCATCTGCATTGTTCCATTTTCTCTACGTTCTAGATATCCTGTAAATGCTTGCACTTTAGAATGACCATATTCTTGATCGGAAGAAGCATCCTGCCCTAACAGAACAGTAGCCATATGAGGAGAAAGCATTTCTGTACTATGATGAGACGAATGTTGTGAATAAGTGTCTTCATGATCATTAGGCATCGAAGAAGCTTGTGATGAACGACCAAATTCTACAGGTGAACCTGTATTAGAATAAGCAACTGACTGTTGTTCATATCCATTCACCATCGAATGTTGATGACGAATAGGTGATGGCTCTGGCGAATCAGAACCAAAAATAGCAGCAATATTCTCATCCCGCCAACGCATCGGATCGGGTGTAGGTGTGGAAGAGACTGTTGCTGAAGCCAGTGCTCCACCCCCTCCTGCTAAAATAGGGTCTGCTTGCCATCGCCAATTTTCACTTCCTTCTTCCTCTTCCGACTTTTTATTACGAATAAAAGAAGGCATTTGAAGCCCATTTTTAAGCGGTGATTTACCTTTTAAGATCATATAGATCACTAAAGCAATCGCTATAGTCAAAGCTGTACAGCCATACAACATAAAGTCATTACTGTGCGAAAGGTATCCAAATTTCCAGATCATCGCTGTTACTAAAGCTCCTCCTGCTAGCAAATAGGTTCGATGCGCTGAAGGCATTGGTTGCGCTTCTTGATCAGGTACCGATTGTGTTGGCATCAATGGGCTTGGTGTAGCAGAACTTTTATCTTTAGATAGTTTTGTTGATTTTTGATGCTGATTGCTTGGCAAAGGAGGTGTAGCTAATTCGGATGAATTTGTTCTTTTTTTCTTATTTTGCATATGTTGTAAAATAGGATTCGTTGCAGATTGAGCTGAAATATTCACTTCTTGTTGATATCTCACGTTAGAAGATAACGATTCTTGCGATGATGTAGCATTTGAAAATGGTGGAACGTGCTTATTCCGCAACTCTGCAGGATCGATCCATTTTGAAGCAGGTGGCTGAGTAGGATGTGTTGTAAGATCCAACATTTGTTGTGGATTACCAAGTAATTCAAGCAACAACATCTTGATGCCTTTGATTGTAAAATCTTCTGCATGACAATAACGCAAAATCCGCTGAATCTGATTACCGCTCAGTTCAGCTACAGAAGTCATCCAACGTGATGCTAATTTGCTTAAAGTCATTTGTACAGGATCTTCATTTAATGTCTCCATCACCGGAATATATGTAAAATGTAATGTTCCTGCCTGTAGTGAACCTTCTACAAAAATATATTCTTCATCCAGTACATAATTAGTCATCGACAACATATGCTGGCTGCTTTCTTCCAGTGTAGAAACCACTTGTAGTAGCAAACCTAGATACTCAGCAATTCCCATCATTTCACCTTGCATACAATGCTTAAGCATTCGCTTACCTGTGATATCATACCGGAGCACTGCTTGTAGATCGACTTCTTGCAAATGAAGTTGTAGAACTCCACGAATACGAGAAGCTAACATCATACCTGTTTGCGCTTTACTCAGATCACTATTTTGAAAACCTTGTTCACGACCTACAATCATATATGTTTTGCCATCTTGTACAAAATCCTGTATCAATTGTTGCATGATAATATATGCCTCCTTACTTTCTGTAGCTGATATTTATGCCCAAATCTTTTATAAGTACGAACTTCAACTGAACTATAATCCCATATCATCCTAAGTTATAAAAAGATAACAAAACAAGACTCCTGGTAATACTGCGGTCATAAAAGGGAATGTTAAAAATTGTTGATGTTCCGTTTCGGTCGATCGAATAGATTGCTTCCATAAAACAGAACCAATAAGCTTCCAAAATACTCTACGCATACGCATTATCGTTTCGCGTCTCCATAACATAATCAACAGACCAATAACCCCTGCGAAAATAATAGAGTACATCATAACCTGCGCAGTCATTCCCATACCGAACCATATCCCAATCCCACCAAACAATTTCACATCACCTGCTCCTACTGCCTTCATCCAATGAAGGATCAGCATAATACCGAATCCCAATAGAAACCCTTTACCAGCAAAAGCAAGACCATCCCAACCAGATATCACCGCATGATATAGTAATCCACTGATCATAAATAAAATATTCAGTATATTAGGAATTTTGCGCGCCTTAATATCTGTCCAAAATGCCCATAATATAAAAACTCCACCGCCGATAAATATCGTTTCCATTGCTATTCTGTATCCCCTTTTATGATCCAAATAAATGTTATCTATTGCTTATGAAGCTGCGCTACCAATAACAGGTCGGCCATCGTACTCTGCGACTTGAAATACACCTCTCACTTCTTTGCCATCTGCTGTAGTGATCGTATAATTTGCCCAACCCGCTGTAGCATTGGAAGGAATTTTCCATGTCCAATTTACATGACCTTCTGCATCTACTGTCGCTTGACCGAGTCCTTGCGCAGTACTATTCCCACTTTTGTATTGAATATTGAGACTAACAGTTGTACCTGGAGGAGCTTGAGCGACAATCGAAATATTCGATTCTGGATAAGCAGGTGAAGGCACAGAGACAACTGATACGCCTGTTGTTTCTTTCGCTGCTTCTGCCGCATCTTCACCAAACTCTCCAGTGTCTCCTATCCATAATCGTTCTGTTGCTCTTGCTTGCAACACTATCGGTTTGAAAATTAAAGGAATTTTAAACGGTAGCTCATACCGAATTTCGATTCCAAAATACGGATGCGTTTTGGCAATCAGATCAGGTACAGTCACTTGAGTCACATGAATGCGCTCATAATCTAATTTATTTTCTGCTGATAGCTTCTGCATTAATGGTTTGATCATAGAATCAAGCGCAGGTGCAGATAATTGATTTTTCATATCTTGTAATTTGATATCTCCACTACTTGCCGCTTCCATCATCCACGTATTGAGTGGAGCGGGTACAGAATCTTGATATTTAGATGCCAGCTCTGTAAATGTTAATTTTGGGAGTCGCATCGATTCAGCAGGTAATAGCTCTTTGGCTACAAGGTTATCTGCGGCTAATTGAACAGGATACATATGTGTAGCTACATACCTTGCTGTATCCGAAGTTACATTTTGCATAGCTGTATACACTAAGGTCATCTGCACTAAATACACCAAAAAAATAGAAATAAACAAAAAGATCGGTAACACCATAGCGGCTTCTAAAACTATACTTCCACGCTCGCCATCTTTAAAAAATCTACATTTTGCACGTCGACGTGGAACGTGGTTTTTAAATTCATAGATATTAGAAGCATTTGATGAAGAATGATGAACTGGATCATGTAGATTCGCTAAAGAATAATTAGCTACAAAGCGAGATGTGGTATTGAATACACCAATAGGCTGGATCGTGTTGCTTGGTTTAATAGGAGTAATCTGCTTGTTTATCCGCATAATACACACCCTGTTCTATAGAACTATTCACACTGGTTGAATTCACCATTTTGATAACACCTGGTAAAAACCAAATAGGCATTGCTGTTCGTATATGAGCTGAAGCATACGTATTTCGTTCTGCTGGATTGATATCTGTCAAAAAGCGGATCAATGCCAACATACGAGACATCTTTTTCTCATTGTTAGGTTGTAACAAAAATAAGCGCATATAATCTCGATACTCGAATTCGATAGGGAAAT
Organism: Paenibacillus sp. CFBP13512; assembly: GCF_005233705.1. Classification (NCBI taxonomy): domain Bacteria; kingdom Bacillati; phylum Bacillota; class Bacilli; order Caryophanales; family Paenibacillaceae; genus Paenibacillus; species Paenibacillus sp. CFBP13512. Next base: position 54,771 of record NZ_QGAD01000004.1, on the reverse strand, counting down.
AAGCAGATAATTTGGTTTTGCCAGTATTAAGTAGTTCGATCATATCTTTGATTGCCATCTCTACACCGTAAGCTACCCCTGCTGCAAGAACAGCTAGTGGATGTCCTAGATTTGCATTTTTGACAAGTCCTTCAGCAGTACGAATGGCGAGTCTCATCCCAAAAATTTCGCTATAGGCTGCGGCAATATTGGCAGAAGGATCATTGATACCGTAGATAATATATTCAATCTGCTGATTACGTACTCCAGCTTGTTCGATTGCATCTTTTATAGAACCTTCTGCTAAAGAATCACCCAATCCTTGAAGCTGAATAATATCGAACGTATTGAAATATTGGATCGCATATTCATTTTGAAAAAATTCATTTCTACCTGTAATCAGTGCATCAGAAAGTCCACCAAATATAACGTCCATCGCACCCATCGCTTTTTTGCTTTCTTTGTAAGGGTCTTTATCCATTTTGGAATCCGAAGTCGCTCCACCATCTGCACCGTTAAAAGCTATACTTTCTTTATAATATCCATCTACTTCATCGAACTCTTTAGCTAGTAATCGGGCGGCTGCGGCTGCACCTACGATTTGAGCTAACATTTTTTTAGCTTTTTTTAGTTCTTCTTTGGCTTTTGCTTCTGAAGCTGCTTTGGTTTCTGTTCCTGATCGGGCGGCTTTGAGATCATGTTCGATTACACCCATAATTCCGTTAGGAGCTTTACCTGTATAGTTATCTATATATTTTTGTAAAAGCTTAGCGGTACGAATGGTACTGCTTTTTAAAGAATTGGCATCGCCCGTTGTTTTGGTAAGTTGAGCTGTAGCTTCTGTAATTAAGTTACTAATAGCATACTGTGCTGTCGTGTAATCATCTTTTTGTGTTTTGATTGAACTTTCCATTTTGCCTAAAAGGTCATCCGATAATACAAGTTGTTCTAGATTTTTGCGAAGTTCTGCTAATTTAGCTTCTGATTCTGCATCTCCAGCATTCGATCCGCCAGGGATATTCGTATTTCGTACTCGTTCATATGCTTCATTTTGTGTACGAGTTTTGGCTTCTTCGATAATACGAGCAATTTCTTGATTATATTTTTTAATTTCAACCATAATTTCGTTAGCTTCTTTGTACGTATCGTCGTGAGTATTGATTAGATCTTTGTAATCTCTCGATAAATTAGATAAAAACGTTTTGGACTTACTTTTATACGCAGAAATTTTGGCTGTGTTGATCGGACTTTTATCTTTTTTCTTACGTTTCTTATCTTCTGCAATCAACGCTGTGTAATTATTAAACTGAGCTGCAATATCAGCTACAGACGAAATCGAACCTACATTTTTGTTAGCAATCGAACTTTTCACAGGATGCATAATTTTAGCAGTTAATTCTTCAACTTCTGCGGCTGTTTTTTTCTGTAACGCTATTAATTTATCTATTTCTTGTTCACGCTTATCATACGGTTCACGTACATCTTCCAAAACATTTACTGTTTGGCTGGCTTCTTTAAGTACACCAGACATTCCTTTAAATTTATCTACAATTTCTATCGTAAAATCTATAGGTGCTTTATATTTCATTTCTTCTTGAATCTGATGGTTAAACACATCGTAACTTCCTAAAGGACGGCTTAGTTGAACAGATGTTGTATCTGCTCTCATTGGAATTAATTTAAAGCTATCTGTACTCTCGGTATAATTAAAATTCTCATTTAACGCTGTATCTAACAGTTGCGTAGGATCAGATTCGCCTGTAGCAAATAATCCATATTGTTGTTGTAAATCAGTATCAAAAGCAGACATAGCTGAACGAACAGCCGCATGAGCAAGACGCTCGGATTGTACTTCCATCGCTGCAATGCGTGAGTAATCGATAAAAACAGCTGTAAATAAAAAAACACCTGCCAGTACAACGATCATAAAAATAGAAACCACACCTTGTGTATCTGCTACTTTACGTAGTAATGCTTTTTTCCAATAGGTTACTTGGTATCTTAATTGTAGTTTACGTGCTTTTCTCAAAATCATTCACACTCCTGCTTTAACTACCTGCTGCTGTAGAAAACCATTGCAGTACGGTTCCAGCACGTCCCATATTCATAGCCGCACCATATTTCCCTGTAAATTTCGCTCCATAATAACGCATCAATTCGATCGTACGGATAAATTCTACAGGTTCAACAACAACTGAACTTGCACTCACTTCACTTCGTAATGGATGACCTAATTCACGTTCTAATGCGCCCAAAGAAATAGGTTCACTCAACGTTGTATTCACATTTCTCATCATTAAATGGTTGTTATATGTCGTATTGCCACTCATTTTCCCAGGTATCCATGAAGCAGCAGCGGCTAATTTGTTGGCGGGTAATGACCCACCACTTCCACCTGGAATAGCAACATTCGCTGTATTTGCCGCACCTGCCCATCCAAATAATCCACTGATCATATTATCATCAGCGATTCGCCAGTACAGACCATCATCTTGCCCTTGCGGAAAAGCACCTGTATTGATATCTTTGTGACTGTTATCCCAAGTGTACGCCGCACGTTCTGATGTTTTGGATGCAGCCTGTTTAAGCATCGTATTTTGATATTGGTACATACACATAAACAGAATCAGCAACGTGGTGAACAGAATGATAGGAAAAACGATGGAAGCTTCAAGTGTGAAGCTCCCTTTAGTATTTTTCCAAAAATGTTTGATATTCATATTATTTAGTAAATTCTGCGCTTTTAGTTTCCATATATTTAATAGTATTCTCTACAATTTTTGTGATTGAAGTCTTAAATAATAGAGCTAATGTTACAATTACAGCTACAATCAAAATCATTTCCAATGTTCCAATACCTTCCTCATTACTCCAGAAGTTTTGAACTGCGCCCCATGAACCTTTAATTAAATTTGTCATTATATTTTCCTCCTACATATTCATCATCATAAATGCTGGCGTACCGACAAGAACCATAACTACTACAAAAATTAACACCATCGGAAATACCATTTTAGAAGAAGCTTGTTCTCCTCTTACACGACTGACTGCTTTGCGTTTATCCCACAATGTCCGTGAAAGATCACGTAAAGCCAGTCCAAATTCTCCACCGCCACGACGGAAGTTAAGCATTACCGTTGTTGTAAATACCGAAACTTCTTGTACTCCACAACGCTTACTAAACGACTCTAATCCTTGCTGAAACGAATACCCATTTTCCATTTCACGTACCATTCGAAACAATTCTTTGTACAATGGATGATTTTCTGCTTCACCTTGTTTACGCTGAACACAACGTACAATCGCTTTTTGAACAGTTTCGCCAGCACCTACAAGAAGTACGATTTTATTCAGAAATTCAGGTAGTTCTAGCAAAATATCTTGTTCACGCTCATGTACTTTCTTTTGTAGATCGCGGAACAGTCCAACAGGAAGCAATATTGCCAAAGCGATCCCCATGACTAACCATGTCATACTACCACCAGAGATCGCCGCCATTACCAATCCACCTGTCAATAGTAACCAGATATACCCTGCCATTTCTGCAATATACAGCAGTGTCATTTCACCACTACGATGTACACCAAATCCTTTTTGGATCGAGCTTTGAATCCGGTAAAATACCCCTGAAAATCGTGATACAAAACGAATTTTTTCGAGCAATACTAACATAGCTGGTAAAAGAGGTCTTAGCTTAATCACTTCAAATGGTAGCTTGGCAAGTTCTTTATGTAACGTACTGGCACTTTGATTCAGTACGACCCATCCAATCACTAATGCTGCTGCCAATAACCCTTCTAACCATATCAAAAGCAGTTTATTCACCTCCCTTCCAGCTTATCGTGATCCTTATTCAGACTTTGATATTCATAAATTTGCGAATTAGCCAATAGCAAAATCCTAAAGCTGCCAAGCAAATGGTAGAAATCACAATCCCAATCGGATTACCATACAATGGTTTCATAAAGTCTGCTGCGGTCACATTCAAAAAGATCAAAAAGAAAAATGGAGTCGCTACCAGCGCATTAGATTCGAATTTTTTCTGCGAAATCATCACTGATATTTCTTGCTGAATATCTAACTTTTCACCGATTGTTGCAGACGTTTTGCGTACTACTTCTACCAGATCACCACCGGTACGTTTACAAGTGACAAATACATCTGCAAAATTCGTAATATCTTCATTCATAGCTCGATCGCTAAAATCTTGTAATGCTTCTTCGATCGGCTGTCCATACTCTAATCGCGTGGTAATAATATTGAGCTCTCGAATCATGTCGTTATCCCCATCTGGATATAACATACGCAAATCTTGTGCTGCTTCGCGAAACCCATTTTCAACTGAACGTCCGACGGCTAGAGAAGATGACAATGAATATAGCGCTTGTTTGAAATGTGAGCTTAACGCCGCTCGCTTACGTTCTAGTAGATGTTTACGTAATAATTTCGGCATAAACCATGCGCCTATCGCCAGTACACTAGCAATAATCCATTGATGGTAAAACAGATAACCGATCATGATAAACAAAATAGCGCAGAGCACAATACAACTTATTCGTTGTAAGGCAGATAAGTGATACACAGTATAATCAGCTAACTCTGCACGTGGCTGTTCAGAACGTGCAAGTGGTGGAAGCGATGATGAAGATGGATGAGGTGCAGCAGGATTAACTTGTGCTACAGGTGTAACTGTTTGGCTTTTTCCTGCATGATTAGCTTTGAACATATGGTTCTCCTTTCTTTAGGTATCTTGAACAATTTCTAGATATATCTGGTTATACTCTGCTATGTTCAGCAGTAGGCGTATACATCGAAGCTAACTTACGCCATTCTTCGATTCCAGCTGCTCGTAATTTATCCGTGTGAATTAGTAGATTGCCTGTAGGCACAAGATCACCTATAATGCGCCCTTCTTTTTCACCCGACTCTTCAAATACAAACAATGGATTCAGCACCACTTCGCCATCAACCATACCTCGTACTTCTGAGATTTCTACAATACGACGTGAACGATCACGCAAACGAGCTAGATGGACAAAGATATCAATCGCCGAACTAATCTGCTTACGTACAACCTGCATCGGTAAGTCTGCTCCGCTAAGTACCATCGTTTCTAGACGACTGATCATATCTACAGCGCTGTTAGCATGACCTGTAGACAAAGAGCCATCATGACCTGTATTCATCGCTTGTAGCATATCCAGCGCTTCTGAGCCCCGCACCTCACCGACTACAATCCGATTGGGACGCATCCGTAGAGAAGAACGGATCAGATCACGGATCGAAATTTCACCTTTGCCTTCTGTATTGGAATTACGAGTTTCCATAGACACTAAATTTGGAATCGTTTTGATCTGTAATTCTGCTGAATCTTCGATAGTGATTACACGCTCGTCTTCAGGAATGTACTGAGATAATGCATTAAGAAAAGTCGTTTTCCCTGACCCCGTACCTCCACTAATAAAGATATTAAATTTACTTTGAACAAGCGTCTGTAGCAAGTTAGACGCAACAGGAGCAATTGCACCCATACGAACCAGATCGTTCATGGTCATCGGTTGCTCTGGAAATTTACGAATAGTCATTGTAGGACCTTTAAGTGCTACAGGTGGTAATACAATATTGACACGTGATCCATCTTTGAGCCTTGCATCGACTATTGGTGAAGATTCATTGACGACCCGATTGACACCCGACACGATCGTCTGAATAATATCCTCTAATCGATCTCTGGACTCAAAGACTGTAGCATTGCGCATCACTTGCCCATTACGTTCAATAAAGATGTCTGTATGACTATTGATCATAATCTCGGTCACACTTTTATCATCTACAAGAGGTTGCAAAATATCTAATCCCCGAAAAGAATCAAATACTTGGCGTACTAAGCGACGTTTCTCGCCAGCAGTTAAATTAGGATAACGTTGTTGATCTAATACTTTTTGTTCTATACGTTGCATGAGCTCATCATCGTCGATTGTGAATGTTACATCTAGACCGGAGCGCACTTCATCCCGTAATGTTAAAAATAAGTCTTCGTTCACATTTTCACCCCGTCCGTACTATAAATATCATATGTACCAGACTGACATAGCTTCAAGATATCTCGCTGAAAAATAGGAGAACACCATAGCAATTCGCTGTTTGTCACTTGTTTCCATGAAGGAACATAAGCCAGTGTACCTTCTAACTGCATATCTTCCAGTGGTAAAACATTCACAATACTGCCGTTAAATTTGTTCATAACAAACGATGTTTTGGCTCGCAATTCTTGATATAAGCTTGCATAATGATTTTCCCAATAAGACATCCAGATAGCTGTTTTGTTCATACAAGGTAGATCGTCGGTCATTAGCCATAACACACGATCACTTTCTTGCAATGCTACCTGTATCCGTTCATGCCAGCTTGATTCTCCATCGATTACGATATGATCGTATTCACCACTATTCACAAGATAACGAATTAACATTTGCGTTTCTTCAGCTGTCATGCGCAATAATTCATTTAAATTTTCAGGTGGTTCAAAGGTGTCAGCTTTCATTTCTTCAGCATGTATTGCATAGGAAGAAGGAAGATGAGTCGGTATTTCTTTCTTCTCTGCAAATGCTTGTAGATCGTATAGTAAGCGAGACAATCCATTACTTTGCTCACGTTGCTGATCCCAATGTAGTAACCATGTGCTACTCGCTGATTCTAGATTCAGATAAAATACATGATGTCCGCTCATACTTAATTGTTTTACCATATTGATAGCCGTAATCGACTTACCACTTCCTGGAACAGCAGAGTGCACCATTGTGACGATTGTACGGTTATCACGGCGTACTACATCTGTACTTGTAGGTTTGGTCATCGCGCATAATTGTTCGAGTAAACTCTGTAAAGGTTGATATTTCGCTATCGAAGGACCTTCAAGAGTGGTTTCCCCATATTCATTGAGACATACCCAACGATATTGCTGAATATTTTCACTATCTAACCAGCTTTTGAGAAAAGATTCTTCTGCCGCTACCAACCCTGAATGTTCCCCACTATTCATATAGGTGCGAAATGTAGCTATATTCGAAAAAGCTCTGATTCTCACTTTAGATCCATATTCACTCTCTCTTACATAGCGCAGTAATAGTTCAATATACTGGCTATCTTCAACGCCCAGAACAATGTGTACTGGAGCCATAGACTTTCCCCCTCAAAAAATGCAACAAAAAAAGCACCGTTTAAATACCACACAAAGTAAATTGTGCGATGCTTAAACGGTGCTTCCGTTGCATGTGTTATCCAATTAACGATAGAATATCATACATTTTATAGGTCTGCAATACTATTTTACTAAAAAAAGCAAAAAATTATCAGATAATATGAATATATAGTCTCACTTTTAGTTAGTAATTGTATATTTCCTCACTGTATATATACCTATAAAGGAGTCTAAATAACTACAAACTGTATATATAGGTCATTTGTTAAATACAAGTGTTTAACATAGAGATATTACATTATAGTTACATATGTTGCATTTAATTAAGATAAGGTTAAATGGATACAGAGTAATCAACTCAGTCTATGCCAATCAGGAGAGGTGGAAAAATTTATGTTTAAACGCCCTATGAATACTAAGCCATGGGCAGTTTTGCTTCTGACAGGAGCAATCTGTATGGCTTCACCTTCATTTATGTATGCAGCGGATACCGTTACGCCATTAACTAATCCTTCTTGGACGTCAACTTCCCTATTCACCGATAAAATGGAGAATGCTATTGCGACTCGTGCAACCGATGTACACGCACTTCCATCCAAAAATCTGGTGTATGTACATACGCAACAAGATATCCCTAATACAACCGGTCAGACTAAAAACAACTGGTATCTGGATACCGTCAAAGCTTTTGATATCAAAACCGGTAAAATGAAATGGCAATACACTCTACATGACGCTGCTGGCCCTTACACATTAAACACAGATATGATCTATTCTAGTTATGGAACAGTCTATGTCTATGCTGCTTATTCGGATGGTACTTATAAGCTTCATTCGATCAATTCAGCAGGTAAACTCAACTGGGTCAAAACATTAACAGGTGCAAGCAGTATAACGATGCTGAAAGATAGCTCTCTACTTGTCGCTTCTCAAGGTACAGTGAATAGTAAAGGTGTAGTGAAATCAACCATCAGTCGTTACGATACAATGGGGAAATTGCTAAATACCAAAGATATTCAAGGTTCTGTACTGAAAGCAGAAGGCGATCGTATTATTGTAACGGCAAGTAATTTACTTAAAAATGAAAATGGCTGGGAAGCTGTTCCAAATCCTAAAGTGGATGTATATGGTCTAGCGTTAACCAAATTATATTCTTACCAGTTCCCTGCAAACATCAATATTTATGGAGATGGCAGTGACTCGATGTTTGTACTTAAAGACAGCACTGTTCTGATTCGTACCAATATTGATCGTACTAAAAACAAAATATTTGCTTTCAATGCAAAAGGCAAATTAATGTGGGGACGCAATATCCCGGCGGGTTCGATTACACAATCAACAGGTACAGGTTATGTCGTCTATGATAATCAAATGATGAAATTATATAATACGACTTCTAGCAAAGTACTCACTTCCCGTGAATTAGAAGGTGAACCTTCTGTCGATTATACATGGGTACAAAAAACAAGCGATGGTAACTTAGCTGTTAATTTAGATGATCGTACTTACATCTTGTATCCAACCAATCTTTCTACTATTCATGTATTCAAAAATAAAGCATTAAGCGCGCCAAATGATTATGTGAATCATACGATTTACTCTGTCGATCAAGATATGCTTGCCAAAATGATATTAAAATAACTCGTTTTGCTTTCATATCCAAAAGATCACAAAAAAGCACCTTCATCCTTTATGGAGAGGTGCTTTTTGCAATATCTATAATTAATCTATAAAGCGTCCACGAATCTCTGGACTAGGTAACATACACTGATCAGCTTTACCAAACCAACGATAACGATTTTGAGCGACATAATTATATACTGCATCACGTAATGGCTTCGGTACAAGAATCAGAGCAAACATAATAGGCCATGGAAAGCGCAATTGACGAGCAATATGCAAAGCCCCTGTAGAACGAGTATAATATCTACCATTTTCTATTAGTACAAAGGTATCCATTGTATCTGTTGAAATACCTCCACGTTTGAGCAGTTCTTGTCCAACCTCCGATTGAATCGAAGCAAAATGGAATTTGCCTTTGGGATCACGAGCAATAATAATTTTAGTTAAACCCTGACAAAAGTGGCAGACTCCATCGACAAGAACAATAGAATGGTCACCATGAATCAATTGATCGACTTCTGCTTGTGTTTTATCTGTAGGATCACCTGGTTTGGATACTGGTGCTTGACTTGTTGTAGCTACATTTGTATTTTCCATTGTATTGTTCCTCCTTTAGATTAATCACAAAATATAGAAAAAAGACGCAAGGGTGCAATACCCCCGCGTCTTTCATTTAATTATAACCATTTAAATATTAAGAAAGTGCTTTATCAATCAATTGACGATCTTGAATCTGTTGATTGATGTGGCCTGCAAATGCATCCATACATTTACAAATAAAGTCTTTACGGCATACTGGGCAAGGCGTCGTTAACAAACGATTGATGTTTGTCATTTTCCACTCTGGAAAACGATTGTAAAACACACGGCATTGTGTTCCGTCAGCAAGTGTCAAAACAAATTCGTACAAACCATCTTTTTCATTGATACCAGCTTTTTGTAATTCCGTAATATTCGGTCTATATGCCATTAATGATCACCCATTATCCTTTAAATTTCGGTATAAAACAATAGAAATTCACCTATGTCATCTTAAAGAATTTTGCTTTGCCTGTCAACTCATTTTGATTGCGGGGGAGCAACTGATGAGTCGAAAAAGCAATGATAGCCATTGATTTGGTCATTTTATATTAATAAATAGATTTTAAAATACTCTGTTATCTACACTTACCCTTCTCTATCATTTTTAATCTCTTCCTTTAAAGATAATCATGACTTGAATGAGGATTTGGAAGTATAAAATAAAAAAAGAACCTGAAATTGTTCAGGTTCTTTGACACTTTTGCTCTATTTAAAATAAATAACACATTAGCAATTAGACAATATTCAATTGTACATCAATATTACCGCGAATCGCTTTGGAATACGGACAGAATTCATGTGCTTTTTTAGCAATATCTGTCGCTTCTTCTTTAGACAATCCTGGAATATTAATATCCATACGTACTGACAATTTGAATCCACCATCTGTATCTTTATCAAGCATTACGTTATTCACAATCGTTGTATCTTTTACATCTACTTTAGCTTGACGTGCTACATTGGCTAATGCGCTTTGATAACAAGCGCCATATCCTGCTGCAAATAATTCTTCAGGATTTGTACCTGTACCTCCGCCGCCACCTAATTCTTTAGGCATAACCAAATCTACATCGAGTCCACCTGTAGTTGATTCCACTTTACCTTGACGTCCACCATGGACTGTTACTTTTGCTGTATATACTGCCATTTCGTTTCAGCTCCTTGTGATAGGCTATTTTAGATCAACACTATATTTGTAAAGCATTTCTAGACAAATGAAACTTTTGACCATAATAAACTCCATTTTTTGAAATTAAATTGTATCATGTTATAATAGGTTACCAAACAAAAAGGTGGTGGAATATCATTATGAGTATATACGATTATGCTGTTGATAATATTCGTGGAGAGAAAGTGTCGTTAGAGAATTATAAAGGCAAACCGATGTTGATTGTGAATACGGCAAGTAAATGTGGATTTACGCCTCAATTTGCTGGACTTCAAAATCTATATGATGAGTTTAAAGATCATGATTTCGAAATTTTAGGCTTTCCAAGTAATCAATTTGGTCAGCAAGATCCCGGTTCCAACGAAGAAATTTCTGAATTTTGTCAATTGAATTATGGTGTAACTTTTCCTATGTTTGAGAAATTAGAAGTCAAAGGTTCTTCTGCTCATCCACTTTTTCAATATTTAAGCAAAGAAGCTCCGGGTATTTTAGGTTCCAAAGCGATCAAATGGAACTTCACTAAGTTTCTAATCGATAGTAATGGCAAACCTGTAAAACGATATTCACCTCAGACGACTCCAGATAAAATAGAAGCTGATATTCGTGAATTACTAAAAAATGATGCTTCAACACCAACTACAAATTCATAAATAAATCCATAAAAAGCCTTCTAAACGTTAGAGATACATGCGCTCTCTGATCATTTAAAAGGCTTTTTTGTTGAGGAATATGTATAGAACTGTCTAATCAAGCTTATAATGCGGTCGAGAGGACTCGAACCTCCACGGGTATACACCCACTACCCCCTCAAGGTAGCGTGTCTGCCATTCCACCACGACCGCGCAAAAAGTACATTCTTGAAGCGAACCTCCATATTATACTATTCTAACCCTCACTTGTAAACCTACTTCCAAAATCAGTAATCTTATTACATAACCATGACCTTAAATATACTTTGTACGGTCTCCATCTACTAGTAAAATATAAAAAGCCCACCTGTGATAGGCGGGCTTTTGAATATATCATGTTATTGATCTTGCTTTTTATTTTTGCGATACACTGTAAATTCAATATATTCTTTGATGAAGCCTTTTTCATTCTCTGATAATACTTCATCTTGGCAATTCAGTTGCCCCATTAGTTCAAAAAAATAAGGATCAGTCTGCTCTTTAATTAATTCAGGAAGACGTTCTTGCCCTGTAAGCAACCAATCCAGACTTGTATTAAAGTAAGCAGCAATCTCAATAAGCTTATGTGTACCGGGTGTAGATTTGCCTCTTTTCCAATCACCAAAATTACCTGTACTGATTTTTAACTGTTCACAAAATGATTTCTTGGTAATGCCTTTATTCTTAATCAATATTTCAATTCGATCATAGATAGATTGCATATTGGACCTCCACTCCCGACCATATTATCTTTAGGTACTCAATTAAGTTATTTTTGTTGATTAACAACTTAAAAAAGTATATACTTACTTTATCGACATTTTTTTACTACTTTCCCTAAATAATTATATCACAGGTTTTTGAATAATGAATTTTGGAGTCTTTATTCATCACCTGACAATACACATTTTGATGTTTAGTTAAGGGGTGATATCTATTGAATCGCAAGCAGCCCGTTACCCCATTCGGTTGGGCAATCAAGCAACGTCTGGCAGAATTACAGATGGATCAGAAAACATTTTGCACACGTCACGGGATTCCTCCTTCCCGCTTATCCAATCTCATTAACGGTACACGCAAAGCCACACGATACCGTAAACAAGTCGCCGATCTGCTTGATATTCATGATTGTTGTAATCACTGATATGCGTACATAGTTATACTACAGCTCTTGCAATATACAACAGGTTAATAATCATTTGCAGCCAATTTATGTATTTAGAACTTTAGTCTGGATATGGCGAATATGAGCTAATCACTCATTTATATTCTACCAAAAATAAGCTTTCTATTCTATCCTATATTAATAACATTATAAAAAAAGTCCCGGCTATAACAGCTAGGACTTTTTTTACTTTATAATGCGGTCGAGAGGACTCGAACCTCCACGGGTATACACCCACTACCCCCTCAAGGTAGCGTGTCTGCCATTCCACCACGACCGCTCAATGAATATAACTAAGGATTATTTATAAAAGGATGAGCCATGAAGGGCTCGAACCTTCGACACCCTGATTAAAAGTCAGGTGCTCTACCAACTGAGCTAATGGCTCACAAATACAAACATAAATGGTGACCCGTAGGGGACTCGAACCCCTGTTACCTCCGTGAAAGGGAGGTGTCTTAACCACTTGACCAACGGGCCATGCTCTTTAACAACAGAAATGAGTATAACAAGAATCGATATAGATAGCAAGCATTTCAAATGAAAATTATTTTACTTACTATTTACACAAATGCTCTTGTTAATTCACTTAAAAATACTTATAATTACTTATATATACTTATTTAAAAGGAGTATGTTTATGTATCAAGAAGAGCGAATGCTTCACATTTTAGCGTATCTCAAAAATCATCAACGTATTAATATTGAAGATATTTGCCAGTTATTTGATGTATCCAGAGATACAGCGAGACGTGATCTGGTACGGATGGAAGAGCAAAATTCAATTATTCGTACACGAGGTGGTGCTCTACTGCCTTCTTCTGAAATGGTTATTCCTAGTTATCAAGATAGACTGAATACTGTTTCTTTGGAAAAGAAAAGTATTGGTAAAGTTGCTGCTTCACTAATAAATGATCGTGATCGTGTCATTCTTGATTCTTCGACAACTGTGCAAGCTTGTGCAGAATTTTTAGATGCTAAAGGTTGTACGATCATTACGAACTCTATTAATCAAGCTGATATTTTATCAGACAAAGAAGATATTACGATTCATTTGCTAGGTGGACAACTACATACTCAGCATCGTTATGTATATGGTTCAGCAGCGATTGAACGGCTTTCTCATTATTTTGTTCAACGTGCTTTTATCGGGATCGGAGGTATTTCTGCCAAAGGGCTTACTTCGGTCTCTGATGAAGAAGGCATGATTAAGCACAAAATGATGCAACAAGCAGATATCGTTATTATTTTAGCTGATCAATCCAAATTCGGTAGAGAACTATTTTATAAATTTGCCGATTTATCTGAAATTGATCTTATTATTACAGATCGTGCCCCTACCCCCGAGATGGCTGAATTACTAAAACAACATGAAATTGAAGTCCATATCGCCAATCAACCTATTTTGAAGGAGATGAGTCTATGACTGTCAAATTAATTGCTATTGATCTAGATGGAACCTTATTAAGCGCACATACTCACATCAGTGAGACGAATATTCAAGCTGTACGTACGGCACAACAAGAAGGAATTATAGTCACTATTGCTACAGGACGTGAACATGGAAATGTACGCGAGATCCTACAATCTTCAGGTCTTGAGACTCCTGTTATTTCTTCAAACGGATCTGTCATTCATGATGAGCAAGACCAACAACTATTCACTTTACCGTTAGAGCGTCAGGCTGCTAATGAAGTTTTACAATGGTTAGAAGTTAATGAGTATTACTATCAGGTGCATAGTAACCGTGGCATTTATACCGTAAATAACAGCCATCAACTATTAGCTATGGAAGTCGATCGTCTGCTAAGTACTGATCCTGACCCTAGCTTACTTAAAATGCTAGAAGCTATGCAGTTCCATCATGAAAATACAGGATTTTTACGTATTTCATCCTATACTGAAATTCCGGATCAAGCTGATTTGTATAATGTGATGGCATTGTCTTTAGATCCAGAAAAGTTACAAGTAGGACGAGACAAATTTTCTAATCGTGATGATATGACAATGGTCATCTCAGGTAGTCATAATTTTGAAATGGAACATAAACAAGCTTCTAAAGGATTTGCTCTGCAACGTCTTGCTGAACATTTCAATATTGCGATCGAAGATACAATGGCTATCGGTGATAACTACAATGATGTATCAATGCTCCAAATCGCAGGCAAAGGTGTAGCGATGGGCAACGCCGATCTAGAAGTCCAATCCTATGCCGATGAAGTTACCAAAAACAATGAAGAAGATGGCGTAGCTCATGCGATTTATAAAGCAATGGGTATGACGATCCCTTCTGTTTAAGCATTTCTATTTTAGATTGTATTGTTGCAATTAGTTACTATAATTCAAGCGAAAGTGAACTCTGAAGATATTCAGGTTCGCTTTTTTTTGTTTATTTGAAATAAATACTAAGACAAAAGTTTCACTAAATATTCGACAACACTAGATATATCAGCTTATATTTAACCTTCTTTATACATATTAGCAATAATAAAATAAAACATTAAAAGTACATAATCCCATATTTAGTAATAAGTGTTTTGACAATAGGTTCTTTGTTCCTATATGATTCTTTTTGGTAATAAAAACATTTCAGGGGGAAGTTATGAAAAAGAGAATTTTTAGTCAATTAAGTTTATTTTTATCAGTTTTATTTGTAGCTGTATCTATACTTACAGCTTTGCCAACAGCAACACAAGCAGCAACAACACCAGTAACATGGTCAAATGGTTCTTTAGTTAAAACTTTTTCAGGAGAAACTGGATTTAGAAGTGGTGTATTAGCGACAGAAGGTAAAACAACAGGTAAATGGTATTGGGAAGTAGAAGTAACTAATGAGGATCAATCTAAAACTTCATCTTATGGCATGATAGGAATATCTACTGCTGGCTTAAAAAAAAGTATTGCTTATTATGGAGTAAACGGGAACTTATATAAAAACTACGGTTCTTCTCCAACTAGTGATACCGTTTATGGCAAAGGTTTGGCTAAAACTGATACTCTATCTATAGCACTAGATATAGATAATCATACAATCATATGGTACAAAAATGGCATTAAAGTTGTTGAGAACATTTATAATTACACAGATTCTGATTTAGGTACACCTCTATATCCTGAAATAATAAATGGAAGTAGTAGTGGAAGTCGTACTTTGACAGCTAATTTTGGAGCGACTCCATTCAAATATGCAGATAAAATCCCTGCTGGTTACTTAGCTTATGATCAAAGTAATGTTATCGTTGTTGGAGCATCTACTTTGAAAGCGACTGCTGGTGATGCTAAAGTTGATCTTACTTGGTCAGCAGCAAGTAATGCAACTAGCTACAATGTAAAACGTGCTATAACTACAGGTGGTCCTTATACTAATGTAGCGACTAATGTAACAGGTAATACGTATTACACAGATACAACTGCTGTTAATGGCACTCCTTACTTCTATGTAGTCACAGGCGTAAACGGTACTACTGAAGGTGATGTGTCTAATGAAGTAACAGCTACACCGATCGCAGCGGTGAAACCGAATGAGCAAGCAACACTTGATGTTACGATCGACAAAGAAAAAGTTAAAGTTGGCGAAGGTTTTATCGCTGATTTGTCTTTGAAAAAAGTAACAAATATTTATGCAGAAGATTTTGTTGTGAACTATGACTCTACATTAATGGAATACTTGGGCGCTACTGAAGTTCCAGGTTACAAAGTATACAATGAAACCAATGATAAAAAAGGAACGCTTCGCTTTATCGTAGCTAGTCAAGGTAAAAACTACGGTATTTCTACAGATACTGTATTTTTAAAATTGAAATTTAAAGCTATTGCTGTCGGAACAGGTAAAGTCGATTCATTATCTGGTCGTATTGCAGATACAGATAACGAATACGATATCGCTCCTGCTAATGCTTTAGAAGATACGATCTTAATCGAAAAGCCAGCTTTTTTGGACGTGAATAGATCTGGTTCTTATACGCTTCTAGATCTATCTATTGATGCATTCTACTTCGGTCAAAATGCAGCAGATACAGATAAAACATTGCATGATGCAGATCAAACGGAAGATGCTCAAGTTGGTGACGATGACCTTGTCTATATTGTTGGTCAAATCTTAACTAACCCTGATTATACACCTAACAAATAATTCGATTTTTAAATGAATAGGCATGAGACACTTTCTACCACAGAAAGGATCTCATGCCTATTTTTTACTTCTACTTCTACTTCTACTTCTACTTCTACTTCTACTTCTACTTCTACTTCTACTTCTACTTCTACTTCTACTTCTACAAATATTATAGTCTATTTTTAAATATAAAAAAGAACCAGCAATTGCTGATCCTTTTGTTGTATGTACCTATGATCTTACTTATTCTATTCATTCTTATATGGCGGAGAGAGAGGGATTCGAACCCTCGCACCGCTAACGCAGTCTAACCCCTTAGCAGAGGGTCCCCTTATAGCCACTTGGGTATCTCTCCATTGGCTCCCCGAACAGGACTCGAACCTGTGACAACTCGATTAACAGTCGAGTGCTCTACCAACTGAGCTATCAGGGAATATCTAAAAAGAATAATATAGGTAGTACAAGAAATAATTTACCATGATTCCTGAGGCAAGTCAAGCTGTTCCAATGTTAATTTACCACTGCATTTGCCACAACGATATTTGTCTGGATTCATTTTACGTTTGCGCAAATACTGAGTCTGACAAGAGGTACATAATAACTTATAACGATACAATTCTTTTCGTTTTTGTTGTTCTATTGCTGGCGGAGCCTGACAGTATCGGCTTCCACCCACACGTTTGAGCCAGTATTTAAACTCTGCATCCCGGTGACGATAGCCCATACCATGAATATGTAGATGATAATGACACAACTCGTGTTTGATAATGCGTTCCACTTCCTCTATACCAAATGCTTCTAGTTGATGTGGGTTGATCTCTATATGATGACTTCTCAAAAAATAACGTCCACCTGTAGTACGTAATCTAGCGTTGAATACAGCACGATGTCGAAAAGGCCATTCGAAATGTTCCAGCGAAAGTTGTTCTACCCAAGTTTGTAATTCTTCGTTCGTCATGGACACTATTGCTCTCCTTTGTATCGGTTTTACTCTGTATAACTATCCTTTTACTTCATTCGATTGTTGCCGTTAATCTATATTTATTATAAATATAATCTCTTCTCTTGAATTTTAACTTTATTCTAAGCTACACTTCAAGTATAAATTATATAACCTATTTGATATTTAAAGGAGAATCTACTCATGACTGCTACAAACATGCGTTATGTGCTATTGCAACAAGATTCACAACTTTCTTATATAGAAATGCCTGCTGACTATGCTTACCAATTAAGTGCGCTTAACCTCAGACTACATAAAGAAATCAGTAAATTAACAGCTAAAGATATTCCTTCTTTGCCTCGTGCGATTGCTGAATGTGACCAGCTAGAATTATTAGACGAGACCGCTTCGATTACAGGTGGATTGGACTACATCAATGAATTAGAATATTCTTTTGCTATGCTCAAAGAAAATCATTATCCTCTAATCTCATTATTAACAGAAATTCGGGCACTGCAAGCACAATTAGAACAATGGTATGAAGAATACGAAGAATCTCAAGCTTAACGATTTCTTTTCAATCATAATCTCTCTATAGCAAAAAGCGTACACTTTTCGAACAATAATTCGAAGAATGTACGCTTTTTAAATTATCTTTATGCTTGAGCAGCTTCATCCGCCGAGGACTTGCGCATCGTCAAGCCTACACGACCTTTTTTATGATCGATATTTAGAACCCATACTGTTACATTATCCCCGATAGATACCACATCCATTGGATGCTTCACAAAGCTGTTACTTAATTGTGAAATGTGTACCAATCCATCGTTTTTGATACCAATATCAACAAAGGCACCAAAATCAATAACATTACGAACCGTTCCTTGTAGTTCCATCCCTGGTGATAGATCTTCAATTTTCAACACATCGGTGCGGAAAATAGGCAATGGCAATTCGTCACGCGGATCACGACCTGGACGTTGTAAACTATCCAAAATATCACGTAATGTTGGAACACCAATATCCAATGTTTCTGAAGCTTGCTCTACATCGACATTAGATAATGATTCTACTGCTTCAGGTGTACCTAATTGCTCAGGTGTAATTTTTAACGATTTAAGCAATTTGGTTGTAGCTGCATAAGACTCTGGATGAATCGATGTGTAATCGAGTGGATTTTCGCCACCATTGATTCGTAAAAAGCCTACACATTGCTGTAGCGACTTCGCACCCAAACGTGGTACTTTTTGCAGTTGTTTGCGACTTGTAAATTTACCATTTTCTTCACGGTATTTTACGATGTTTTTAGCAATCGTTGCATTAACGCCTGCTACATACGATAACAGCGATGGAGAAGCTGTATTCACATCTACCCCAACATGGTTAACTGCGGACTCTACAACGGCTTTTAGACTGCTCTCCAGATGTTTTTGAGAGACATCATGCTGGTATTGTCCTACACCGATTGCTTTTGGATCGATTTTGACCAATTCAGCTAATGGATCTTGAACACGACGAGCGATAGAAGCTGCACTACGCTGAGCTACATCCAGATCAGGGAATTCTTCTTGAGCGAGTTTGGAAGCGGAATATACACTTGCTCCTGCTTCACTGACGATCAAATACGATAGTTCTTGATCTGTAATCTCTTGAATCAATTCAGCGACAAACTGTTCGGATTCACGAGAAGCGGTTCCGTTACCAATAACGATCAATTCAATATCATACTGCTTGATCATACGGCGGAATATGTCAGCAGCTTCACGTTTTTTGTTATGTGGTGGAGTTGGATACGTTACTTCAACTTCAAGTAATTTACCTGTACCATCTACTGCTGCTAATTTACAACCTGTCCGGTAAGCTGGATCGACACCAAGTACACGTTTTTCTTTGATCGGTGCTTGTAGCAACAGATTGCGAAGATTACCAGCGAAAATAGAGATGGCTTGCTGATCACCTTTTTCTGTTAATTCTGCACGTACTTCACGTTCAATCGATGGCGCAATCAGACGTTTGTAAGCATCTTCGATCACATTGATCAATAGATCGCGAACAGCAGAAGAACCTTTAACAACCTGCTTTTCCATATACCGATGAATGGATTCCGGTTGAACTTCCAGTTGTACTTTTAAAATATTTTCACGTTCTCCACGATTGATCGCTAAGATACGGTGAGGTGGCATTTTTTTAGCTAATTCACGATAGCTATAATACATTTCATATACAGACTCTTCCGTAGGCGCTTTGGCTTCTGTAACCAGCATCCCTTGATCAAGTGTGTATCTTCTAATCCATGTACGCAGATTCGCATCATCCGATAGACTTTCTGCAATAATATCCATAGCACCTTGTAGAGCTTGGTTCGCATCTTCTACACCTTTTTCAGCATCTACGTAACGTTCTGCTTCCACGAGTGGTGCAGGGCTTGCGTGTTGCTCCATTATCCAATTGGACAGTGGCTCTAACCCTTTTTCTTTGGCAACACTTGCACGTGTTTTGCGCTTTTGACGATACGGACGGTACAAATCTTCAACCACTTGTAATTTAGCTGCACTTTGAATAGCAGTCGCTAATTCTTCGGTTAATTTATCTTGTTCACTAATAATCCGTAGCACTTCATCTTTACGTTCTTGTAAATTACGCAAATATTGATGACGTTCTTCGATATCTCGCAATTCATTTTCATCTAGTTCGCCGGTCATTTCTTTACGATAACGTGCAATAAATGGAATCGTATTGCCTTCTGACAATAAATCAATCGTTGTGCGAATTTGTTTTAATGAAATTTGTAATTCGCTTGCGATTTGTTTAATAATTTGTTCACGAACTTGCTGTTCGGTGACTTTGGCTTGTTCTTCTGTGATTACTTTTTGTTCAGACAAATCCTATCCCTCTTTCTCTTCTCCCTTACAACGGAGATTCCTCGCATCATACTTTTATTATCTCAGACAATGTCTTTGATTTCCACCTGAATACAAAAAAACCCGGTGATAGCACCGGGTTGAAATTGCAAGTTAGGCTTAAAATTCAACTAAGCCTAAACTGATCTGGAGCGCATCGTGTACACGACGCATGGTTTCTTCATCCAGATGTGTAATCTTATCAGTTAGACGCTGTTTATCAATAGTTCGAATCTGTTCCAGCAAAATAACGGAATCTCTGTCAAACCCATGAGATTTAGCGTCGATCTCTACATGTGTTGGCAATTTGGCTTTTTGAATCTGTGCTGTAATTGCCGCCACAATAACCGTTGGACTGAAACGGTTGCCGATATCATTCTGGATAACCAGAACCGGCCTCACGCCGCCCTGTTCGGAGCCGACGACGGGCGATAAATCTGCAAAAAATACATCGCCACGTTTTACGATCAATGTCTACACCCCGCTAACTAAACGGTCCAGAGTGATGTCCGCCTCTTCCTCCGCATGAAAAGCTTCGCAAGCGATTCTCAGATTGATCTTAGCCATTTCCATATATCCACGCTGCATCGCTTCACGGATATACCGCTTTTTGCGTTCAGTGAGATAAATTTTGGTGGCTTTTCTGATTAATTCACTGCGATCGGAATCTTCTAAAGCTGCGATACCATCCACTTCTTGCAGAAGTTGATCCGGCAAACGGATCATAATGCTCTGCGCATTTTGCATGTTGTCCAACTGTCAAGCACCCCCAAAACCTTTTCCAGCTCTACCCCTATAGCGGCTGTATTGGTATCTTTTGTGCACGAATCTAACTTTCTGGTCTTTGCGACACATACGACATATGAGGCAAGTTTGCTGCCATCATTATAAACCAGATCATACGTGTGCGTACAGACCTTTCTTGATACTTATGTAAGATTCGCTGTAAATATTCGGTTTCCTTCTGATTCACAAAATTAATTTGTAAAATGTGTAAGGGGATTCCAAAGGGTGACAATGGCATTATTCCGGTAGTATGCACGAGGCACTCTAGCGGCAATCATACAAACGATTTCATAGTGAATTGTACCGAGCTTAGATGCCAGCTCATCAGCAGTAATGACAGCATCATGCTGTCTGCCAATTAAGACAACCTCTTCGCCGATTTGGATTTCTTCTGCTTCTTCAGCAAAAGATTTAAGTGATACCATGCACTGGTCCATACAAATCGTTCCTACTACAGGGACACGGCGACCACGAATTAACACTTCCGCCACTCCCGTTAACATTCGAGAATAACCGTCCGCATAACCGATAGGAAGTGTCGCAATATATTCATCACTTTCAGTAACATATTTCCCGCCATAACTTACTTTAGAATGATCAGGAAGTTGTTTGGCGTATGTTACTTCAGTTTTGAGCGTCAGTACTGGAGTTAATTCTATCGCCTGTTTGTTCACTTCAGCTGAAGGATACAGCCCATACAATGCAATACCTATCCGAACCATCTGAGGCGATAATTCAGGA
Organism: Paenibacillus sp. CFBP13512; assembly: GCF_005233705.1. Lineage (NCBI taxonomy): Bacteria > Bacillati > Bacillota > Bacilli > Caryophanales > Paenibacillaceae > Paenibacillus > Paenibacillus sp. CFBP13512. Next base: position 32,901 of record NZ_QGAD01000004.1, on the reverse strand, counting down.
GTATCAATAGCGGTAGCACTGTTCCCCGTATGTATGATAGGGATAGAATAACCCAGTTCACGTAATTGCACGTTAACCTGTTGAAAACGTTCGTATTGTTCCAATGTATAACTTTTGTCAAACTCATCCGCCTTGGCAAAATGGGTAAACATTCCTTCGATCTCAAGCTGTGGCACTTTGAAAGCTCTAGTAATAAAATCAACTGCCACGTTAGTCAAAAGACCGATTCTTCCCATTCCGCTGTCGATCTTGATATGAGCTTTAAGCTTGCGTTCGGAAGAATCAAGCACAAGTCCAGCTATCGCTTCAAGTACATCTTCCGTGAATACATTAAGAGTAATATCATATTCATAAGCAGCAGATATACCTGCCGGTCCGGTATAGCCCAGAACAAGAATAGGCATACGTATACCTTGCTGACGCAGCTCAATCGCTTCATCCAAAAATGCCACACTCAAATAGTCCGTACCTAATCGTTCCAATTCTCGTGAAATTTCAACTGCTCCGTGTCCATAGGCATTACCTTTAACACAACATAGCAATTGAGTCTGTGGAGATAAAGCTCCACGAAAAGCTTCGTAGTTGGTACGTAATGCATCCAAGTTAATGTCTGCTCTCGTTGCTCGATACTGTTGCACTTGCAGTCACCTTCTAATCCGTTTTTGCCTATAAAGGGCAATAAATATATGTTAATGCGGAAGTAAGATAACTGTCAATTACACTTGGATACATTAACAAGGCGAATATTAAAAAAGACGATGTTCCGTAGTGCAGTTGCGCCTTGCGGTTTCGTCTTATATCGTAGTATTTACCCGCTTCAAGGTCGATAGAAGCGGGATTTTGAGTATTTTGTAAATTTACATTTAAAATTAAAACTTTTTCATTTTTTATTCATACACAACGGTGTTACCGCAATATTCACAATCTTTCTTTTCATGCGGTGCAATCGTATAAATCGCTCCACAACCGGAACAATCTACCTTTTTAGGCTGAAGATTAGGAGCAGGAGGTTGTGTTGTTGATGCATTCATGGACTGATGACGTTGTTGCTGTTGCGTATTTGTGAAAATAAAGATGAACGCAAAAAAAGAGCCATTAATGGCTCTTTCTGGGATTAAGATACAGCTTTACATTTGTTGTTGGACTTATTTTTATCACGTTCTTTGACACGACATTCTGTGCATATGCCCTGAAAATCAAGACGATGATCAGTGACAGTGAAGCCATATTCTCGTTCAATCCGTTTCTCAAGTGGCAATAACCAGTCATCCATAATTTCTTCCACATTCCCGCATTCGGTACAGATTAAATGATGATGTAAATGAGGGCTATTCGCTTGACGAAGGTCAAATCGAGCGGCTCCATCGCCAAAATTCACTTTTTGTACAACATGCAGTTCGTTCAAAAGATCCAGTACACGGTACACCGTCGCCATGCCGATTTCTGGAAATTGTTCTTTCACTAATAAAAATACTTCTTCCGCACTTAAATGATCTTTTTCATGTTGGAGTAATACCCGAATAGTCGTTTCACGTTGAGGTGTCAGTTTATACCCTTTTGATTTTAAGCGCTCTTTAATCCGGTTCAATTGTTCTGTCAGTATCATTATGTGTTCACACCTTCCGGTTAAATTTGCAAGATATCTACAGATTCTAAGATGAGCATAATCTGATTTTCACGATAAATCTATATGTTCTAGCACAACTTATTATGAAATTATTAGAATACGATATAAATATGCAGTATTTATACTTAGAATAATTATAATTCTATAATAACTAAAATGTAGCACTCTTGTAAAGCATATTGGATAAAAAAGTAAATTTATCATACAAAAAAACGTCAATGAAAAAAGAGAGAATTTAAAATGTATTCTCATCCTTTTTTTGACGTTATACTAATGAACGATTTTATTTCTATCGTTGTCATTTATACATAAGTCTGAAGCTGAAGACGAGCATCCAGATCTTGTATAACTTTTTGCAATCCATTTACAGTAATTGTAGATTGAATACCATATTTAGCTTCGATCTGGCGTACTGATTCTAACGGATATTGTTGCTCGACGATAAAATCAATAGAAGCTGCCGGTACACCTAGCTTTTGCCCGAGCGATGTACTCAGTATGTATTTAACTACGTAAGGTGGAACAGATAAAATAGGTTGAGGAGCATTCAATTCTAAACTGATCTGCTTCACCAATTGCTTGATATTATAGGTATGTTCAGGACGATTTAATAAATAGTATGCTTGCATATGAGGTAATTGTGAATGTTGCTCTTCCAATAATAAACAAATCAGAAAATCAGCAATATAATCAACATGGACTAAAGGTAACCAGTGACGTTTTCCACCCGGTACAATACGCATCTTTCCTTTACGTACCGCATCGACTATAATGCCAAGTCCTCCTAATTGCGGTGTAGTGCCTGTTATCGAATCTCCAATCACGACTCCTGGATGAATAATGGATAATGGAAATCGATGCTGGAATGATTGCTGACGAATATAGGCATCGGCTTTGAACTTCATCTGTTCATAAGAAGCTTCATGTTGTAATAATTGATCCAATCGTTCTGGAAACTGGATATGTTCTTCAGTGACCGGACTTTTATAACCTACAATATGAATAAATTGCTTTAAAGAATGAGCTTGATGAATCTCGCTCGCTAACTCTGCAATATGGATAGCCCCTTGCATAAAAGCAGAATGCGCTTGATCGGAATGAAGTAAAATATCCATCGGCCCACCTGCATGAATAATCGTATCTGCCTCCATCGCTAGTTCCCAATCTTCATTAGACAAACCTAAGTGCGGTAATCCAAGATCGCCTTCTATCGCGATAACTGATGAACTATCTTTCCACTTCTGTAATGTCTTCCACTCTTTCCATCGTTGTAAAGAACGAACCAGTACAATGATGCGATAATCGGTTGCCAAACAATTTTCCAATAGTGCCTTGCCAATAAACCCTGTTGCACCTGTCAAAAATAAAGTATGCATATTCGTCTCCTCGTCATATCTATTTATTTTTAATTTAGTACCGATCTGTACTAATATATTCAAAAAAAATTACTTCAGCATGGTTGCCAAAGCAAAAAGTGAGGATCGAATCATTTGCGGGTTCTGATGAACATGACCTAAAAATAGTCCTCCTTCTATAGTAGATACGATTAATGAAGCAACAGCAGGTGGTTGCAAAGACTCATTAAATTCCTTACGCTGTATCCCTTCAATAATCAGTTGTTCGACCACGATCACTTGCTGTTCAAAAAACTGCTTGATCGCATTGCGGATATGTTCTGCTTCTATAGGAGTCTGTGTGTACAATGTTAAAAATGGACAGCCTCCCAAACAATCGACTTCTTCCATGATTAGAAGCTCCGTAAATCGTTGTAGACGTTCCCATACTGATTGATCATGCTGAGCAGCAATCTGTGTAATCTTCTCTGTATATTGTGTGATCAGTTGATGAATAATAGCTGCTAACAGTTCTTCTTTACTTGCAAAATGATAATAAATATTCGTTTTAGACACTTTGCTTACTGCTACGATCTCATCCATACCTGTTGCTAAATATCCTTTTTGTAAAAACAATTCCGTTGACAACTGTAAAATGAGATCACGATTTGAGGTTTTATTTTTTTTAATCATAATTAGTACTGTACGGTACTAATCTTAATATTGTCAACTGTTATTGCTTTGTACAGGTCTATCATTTATATATTTATTTTAGTTAATGTTTATGTTAATTATTAATATTATTATTGACTGGGTAAAAAATATATGCTACATTTGCTTTGTTAAATTATGCAAGAAGTATCCAAATGAAGCGTTATCATTATTGATGATGGATTAAAGAAAGGATGAATATTATTGTCACAGTCTAACCTTAAAGCCAAAATGGTCGTGGATAAAGCTTTTCGTATCGCTGAAGTTGATAAACGCATTTATGGTTCCTTTATCGAGCACTTAGGTCGTGCCGTATATGGTGGTATATATGATCCTTCTCATGCGTCCGCAGATGAAAGCGGTTTCCGTAATGATGTCAAACAATTGATACAAGAGCTACAAGTGCCTATTATTCGTTATCCTGGCGGTAATTTTGTATCCGGTTACAATTGGGAGGATGGCGTTGGGCCTGTTGAATCTAGACCGAAGCGCCTAGAGTTAGCATGGAAAACGGTTGAGCCTAACGAAGTGGGTACCAATGAATTTATGAAATGGGCAAAAGAAGCCGGTTCCGAGGTCATGATGGCTGTCAATTTGGGAACACGTGGTATTGATGCTGCTCGTAATCTAATCGAGTACTGTAATCACCCGGGCAATTCTTATTACAGCGATCTACGTAAACAACATGGTGCAAGCGATCCTTACAATATCAAAACATGGTGTCTTGGTAATGAAATGGATGGTCCTTGGCAAATTGGTCACAAAACAGCGGACGAGTACGGTAGATTAGCACTTGAAACGGCTAAAGCGATGCGTCAGGTCGATTCAAGTATTGAATTGGTGGCTTGCGGAAGTTCCAATACAGGCATGCCTACATTCCCAGAATGGGAAGCAACAACACTGGATCATACGTACGAAGCAGTAGATTATATTTCTCTTCATCAATATTATGGTAACCCTACTAATAATACTGCTGATTATCTAGCTCGCTCGATGGATATGGATCATTTTATTCATACCGTTATCTCTACATGTGATTACATCAAAGCCAAAAAACGCAGCAAAAAAACAATGAATTTGAGCTTTGATGAATGGAATGTATGGTATCACTCCAATGAAGCAGATAGCAAAATGGACCCTTGGAGTATTGCTCCACCACAATTGGAAGATGTGTATAACTTTGAAGATGCTTTGTTAGTCGGCAGTATGTTACTTACTTTCTTGCGTCATGCTGATCGTGTGAAAATGGCTTGTCTGGCTCAATTGGTCAACGTTATCGCTCCGATTATGACAGAAGATGGCGGACGTGTATGGAAGCAAACGATTTTCTATCCATATATGCACACTTCTACTTTCGGACGTGGGGTATCCCTCAAGCCTGTTGTTGATTCTCCTAAGTATGATGCTAGTGATTACACCGATGTTCCTTACTTAGATAGTGCTGTTGTATATGATGAGGAAAATGAATACTTAACGATCTTTGCTTTGAACCGTCATTTGAGCGAATCATTAGACTTGAACTGTGATGTGCGTTCTTTTGAAGGCTATCAGATCGAAGAACATATTGTACTTGAAAATGATGATCTTAAAGCAGTCAACACAGCAGATGAAGAAAAAGTGGCTCCACATCGCGGAGGTCAATCTCAATTAGATGATGGAATGTTAACCGCTCGCCTTGCTAAAGCTTCATGGAACGTTATTCGTCTTCGTAAAGCGTAAGCTTCGCCTTATTGTATAAAAATCAATACGATTTGGGTTGGAATATGTACAGTGGTCTATGTATTACTTTTTTGAAATTTAAGGGGAGGTTTAAACTATGTTGCGTCAAAAAAGTTGGCTGATTGTCTTGGCGAGTGTGTTGATGTTGTCTTTGGTACTTGCAGGCTGTGGAGGTTCCAAAAAAAATTCAGATCCTAATCAATTAACCTTTATGTTCCGTGGTGGACCGGATGAGCAAAAAGCATATAATGCGGTTGTCGAGGAATTTAAAAAAGATAATCCGGGTGTAACGGTTAAAGTGATTCAGACAACAGGTGATCAGTATGCTACTAAATTACAAGCGGCGATTACAGGAAACAGTATTCCTGATGTATTCTTCTACAATCCTGCTGATCTGAAAGCATACGTAAATAGCAACATCTTATTAGACATTAGCAAGTATATCGAAAACAACAAAGAAGTTGACCTGAAAAACATGTGGGCAGATGGCGTGAATTTCTATCGCTACGATGGTAAAGAAGTGGGCAAAGGCGCACTATACGGACTGCCTAAAGATTTGGGTCCTTTCTCCCTCGGCTATAACAAAACCATGTTTGAAAAAGCAGGCATCCCTCTGCCGGACAAAAACAAACCTTATACATGGGATGAATTTATCAAAGTCAATCAAGAGCTAACGAAAGATACCGATGGTGATGGCAAATTAGATCAATTCGGTACTGGACTGAACGTACAATGGGCGCTTCAAGCGTTCGTATGGAGTAATGGCGCTGATTGGATTGATAGCACACATACTAAAGTAACTATCGATGAACCTAAATTTATCGAAGCTCTACAATTCTTTGCAGATATGCAGAACAAATACAAAATCACCCCTGCGATTGAGCAAGCACAAACACTAGATACTTACCAACGTTGGATGAGAGGCGAACTTGCATTCTTCCCGGTTGGACCTTGGGATCTAAGCACGTATGATCGTGAATTGAAATTTGATTATGATCTTATTCCTTACCCAGCAGGTTCTACAGGCAAAACAGCAACATGGATCGGTAGTCTAGGTATCGGTGTATCCAGTAAAACAGCTAATCCTGAACTAGCTGCTAAATTAGTGACTTATTTGTCCGCTTCTAAAGAAGGACAAGAAGCATTGGTGAAATCTGGCGTACAGATTCCGAACTTACAAGATATGGCGAAAACATGGGCTGCTGATACATCTACTAAACCAGCCAACAAAGAAGAATTCATTAAAATCGTAACTGAATATGGCAGACCGTTGCCAGGTCAATATACGTACAATGCAGAATGGTATGACCTATTCTTCACTGATGTTCAACCCGTTATTGATGGTAAAATGTCGGCTGCTGATTATGTCAAACAAGAACAGCCTAAAATGCAAAAACTACTCGATCGTGCCGTCGAGCAGGATGAAAAATCTAAAAAATAAGTTTTAAATCTTCTACTAAATGAGAGCCATTTTGAGAATGGTGAAAATGATGTTAGCTTTCCCTAAATCCAAATGGGACTAACATCATTTTCATTCCAGATGAATTAGGGGTGAATTATGAAAACCAAATCTAATCTGTATCGTAAAGAAAAATATTTTGGTTATTTGTTTATTTTGCCACCCGTTGTCGGTTTCTTACTGTTCACACTTTACCCTGCCTTATATTCGGTATATGGATCATTTACCGATTGGAACGGACTTGGACAGATGAACTTTATCGGGTTGGATAACTTCAAAGATATTTTGACAGATGATTTCTTTTACAAATCAATGTTTAACACTTTATTCTTAATGATTGGTATTCCGATTGGATTGGTTATTTCTTTACTACTAGCATTAGGTCTAAATCGTAAAATTCCGGGTACCACTACATTCCGCGTGATCTATTATGTACCGGTTATCTCTTCACTCGCTGCAATCTCTATCTTGTGGCAGTGGGCATATAACGGCGATTATGGACTGGTCAATCAATTCCTTGATCTATTTGGAATCAAAGGCCCTAACTGGCTTGCAAATACAGCTACAGTCAAACCAGCCTTGATTATTATGACGATCTGGAAAGGTCTTGGTTACTCCATGCTTCTTTATCTAGCTGCTCTACAAAGCGTATCTCGTAGCTACTATGAAGCAGCTGAATTAGATGGCGCAAGTGGATTCAAGATGTTCCGTCATATTACATGGCCGATGGTTAAACCAGTTACTTTCTTCCTTGTGGTTACGAATATTATCGGAGGATCTCAGATCTTCACCGAGATTAATATTATGACACCTACAGGCGGACCTGAGTTCTCCTCAGCTACAATCGTATTCTACATCTGGCAGAAAGCTTTTGATAACTTACAAATGGGCTATGCTTCGGCAATGGCTGTTATTTTAGGACTATTTATCTTTATTATTACATTGGTTCAGTTCAAAATGAATGAGCGTTCCAGCTTTGATGTCGATTGATTACTAGCTCGAAAGGAGTGACTACAGAATGGTTCATACTAAGCAACAAAAGATAAGTAATGCGTTCATTTTTGTTTTACTCTGCATCGGAGCTATCGTGATGATCGCTCCATTGCTCTGGATGGTCTCTACTTCATTTAAAGACAGACAAGATGTATTTGCTCTTCCACCGAACTGGATTCCTGCTGTGTTCCACTTTAATAAATATCAGGAAATTTGGACAGCGGGTCCATTATTAAGCGGTATTATCAACAGTCTGATTGTGGCGCTTACTGTAACCATTATCGGTACGATTACATCCAGCTTAGCCGCTTTCGCTTTTGCTAAATTACGTTTTCCTTACAAAAATCAAATCTTTTTACTATTGCTTTCTTCGATGATGATTCCGTATCCAGCTGTTATGATCTCTCAATTCATTATGTTCTCTGAATGGGGATGGGTGGATACACTATTACCGCTGATTGTACCGGGGTTATTCGGTAATATTATTATGATCTTCTTCTTGAGACAGTATCTGTACAGTATTCCAAATGCAATCATTGAAGCTGCCAAAATCGATGGAACTTCTTACTTCGGCATTTATGCCCGTATTATTTTCCCATTGATCAAACCAGCGATTGCAGCTCAGTTAATTCTGTGGTTTATGGGGATCTGGAATGATTACTTACCTCCTATTCTGTATCTGAACTCTCCTGAAATTCAGACACTACAGATCGTTATTGCTAACTTTAATGCTAACTATGCGATCCAAAGTGATTATCCATTAATCATGGCGGCATCTGTAGTATCATTGTTACCGATCTTGATTATTTTCTTAATCTTCCAGCGTCAAATTATCGAGTCTGTCGCTATTTCAGGTGTAAAAGGATAATCGACTGCACTCTATCCCTTTTTTACTTTTATCTAAATCTTATCCAAAAACTAAACCATACCAAAAAACGGCTAGAGATTATTCTCTTAGCCGTTTTTTGGTGTGCACTGCATTAAGATTGTGATTCTGCTTCACGTGCACTAGCATTAGCAGAATGAATTAATTTGTCATAATACAACCGGAATACGATATCCTGATTATAGTTACCAAATCCTCTACCGAACAGTGTTAACCCGCCGACATGCTCAGACGAAGGATCGACTGCGATACGTAATGTCCACTGACGATCGCGTACATTGACCTGATCCAGATTCACATCAGATAATTTCTGCCCATCCATATATGTACCATCTCTAGATACAGTCAGATGTTTGAGTAGTCCATATTGATTGACAATATCCGGCCACCATTGCGGATTGTACTTACCACGCTTGTCTCCATAATCACCCGGACTTGTCCACGTTCCTAATTTCACTTCATTCAAATAGAAAGTAATGTCTGAAGGAAAACGATTATCTGTCAAAGGTGCTTCTGACGAAATCTCAAGCGATACTAACAATTCTAATGGATTTTCGGTAGACAGCAAAAAGTTAGGAATTTTATATTCAATAAATCCTTCACTAAACCAGAGAATTTTGGCTTGAAAACGTTCAGCATCAAAAAAATAACGAGTATCGTCTACTTGCCCGATAAACTTTTCAGCTGAAGCTAAGCCACAAGTTGGTTCTACTTTGAGGTCTGTATAATGTCCGATCGAAATTTCACTTTCATGGTATTGACGTAAATGCTCTACTTTATTAGGAAAAATAATTTGTGCTTCTTCCACTTGAAGTGAACATATTTTTTGTACGCCCCCTTTACCGGGTTGCATACTGGTTGAAATAATTCCTGCTTTCTCTAGCTTTTTGACATGCATAGAGACGATGGCACTGGTTAAACTTACTGCTTCCGCTAATTCACGAATATTCATAGGTCGTATAGCAAGTAATTGAATGATTTTGTGCCTTACACTGCTTGCGAGTGCTTCATACACAGGCAATGATTTATCCGAAATATCCAGATTCATATTCAGGCTCCTCCAATACCAAATGTGTGTAACGTAAACCAATACCTTTCCACTATATCGTTATGTTAATAAAAATACAAACGTTATTCTATTTATGTCGTAAAATTATATTATATATTATCAAAAAACGTGTTATTATCGTCATGTAAGCGATATCAAGGAGGTATATATATATGATTAACATGAATATGAATATTCAAGATATCACAGGGAAAATCAGTCGGCATATCCACGGACAATTTGCTGAACATCTAGGTCGTTGTATTTATGAAGGTATCTGGGTAGGAAAAGATTCACCGATCCCCAATGTAGAAGGCATGCGTACCGATGTGATAGAAGCGTTACGTAAGCTTCATATTCCTGTTCTACGCTGGCCAGGGGGCTGTTTTGCAGATGAGTATCATTGGAAAGATGGAGTCGGTCCTACAGAGCAACGTGCTCGTATGGTAAACAACAACTGGGGTGGCGTAGAAGAAAACAATCACTTTGGTACCCATGAATTTCTACGATTATGTGAGTTGCTTGAGACTGAACCTTATATCAGCGGCAATGTAGGCAGTGGTACGGTTCATGAGATGCAACAATGGGTTGAATATATGACTTTGGATGGGCAATCTCCAATGGCGGACTGGCGCAAACAGAACGGTCAGGAAGAACCGTGGACATTAACTTATTTTGGTGTAGGTAATGAGAACTGGGGTTGTGGTGGTAATATGCGCCCTGAATATTATGCTGACCTCTACAGACACTATTCTACGTATGTTCGTAACTATGGAGATAATCAAATTTATAAGATCGCTTGTGGAGCAAATAGTGATGATTACCACTGGACAGAAGTATTGATGCGTGAAGCTGGACATTTAATGAACGGATTGAGCCTACACTATTACACGCTTCCTTCAGGTGATTGGACATCGAGTAAAGGTTCGGCAACTGATTTTACAGAAGAAGAATGGTTTACAACGCTCAAAAATACATTATATATGGAAGAATTGATTATTAAACATTCCAAAATTATGGATAAATACGATCCTGAGAAAAAAGTCGGTATGATTATTGATGAGTGGGGAATCTGGACAGATGTAGAACCAGGAACTAACCCGGGCTTTTTATATCAGCAAAATACATTACGTGATGCGATTATCGCAGGTGTGAACTTAAACTTATTTTATAAATATGCAGATCGGATCAAAATGGCAAATATTGCACAGATGGTGAATGTGCTACAAGCAATGATTTTGACAGAAGGCGATCAGCTCATCTTAACTCCGACATATCATGTATTTAATATGTATCAAGTACATCAGGATAGCCAAAGACTAGACTTGCAGTATACAAGCCCTAAATACACGATGGGTGCTCAATCTATAGACAAAATCAGTGCAGCGGCTTCCAAAGACCATCTAAATCGTGTTCACCTGACGATCTGTAACTTGAGTCATAACGAAAGCGAATCGTTCTCTTGTCGCATAGAAGGCTTTACCCCTTCAGATATTCAAGGCAAAGTATTAACGGCTTCTGCTCTCAATACACATAATACATTTGAACATCCAGAGCAAATCACTCCGGTTGCTTTGGAAGTCTCTTTTGCCAAAGACGGTACATTAACATTCGAACTTCCAGCGGCTTCTGTCGCAGCGATTACGTTGATCTAACAGAGAGGACGGTCACCCTAATGCCAGCAATCAATCATGGATGTAAAGGTTGTAACCGTAGCCCTCAACTGTCTGACGAAAAGATTGAACGATTGGTCGCTATCGCTATTCAACATAAACAGCCTCATGAGTTAACACCAGAGTCTGTACAGCAAGCACGAATGAACACTTGCTTGTCTTGTCCTTCTTTACAATATGGGACAACGTGCAAACATTGTGGCTGCCTTGTGCATATCCGTACACGTTTATCTGCCTCTTATTGCCCTTCTCCCTATGGATCGCAATGGGAAAAAGAAGATGTGTTGTCAGACATTCTAAGGTATAATGCAAACGGGAATGGTTAAGTACTACGATAACCCGTATTGAATTTTTGGAGGTCTATACATGACAACACATCAAATCGAACAATTATATGTTGAAGGTATTATTAATGACGATACGCTAACTGATATTTTGCATCAATGGGCAGTCGTGCCACTGCTTTATGATGATGGTCACGAGATTGCAGTCGAAGACTATTTCAATCATCTCGAACATTCATTGGGTGTAGAAGCTTATGCTGCTGCTCAATCACTATATGAGCTATCTGTAGAAGCTTCTCGCCGCTTTGCTGAACCGGATGTATATGAAGTGTTGCAAGACTGTATCAGCTTACAGGAAGACTTGTGGATGACCAATGTTCTGACATTAGGAGATTGGATTCATTGGATGGAACAAGCATCTCAAGGAAAGCTTGATTTGCCTGTGATGGATTTCCATAGTCTATTTGAAGATTTGCCTGAAGGATATATGATTCAAGATTTCCATGATGATCTATTATTTATGCTGGAGCAAGAAGATCATCCTAAATACCAAGAAGCTTTAAAACAACAACAACTGTTGTATCGTCAACTAGGTGTGACTGCTTCCTAGTCTATCCCCTATGATATGAATAATGATGTTATTCACATCAAAAAAAGACGCTCAGCTATATTAGCTTGAGCGTCTTTTTTGTTACTTATGATCGGGTTAATCAGGTGTGTACCCGTTTATTCAGTATTACTTTTTAGGAGCCGTAATTTTTACCAAGGCATTTACAGTAACCGTTGCTGTTGGATCTGTTACTGAAGTGATTTGGATTTTCAATCGAGTCATACGTGATCCAGAAGCTGGATACTTAATCAATACACCTTTGTTATCTACATATTTCAGATCATCGCTAGACAATACTTTATAATCTAGACGATTATCGTTTGGCAATGTAATCACAGATTGTCCAAGAACATTGTTACCATCAATAATGTAGTTAAATGGTTTTTTCGCTGTAGCAATACGTGTTTTCTCTGTACCTACAATACGGTATTGAGCAGAAGATGTATGAATCGAGTTGCTATCTACTGCACCTGTTGGAGAAACATTGTATGCAGCCAATTGCAATTTGTACGTTCCTGGCTCTAATGCTTTGAGAGAAACCGTACCATTAGCTGAAGCCATGACTACATTATCAATATCATTGAACTGGTAGTATCCCGGGTCAAATAAAGGATAACCTTCTTCAGTTGGAGATTGAACATATTGAGCGGCTGTTCCTCTAAGCTCATCGTCCAGACCATACACGTTCAATTCAATAACATTAGAATCTTGCGATGTTAAGTGGAAACCTACATCGGTTACATCTTGTTTGCCATCCAAACGAATATTGGTATTGCTTACTGTCACTTCTTGAATACCTAAGCCTGTATCTGGTAATTCAGTACCTACATGCAATACAAATGGTAAATGCAATGTAGGATAACCATTAGCTGTTAATACCACTTCACCTTCATAAGGACCTGTTGCCGCAGCAGCATTCGGTTTAACGGCTAATGAGAATTCTTTGGTTGAGTTACCACCTAGCAAGATCGAACCATTAGCATCTAACCCTTTAAGTGTAGCACTGATATTACTTACATCCGGTGTTGAAGTCGGGTTGTAAGGATCCGAAGTGACATCAGCATGCAATTGAATACTTGCTTTGTAAGACACTGTTAAAGCAGAAGTGTTTTTCAATTGCAGTTTTTTCGTTTGTTCTGCACTACCTGGTTTTAATACGCCAAATGCAGCGGAAGAACCATAGTTAGTCACTGTTTTCTTATTCAAGTTTTTATCCAAAATAACGATCGATTCTACCGTTTCCAATAATGCTGGAGAGTAGACTGCTGATGCTACATTGGCACGTCCAGCACCTTGAGAATAGACATCGTATTGTGTATCATTCTCATCTTTGATCACATCTGCTGTATTCACCAATGCTGCGCGAATATCAAATGGTGTCCAATCCGGATGTTCTTGCTTCAGTAATACAGCTAGACCTGCAATATGCGGGCTTGCCATACTTGTTCCGTTTTGACGCGTGTATGCTTCAGCATAAGAAGCATCTTTGATAAATTTACCGTAAGCAGGAATTGTAGATTCAATACTTACACCTGGAGCCACTAGATCAGGTTTAATACCTAGAAGTCCATCTTGGTTAGGACCACGTGAACTGAAATCAGCCATCGTGTCGCCGCGTTGTTCTGTTTTTGGATAGCTGCTTCCGAATTTGAATGTTAATGCATCCGCAGAAGATTTCAATGCTTCTTTAGCTAAAGCACGTCCTTCTTTACCTGCCATATCAAATGTTGGAATATATTCGAATCCATCCCCTAAGAATGCGCTCGAACCGATTGGACCATCACGTCCAACCACACTTTCAGACAAGTCAGCTTCTAACGGATTGGAAGCTTTAACATTACCGTTGAAAATGATAGCCGCTTTGGCTCCATTGTCTTTAGCTACTTTGATTTTGTCTACGAATGTTGCACTACCACGCGAGATCAAAACCACTTTGTTTTTCACATCTTTGCCTTTGTAGTCACCCACTAGACCCAATCCTACATACACTCCATCTAATGGAGAAGTACCTAGAACTCTTTGGAAGTCTTCGTTTCCTGTACGCCAAGCCATTAAGTTCAATCCATACGATTGACCATAAGCATCTGCTGTTACCGTTGTTGTCTCATTTGCATTGTGATAATTAACTGCCGCAGCACTGACTGCCTCTGCTGTCGCAGCAGCTTCACTACTGTATACCGAAGCCGTTACGGTTGAAGCAAACTGTTTGGTAGGAATAGTAGAAGCACCTACAGAAATAGCCAATTGGGAAGATGCAGGTGAACCCATAGAGTAGTAGTAATATCCTTGTTTGGCTGCATTACCATTTGCAATAACGGCTACAACTCCACTGAGCACAGCATTGTTGATTGCGATAACGTCTGGTGAGTTGACATCTTTCTCAGCATCAGAACCTAGAGATAAGTTGATAACATCCATACCGTCTTTAACCGCACGTTCGATTCCATCAATAACCTGTGCGGAAGAACCGGAAGAACGTCCTGTCTCTGCGTTACGTCCTAATACTTTGTATACATAAAGATCTGCATCATAAGCGATCCCTTTTTGTACGATATCACTTGTTTTGTTCGCTGCACGACCTACAATCGTTCCTGATACGTGAGTACCATGCGATGTACCGGCAAATCCTGTACCGTACGGATCGTCTTCAATAGCGATAGGTGGCTCTTCATACGGATCGTTATCTTTTTCAAATGAATCGTATCCGCCTTTATAAGCACCTTTCAAATCAGGATGCTCATAATCAACACCTGTATCGATAACACCCACTTTAACACCTTTACCTGTTAATCCTTTTTGCCAAGCCACAGGTGCACCAATTAAGTTCAAAGGAGAAGCATCATATGTAGCTGCTGTTGCTGTAAGCGAAGGAGGATCTTGTACAGGAATCGTGTAATACACACTATTCTCATAAATAGACTTTACACCTGGCAATTCAGCCAACTTGGGAATTTGATTCGCTGGAATCGATACTTCCATACCGTTAAGTACCGTATTGTAGCGATAATTGACTTTAAGCAAAATACCTTGCGCTTTGGCTGCATTCACAATAGCAGATTGTTGAGAATCAATTGCTGTTTCTGTAGATTCTGTAGCAAAGCTACGTACGCCTGCTTCAGCAGCATATTGACCTATAGCAACCGGTTGATTAGATAATTGCACGATAACGCGTACTACTTTACTAGAAGTCACATTTAATTTAGGCGAAATAACAGGTGCTTCGTTTGAAGTCTGATTAAGCAACACTGTCGGTAGATTGCGTCCTATTTCGTACGGAGATGTTGCTGTACCTGCTTGAGCTGCGAAAGAAGCAGTTGGCGATAATAAAGTACCTACAGCTAGAACAGCTGCCATGGAAACAACCGAAAATTTACGGATAACGTGTAACTTCGTCAAATGATTTCCCTCGTTTCGTTAAGTTAGATAGTGTGTGTAATGATTTTTTACCGAACTAAAAGGTAGCCCCAGAATTAAACCGTTAACATCTTACTTTGAGTGTAAGCTATAGTAACCTCCTTTAATGAGAATGTGAGGAAGATTTTGTAACATAAAGTTATATTACCACCTGAATTAACCAGTGGCTAGATATTTTATCCATCTATAGAGAAAATTTGCGTTAGTTATAATGAAATAATGAATTTTTATCAATCTTTAACCAAATTTATAATATATATTACATTAAATGGAATAAAAAAGAACCTCTCCTATAGAACTACCTTACCCGAAGGTTGGATAGTATCTATTGTGAAAGGTTCTTTTTTGTTTACTATTTAGATCGATATTTTTTCATTATTTTGCAGGTGCTTTAATTTTGACTAATGCTTTGACCGTTGTCTGGACAGTAGGATCTGCTACTGAACGAATCTGAATATTTAATTTTACGATACGTGAACCAGAAGCGGGATACTTCAAAAGTGTTCCAGTGTTATCTACATATTTGGCATCACTTGTAGATAATACTTTGTAGGTGATCCGTTCTGTATCGTTTAGTGCAATCACGGGTTTACCGATCTTATTTTGTCCATCCAAAATATAATGGAACGGTTTTGCGGCGGTATGAATTCGATCTTTCTCCTTACCTGTAATGCGATAAGAGGTGTATGCAGGATGAACAGAGTTAGGATCTGTCACCCCCTGCGGATTCACATGATATACAGCCAGTTCTAATTTGTATTGTCCCGGCGGGAGTGCTTTGAGAGAAGTTCCGTTATTGTCAGATACCATCACGACATTATCAATATCATTAAAGTTATAATACCCTGGCTTAAATAACGGGTATCCCTCATCAGTAACTGGTTGAACGACTTGTGCTAGTGTTCCTTGAGCAACATCATTCATATCATACACATTTAATTCCATGACATTGGAATCGGTAGCTGTTAAGTGAAAACCAATATCTATAGCATCTTTTTTTCCATCTAAACGAATGTCCCGATCACTCAATGTCACTTCTTGTAGTCCTAATCCAGCATCAGGAAGATTGGTTCCTACATGGAGAACGAATGGTAGATGCAATGTAGGATAACCATTAGCTGTTAATACCACATCGCCTTCATAATCTCCTGTTACAGCAGTAGCATCGGGTTGAACAGCTAAAGCAAACGATTTAGTCGATTGCCCACTAACCAGAATAGAGCCGTCTGGATTTACTCCTTTTAACCGTGCTGCAATATGACTTACATCTGGTGTTGCTACAGGTTGATAAGGATCTGATGTCAGGCTTGGATTCATGTGTACAGTCGCTTGATATTGTATACTCGTGGTCGATGTATTTTTAATTTGCAATGTTTTGGACTGTTCTGCTCCACCTGCCGCAACTACGCCAAAAGCAGCAGAAGAACCATAGTTGGTCACTGTTTTCTTTTTCAATTCTTTATCCAAAATTGTAATCGGTTCTACGGTTTCAAGCACAGCTGGTGAATAGACAGCATCGATTACATTTACACGTCCACTTCCTTGAGAATAGACGTCATATAAAGTTCCTTTTTCATCTTTAAGCGGCTTGGCTGTATTCGCTAGAATCGCCCGAATATCAAATGGAGTCCAATCAGGATGCTCTTGTTTTAACAAAGCGGCTAGACCAGCCACATGAGGACTAGCCATGCTCGTTCCATTTTGTCGTAAATAAGCTTCTTTATACGAAGCATTTTTAATTAATTTGCCATATGCCGGGAATGTTGATTCAATATTCGTTCCTGGAGCCACAAAATCAGGCTTGATCCCGAGCAATCCATCTTGATTCGGTCCACGGGAACTAAAATCAGCGATAGTATCTCCAATAGAAGATGTTTTGAGATATTGCTTTCCGAATGTAAATGTTAATGGCGTTGTAGGAGATTGTATAGCTTTTCTTGCTAAGGCACGTCCTGCTTCACCCGCCATATCAAAGCTTGGAATATAAGGATAACCATCTCCAATATAAGCTCCGCTTCCAATATTTCCATCTCGCCCTGCTATATGTTCGGATAAGTCAGCTTGAGTAGAATCATTGATTTGAGCATCTCCATTGAAAATAATAACCGCTTTGGCTCCTTTAGATTTGGCAAGGGTTATTTTATCTGTGAATTTAGAACCTCCACGTGAGATCAATACCACTTTATTTTGTACATCTTTGCCTTTATAATCATCATCCAATCCTAAGCCTACATATACTCCTTGATACAACGTATTTCCCAAATATTGAGCAAAATCATCTTGCTGGGTGCGCCATGCGATTGCCTGTAACGGATAACTTTGTGCATACGTATCTTGACTCACCGAATCAGCATCATACACAGAAGCTGTAACCGATGCTTGATATTGAGTACCCGGAACAGTTGAAGCTCCTACTGAAATCGCCAATGGCGAAGTAGCTGGAGAACCTAGAGAATAATAGTATGAGCCTGAAGCGGCTGCATTTCCGTTCGCAACCACCACCACAACACCGCTTAATACAGCATTATTAATAGCAATCACATCTGGTGAATTCACATCTTTGTCTGCGTCTGTTCCTAACGATAAATTAATAACATCCATACCATCTTTAACTGCATGTTCGATACCGTCAATAATTTGCGCTGTCGTACCTGTAGAACGCCCTGTCTGCGAGTCACGTCCTAATACTTTGTAGACATGAAGTTCTGCATCATAAGCGACTCCTTTTTGTGCAATTTCGCTTGTTTTATTCGCCGCTTGCCCTACGATTGTACCGGATACATGGGTACCATGAGATGTTCCTGCAAATCCCAATCCTTGAGGATCATCTTGTACAGATAACGGTGGATCTTCATAAGGGTCATTATCATGGTGAACAGAATCATAACCCCCTTTATAAGCGCCTTTCAAATCTGGGTGTTCATAATCTATCCCAGTATCGATCACTCCGACTTTAACACCTTTACCAGTTAACCCTTTTTGCCAGGCCATCGGAGCACCGATTAGGTTAAGTGGTGAAGCATCATATGTAGCACTGGTTGCAGTGAGTGTAGCTGGTTCCTGTACAGGAATCGTATAATAATTATTATTTTCATAAATAGATTTGATACCCGGAATCTCAGCCAAAGTCGAAATTTGATTGGCAGGTATCGAAATCTCCATCCCATTGAGTACAGTGTTATAACGATAATTCACTGTCATCTTAATCCCTTTAGCTTTGGCGGCATTGGTAAAAGTAGACTGTTGTGAATCTATCGTTGTTGCTGTAGAAGCCATCACTTGCGAATCTTCTACCGATTGAGTGGTGAATCCTTGTACTGCTTGGTCTGCTTCATATCGCCCCACTGCAACAGGTTCATTATTAAGCTGGACAATCACTCGAATGATTTGGCTGGATTTGAGATTGATATGCCGTGAAATGATAGGAGCTGTATTCGCAGATGAATGTAATAATGATGCATTCGCTGTTGATGTTAATTCATAAGGAGATGTGATGGTACCTTCTTCAGCAGCAAAAGAACGATTTGGCGATAACAAGGTACTTACTGTAAGCAAGGCTGTTAATGTGATCATAGAACATGTACGCATAGCTTTGATTTTATTCAAATGATATCCCTCTTTTCGATGACTAAAATTCAAATCGTTTTCTTTCTCTTACAATCGTTTGACATACATAAGTAATACATAATGACGACTTCATAAATACAGAATACTTCACTGTTCATTATGCTAATTTTGTAATACAAAGCTATATTATCATTAAGATGTAGTGATCGACTAGACCCAATATAGAACTATTTATCCTATTTTGATAGTTATAATTAAAATATACGCTTTTAATAATCATATTATGGTGAAATGAAATAGTTATTACTTTTATTGGAACAAAAAACCACTTCTACCTTATGACAGGCGAAAGTGGTTCTATTTTATAGGGTACGATTCTATTCTTCTTTAGGTACAAAATCGAAAATTTGTCCTTCTTCCATAAGATCAATCAGACGATCTAACCACATATAATAACGTACTGCTTCTTCCATTTTCTCTTTATCTTTCATCAATACTTGGGTCGCTGGTGACTCACTATCGAGATCAACAATCAATTTATCGATTTCTTTGACCGATTTGCGTAACACTAAAATATTACTTTCAACCGATTTGCGCCATTTGATAGCGAAAAAATCAGTAAATGTCTGATACCAGTCATATTCGACTTCATATAAGTCTTTACGTGACCCTTTTTCCCAGACTTTATTAACCATACGTAAATCTAGCAAATTACGGATACCTGTACTCATGCTTGTTTTACTCATCGCCATTTCAGTACCCATATCATCTAAAGTCATAGGTTTGTCTGCAAAAAACAACATTCCATATAAATGTCCTGTAGATAATGTTACTCCATATAGATCCATATTACGTCCGATGACTTCGATAACACGTTTTCTTACTTTTTCTACTGCCTCTTGCTGTGATTCATTTAATTGGTCCAAGCTCATGCTTGCACACTCCTATTCTATATATACAGTTTATTCTTTATGATCTGGATATTATGTTTTCTTAAATCATTTTAAAAAAGATAATCTCAAAAGTAAAGTCTCAAAATGAATAGTATGACTGAGAATATGAGCGTATATTAAAGTATTCCTTATAAACTTTCTGTACAGTTTTTTCTGTACATACTAAATATACGGGTTTTACGGTTGATTTGCAAACTTATATTTGTTACAATGAATCTCGTCGGTTTGCAAATGATGAAAATAATCATTTATTTTCTGTAAGTATAATGTTTTTCATCTTTATCTTCCTACTATATAAAAGGGGTGACAAATAGTGTCTATTTTAGAAATCAAAAATGTAAGTAAGTTGTTCGGTCCAAACGCAGAACAAAATGCAAAATTATTGGATCAAGGTTGGACAAAAGAAAAAATGGCTAAAGAAAAACAGATTACTGTTGGTGTCAATCGTGTCAATATGGAGATTGAAGAAGGCGAAATCTTCGTAATCATGGGATTGTCTGGTAGTGGTAAATCTACATTAGTACGTATGTTCAATCGCCTGATCGAACCTACCTCTGGTGAAATTCTA
Source organism: Paenibacillus sp. CFBP13512 (assembly GCF_005233705.1). NCBI lineage: Bacteria > Bacillati > Bacillota > Bacilli > Caryophanales > Paenibacillaceae > Paenibacillus > Paenibacillus sp. CFBP13512. The sequence goes on along the minus strand of NZ_QGAD01000004.1, from coordinate 12,055 downwards.
GTCAATGGTAAAGATCTTCGCAAAATGAATAAAGAACAACTTCGCAATGTGCGTCGCAAAACAATCAGTATGGTCTTTCAAAAATTCGCTCTATTCCCTCATCGTAGTGTTCTCGAAAATGTGGAGTACGGACTTGAGATTCAAAAAGTGGCTAAAGCTGAACGTCGTACCAAAGCAGAAACGTCGCTTGAGTTAGTAGGTCTTAAAGGCTGGGAAACGAAAATGCCTGACGAACTTAGTGGTGGTATGCAACAACGTGTCGGTCTAGCACGCGCTCTAGCGAATGATCCTGAAGTTCTTTTAATGGATGAAGCATTTAGTGCACTTGATCCACTGATTCGCCGTGATATGCAAGATGAATTGCTTGAATTACAAGATAAAATGAAAAAAACAATCATCTTTATTACGCATGATCTAGATGAAGCTCTTCGTATCGGTGATCGTATTGCACTGATGAAAGATGGTGCTGTTGTCCAAATCGGTACACCGGAAGAAATCATGATCCAGCCTGCTAACTCTTATGTTGCACGCTTTGTAGAAGATGTTGATTTGTCTAAAGTATTAACTGCTGCTCATGTGATGCGCAGACCTGAGACGATCACATTGGATCGTGGACCTCGTGTAGCGCTTGAATTGATGCGTGAACGCGGTGTATCTAATCTATTCGTTATTGATCGTTCCAAAAAACTACTCGGTATTATTACCGCAGAAGATGCTGTTACCGCAATGAAAACACAACAAAAACTTGAAGACATCTTAATTCGTGATGTGCCTCAAGTAGAACCAGAACGTATGTTGAATGAACTATTTGAATTAGTCAGCACAGCTAAATTGCCTGTTGCTGTTGTAGATGAACGTGATCGCTTAACAGGTGTATTGATCCGTGGAGCATTACTCGGTGCACTTGCCGGCGAAGTAGATAATGGAGAGGTGAATGAGTATGCCTAAGATTCCTTTAGCACAATGGATACAAACGTTAGTAGATTGGCTGAGCCTGCACTGGGCAGGATTTTTCAAAGGCGTATCTAACATCATCAGTTATGTCGTCGATATTTTTACGTATTTCTTTATGTTGCCACACCCATTCTTATTCGTCATTATTATCGGTATTCTCGGGTATATCGCGAATAGATGGTCGCTCGCCATATTCTCAGCACTTGGATTTTTATTAATCTACAACTTGGGATATTGGACAGAAACCATGAACACATTAGGTCTTGTTATCACTTCTGCTCTAATCTCAATCTTGATCGGTGTTCCACTCGGTATTATGTGTGGTTCTAGCAAATTAGCTGCACAAATTATTACACCATTACTTGATTTTATGCAGACCATGCCAGCATTTGTATACTTATTACCGGCTGTAACTTTCTTCAGTCTAGGTGTTGTACCTGGTGTAGTCGCATCTGTTATTTTCGCTATTCCACCAACAATTCGTTTAACCCATTTGGGAATTAGACAAGTATCGGAAGAATTAGTTGAAGCGGCTGACGCATTTGGGTCAACCGGTGGACAGAAATTATTTAAAGTTCAATTACCACTTGCTCTACCAACGATTATGGCAGGTATTAACCAAACGATTATGTTATCTCTATCTATGGTTGTTATCGCATCTATGATTGGTGCACAAGGTATCGGTGCTGTTGTATATCGTGCCGTTGGACAGCTCAAAATTGGTGAAGGTTTCGAAGCAGGTCTAGCTGTTGTTGTTCTTGCTATTGTACTTGACCGTCTTTCTCAGAGCTTATTCAAAGGTGGACGCAAACAACGCGCTTAATAGTAACTAACTGTATACTCTAGCAACATTTGAAAATATTGATTAAAGGGGCGAATTATACGCATGAAAAAGCATAAAAACTTGCTGCTTTTCTCCTGTATTATATTGATCATGATCATTTCTGCCTGTAACCCGAACCGTCAACCATTTCCATCGTTCCCGGGCAGTAAAACAACCAATAGCTCTGATGCTATTGGCGATCAAGTCGGTTACCAGATTATCGGTATCGATGCAGGCGCAGGCATAATGAAAGCTACACGCAAAGCTATCGAAGATTATAAATTAACAGACTGGACATTGGTTGAAGGTTCTAGTGCAGCGATGACAGCAACACTGGATAAAGCAATCAAAAATGAAGAACCTATTATCATTACAGGTTGGACACCACACTGGATGTTCAGTAAATACGATCTTAAATATTTAGAAGATCCGAAGAAATCTTACGGAGATGCTGAAGAAATTCATACGCTTGCTCGTAAAGGATTACAAAAAGACGATCCAACCGCTTATCAATTTTTAGACCGTTTTGAATGGTCTTCTGATGAAATGGGCGAAATGATGGTAGCTATTCAAGCGGGTACTGATTCTGCTGTAGCGGCTAAAGATTGGGCTGAAGCTCATCCTGACCGTGTTGCTGAATGGACCAAAGGCTTGAAAAAAGTAAATGGCAACACACTTACATTAAGCTATGTAGCGTGGGATTCTGAAATTGCCAGTACGAACCTAATAAAATACATTTTAGAAACTCAACTCGGTTACAAAGTAACTGCTTTGCAAGTAGAAGCAGGCCCTATGTTTACCGGTGTGGCTAATGGCGATGCAGATGCTACCGTAGCAGCTTGGTTACCACTTACCCATGCTGACTATTGGGAAAAATACAAAGCCAAACTGGATGACCTCGGCCCTAGTATGACCGGTGTTAAAGTAGGACTTGTTGTTCCTAAATATGTAAATGTGGATTCGATTCAAGATTTGCAGCCTCAAGCAGCTACTAAATAATCTTTATCTTTCATAGAATTTAAATAGAAATACAAAAAAAGCTATCTTTGAAATCGTCAGTGATTTCAAAGATAGCTTTTTTAATGCCTAACTATAGCAGTATACATAAGTTAAAGCTTATTCTGGATCATCTTTGGTATCGTTAAGTTTTTTAACCCACAATCCAAAAGCAATACATGCTACCACTATCATTACTGCATACAATAAAATGTAAGGTGTGTGTGCATTAAATTCCATAAATAAAGGCAACACAGCCGGCAAAATAGAAGTTCCCATCAGGTATTCCTCCTTTATAAATTTTCAATAACGAATTTTTAATCAATCCTTATCTTATTTTACCTCAAATAATACCCTTGTGCCATCCGAATAATTGTCTAATTGGTTACCTATCCATGAACCTGCGCCTCGATTATCTGAAGGTTTGATATAACGGATATCTGCCCCTTCTCCACCTTCTTGACACATCGCCATCGGCCACTCATCTCGATCATAGCCTTTTTTGGTAGCTATTCCTCGTAAAGATAACTGTCTATTCGCTTTGGCGCCTCCACGGTCTATGGTACAGATCGCAGAATGTCCTTCTGCGATCGCGTCTTTGATATGAGCGGCTGTTTTGGGATAGCGATCAGCAGGCACAACAAGGGTATAATCGGCTTGTCCATTAGACGCTTGATTGGGATTCAATATATTGCCAAGATCCACTTGTCCATTCACTAGATAAATAACCCCTGCTAGAATAGCAGTAACCACAAATCCCCATATTTTTTTAGAAGACATCGATTAAGTTCCTCCTATCGTACTCATTCTTTATTATAACCTGCTGTCTCCCTAAATAGGAACAGACGTTTCAATATACAAAAAAATACAAAATTCTTCTATACAAAAGACGAACCGGAAATCATCAGCTCATCCTCTATATAGAAGAATTTTGTATAGAATTCAATCAGACGAATGAATGAAGATTTGACTTACACACGGAATTTCGAAACTTCTGTCTGCAAATCCATTGATAAATGACTTAATGATTCAGCAGCATTCGAGATTTCGCGCATAGACTCTAACTGAATAGTAGATGCTTGAGTCGCTTCTTTTGAATCTGAAGTGATTTGTTGAGAAAGACCTGCAATTTGACGTTCAGAATCCAAAATTTTGGATGAACCGGATGAAATTTGATTCGAAGCAGTAGAAACTTCTTTCACTTGCTCTGTTACCAACTGGATTGCACTGTGTACATTATGGAAAATTTCTCCCATTTGCTGTACTGCTTTGGTACCGCTTTGTACTTCTTTGGCGCCTTCTTCCATTTTGGTTACAGCATGTGACGTTCTTTGAATAATATCTTCGATTTTGTCATTGATCTGTCTAGCAGAATCATTAGAATATTCAGATAATTTTTTCACTTCACTTGCTACAACAGCGAATCCAAGTCCATGTTCACCTGCACGAGCAGCTTCAATAGAAGCATTAAGAGAAAGAAGATTAGTCTGTCCTGCAATATCACGAATCACTTGTACAATCGTAGCGATTTCTTTAGACTGTTCTGCTAACTCATACAATGCTGTTGCTGTCGCTTGTACGGTCTGATCTACATTTTTCATTTGTAGCACTGTTTGTTCTACATTGCTTTCTCCATGTTCAACATCACTTAATGCTTTGCTTGAAGAATCTGCAACTAATGCCACTGATTCAACTATACGATAAATATTATCTGTATTTTTTTCTAACAATTGTTGGTTGTCCATCACTTGTTGTAATTGAAGTCCTGCTGAAGATGAAATGCCTTTGACCGTAATCGTAGCTTCATCAGCTGTTTTCACTGATTCTTCCGAAGTTGCTGTTAATTCTTCAGAAGCGGCTGCCATTTGTTCTGCACTTGAACCAATCACTTGCATCAAACCACGTAAATTATTCTTCATTTCATTAAATGAATTAGCCATTTGACCCAATTCGTCTTTGCTTGAAATCTGAAGATCCTCAATCGTTAAATTCCCCTGTGCAATTTCTTTGGCACCTTCAGCTACAAGAGCAATAGGTTTGGAGAACATGCGAATCACAAAGTATGCAATGACTATCCCTATAATAACAGCAATAACACTAACAACCATCAATGTATAGAGCGTTACATTAGCATCACTATTGGTTTCAGCTTGTGCTTCTTTTAATAGATTAGAATGGTATTCTTCCATCTGTTGCGCTTTGTCTGCTAAAGATAATGCCATCGGTACACATTGCTCTTGGACCATTTTAGTATAAGCAACCACATTATTTTGTTCTTTGTACGTAATCAGTTGATCGGTAATACCGCCATATTGAGTTTCTAGATCAGATAATTCTTGTAACATGTTAATCGTTGTAGAATCATCGGCTAGCTTCTGTTGCATCGTAACGATACCAGCAATCAATTTCTCCTTATTCTGCTTGAACATATCCAGTTGATTCGTATCGCCTGTAAGTAAGTATCCTCTTAAATATTTGGTCTGATCGCCTGCCAAGTATCTTAGATCTTTAATCCCTAGTATGGTCTGAACCCTGTCATTAAGTAAATTTTGATAATTTTTGCTAGCTACATGAACTTCATATCCTCCAATAGCACCTACAAGCAAAACTATAAATATCATGATTGAAAATACGCCTGACAATTTCTGTTTAATGTTCATTTTTTATCACTCTACTTTCATATCTATTGTTCACAATTTAAAATTACAAATTCAGGAAATGCTAATAATAAGATTATCGGGTTATCTATCATATGTTTTATGAGCACTTGTACCTATTTTCGATAAAAATCGACATATTATTTTATTTAGTGCTAAAAATGTAGTTTATGAGTAGATGTATAAGCGTTTACAGATTACATATGTATACTTCATTTCTCCTTTTTATTTAACAATTAAACTTTAGTTCTATATCTTAATACCTATATTTATAAATTATGAAACAAAAAGATATAGTCAGACTATACAAGAAATCACCTTTTACACAAAAATTGTCGATAAAAATAGTATAGAAATAAGAAACGTAATATATATTTCTTCCGTATATGTTCATATCTAAATAAGTTACTCATCATCCAAAAGGGGAAATGTCCAATGTCATTCTTTAACAAAATGCTTGCTCGCGTAGGAGTAGGCGCAGCCAAAATTGATACCATCTTAGAACGTACCGAGTATTATCCTAATGAAGATATGAACGGAGTCGTTCATATTCAAGGAGGCAACGTTGATCAAGAAGTCGGTAATATCTATATTAAAGTGATGACTGAGTATATTCGTGAACACGATGAGAAAAAAGAACATGTACAGTATGCGATGGCTCAATACAAAGTATCTGATGAAATGGTTGTCAAAAAAGGACAAAAGTTAGAAATTCCGTTCTCCTTTATATTACCTTCGCAAACGCCGATCACTTTGGATCGTCAAAAAGTATGGTTGCATACCGGATTGGATATTGGTATGAGCCTTGACCCTACCGATCACGACTATATTACAGTGCATCCACATCCTTACATGGAAACAGTACTTCAAGCGGCTGAATTACTAGGATTCCATTTCCATAGCTCATCTGTTGAATATTTGTCCCGTTCACGTTACGGTGTTCCATTTGTTCAAGAATTCGAATTTACACCAGGTCGTGAATTCAGCAATCGGATTACAGAGTTGGAATTAGTGATGCGCTTAGAACCTCATGGTCTTCAAGTTCTGGTTGAAGTCGATCGCCGTGGACGGGGTCTAGGTGGATTATTTGCTCAAGCTTTCGATATGGATGAGCGTCATGCGTGGTTAGAACTTAGCAACAGTGACTTAAATCGTGGTGTAGAACATATTGCTGATCAATTAGAAAATCTAATTATTCAACAAAGTCGTTAATTTGTATAAGAAGTAAATATTCTTTCCATATTTTTCTGAAATAGCTAACAATGTATACGCAATAGAGATCAAAAAGGATGATCTACGCTAACAGGTGTAGATCATCCTTTTTTCACTTTATAACTTTTAATGCTTTTGATGAAGTGATATGAGGTTTGAATACTGAAAATAGTAAAGTACCTGCAAATCTTTTTAGTAAATCATAAAATTCTTCTTTATCCACCTGACCTCTATAAATCAGAACTTCGTATAGACCCCAACGATCTTGATAAATCAAAGTTGAATCTTCAAAACCATTACGAACATAGAACTTCCTTCTCGTTAACCGTTGCTCATAGTTATTAGCCATCTCATCCACAAATTCTATATTAAGTATTATCCGATTGTTCGGGTACTTTTCTTTAATTAGAGTAAGTGCACGGCTTCCATACCCTTTGGATCTAATATTGTTGTCTATAGCTATATATAAGACATACGTTAAGTCTTTACGAGTGATCAAGTACGTAAATCCTACAAATACATCATCATCATACATAATAAGAAAGTCTACAAAATCTCTTTTAGCTTTCCACAGTAAAAGGTTGATCGGTATCCGCTCGTTTGCAGGGAACGAATCTAAATATAATTCTTTGACTTTATTGATTTGTTGCGGATGTTTCTTTAGTGATTCTACTCTCAGACTCATATCATCAATTCCTTACTATATTCGATTGTTAACCTGTTTTTTTATTAAGGATATACCGATTAGCTTTTTCTTTCTTTCCATACAATACATAATAAAGAACAGATGTTGCGATAACAGCTACTCCTAAAATCATATATATAGTGGGATATCCAGTAATGGGAATAACAAGTCCCAAAAGTGAAGGCCCAAATCCATTTCCAATATCATAAAAAATGAAAAATGTAGCGCTAGCCAGTCCCATACGATGAGGAGGAGCCACGGTTACAGCTATCGTCTGACTGATCGAAGAAATATTCCCAAAGCCAAGACCAATCAACCCTGCTGCAATTAAAAGAGTTAATGCACTATGTGCAGTACCCAAAAGAACCATTCCAATACCGAAAATAATAAAAGCAGGATACATAATATAATTAGCCCCGATGCTATCCATCAATCGCCCGGTAAATGGACGGGAAATCAAAACAGTAACTGTATACACAATAAAGAAGAAACTAGCAGTATCTATTAAATTCAGCTCAATAGCATATAAATTGATATAGGACAAAACACTAGAAAAGCAAAAAGTCATAATCAGAACGATGAAGCTGATCGGCAGTGCTTTCGGTTCAATATACTCTGAAAGTTTAATACCTTTACCCTTTTCTTCTACCACGTCTACTTTTTTCATTTCAGGAATACGGACGAAAAATCCAATGATAATGCTTACGATCGCTAATAGTAGACACACGATAAAAATCATATAAAATCCAGTATGTTGAGCCATATATAGACCGACAAATGGGCCTAGACCAGTTGCTACTGCTGTACTAACAGCAAAATAGCCAATACCTTCACCTCGTTTAGATGTCGGTATCGTAAGCACCACAAGCGTTCCAATCACAGTTGTCGTGATTCCTAATGCAATGCCATTAAAAAATCGGCTAATAATGAAAAAAGAAAGTCCGTAATTCACCAGATACAGAAGAATCGTTAAGGCAAAGAATATAAGTCCAGCCACCAATAGTCGTTTATATTGGAGTCTTTTCATAAGTGATCCTGTAAAAATACGTCCTGTCAGTGCACCAATAATAAAAATTCCTGCTGCCAGACCTGCTTGTCCCGTAGTCGCATCAAATTCTCTTAGCACATAAAGAGCAATCGTGGCATTTAATAACAGGTAAATAAAGATCAAGAAAAAATTGACTAAAGAGAGAATGATGAAATCTTTTGTCCATAATTTCGGTTGTGCTGTTTTCATCATTTTGTTTCCTCTATTTCTTATACTTTCTTATTTTAAAAATGGATATGATTCTCCATTATCCGGTATTAACAATTGAGAAGAAAACTGTTTTTCAACTGCAAATTGTTTCAATTCTTTTTTAGACAATCCCCAGTGATTAGCCGATTCCATATGAACAGAAATGATTGTTGCAGTAGTTGCCGCTTGATGAACTTGATATACGTCCTCTTTGTCCATAATAATTGGACCACCCTCTAGAAATTGATTAGCGCCTGCATTCACTACAATTACTTCTGGCTGATGCGTGTGAATCGTGTCTTGAACACTCTGATACCATACAGTATCGCCAGCTACATATAATGTTTGCTCCTCTGGATGCTTAAAGACTACTCCAGATACATGTCCCATAAGACTGACTAGATCTCCTCTGCCATGCTCCCCTGTTGTCTTGATCAATTGAATCCCTTCAAACAATGTATCTGCTTGCAAAATCTCTACATTTTGAAATCCTGCACTTTGAATTTCTTTTGCATCTTCTTCGTTTTGAGTAAACAGTTTTACGTTTTTGGGCAAGACTTCTTTGGCTACATCATCCCAATGATCTAAATGCAAATGAGTTACAATCACCGCATCGATATGGTCGATAATTTCATTCATAGGAATAGGCAAACTTTCCAACGGATTATTTTGATCTTGTCTTGCTGAATTTGAGAAAGGAGGATACGTACCTTTTTCAGCTAAAAATGGATCTACCAAAAACTTTTTGCCTGCATACTGGATGATCAATGTTGCACTTCGGATTTGCTGTATATTCATGTGTGTAACTCCTTTTGTTTGATTTACATACAGTGTATACTATTGAAACATTGCAAATACATGGTATAAATAAAGTGTTTTTACCGTTTAACTTTATTAATGAAGGGATTTGAACAAATGTTAGATAATACAGATAGGCAAATCCTAGAAGAGCTTTCGAAGAACAGCCGAATCTCGATGAAAGAGTTAGGAGAAAAAATACATTTAAGTGGGCCTGCCGCTTCAGCACGAGTAGAAAAATTAGAAAATAGTGGAATTATTGAAGACTATACGATCAATATTAATCAAATAAAAATGGGGTATTTTGTTCATGCTATGATCAATATCTTTACCAAAAGTACCCATCATCAACCTTATCTTTCTTTCCTAAAAACACAAGAATCCTACGTGATTCATAACTATAAAATTAGCGGAGATAGCTGTTACATTCTGGAATGTAAATTTCCTTCTAACGAGGAATTAAATGAATTTCTGATTCGATTAAATGAGCATGTCAATTACACATTATCTATCATTATTAATAAATAAAATGTGTCTAAAGAAGTGAGTATATGCAAAAGGAATCTGTAAGTTTATCTAGAATGGTTATATTATGAAAGGAGCTGATAGCATGTCTAAATTTTATATGGTTAGAGAAGAGAAATATTCTAGTTATATTCAAGAGACGTTGAATCAGTTGATCCAAAAAGAACACCTGGAGGGGATAGAATCAGTTCACCCCACTACCAATCCAGACAAAGTTTTACTGTATTGCTCAACTCATCACGATGAAGAAGATTCTCCTTATAAATATATTTATTATTTAAATGAGACCGCTAGACTAATCTTTGAAACTCATCAGATTCACTTTACGTATGCTGCAACGATTCCTGAAATTGCTCTTCCATCTAATTGTTCTACATTGGTAGAAACGATACGATCTATTTAAAGCGAGACATGGATATAACAAAAAGACGATTTGCATGTATTGTGCAGATCGTCTTTTATTATATTTATTTCAACTAATTAAGAACATACTTTTCTCCGATCAAAGAATAGGCGACAGCAATCTGGAAATGCCTTCTTTAAACTTAATAATCCATGATCGACTCTGGTAACGTTCTAGTGTAAGTTCACTACTGACTAGACTGTCTTGATCAAATAGATCGTGAAGTTGCTTGGCAATCTGCTCATCATACACGATAGCATTAATCTCAAAGTTCAGTCTAAAGCTACGAGAATCAATATTCATTGTTCCCACAGAAGCTACTTCTTCATCTACTACAATCGTTTTGGCATGCAAAAAGCCTTTTTCATACAAAAGAACTTTGGCTCCATAATCCAGCAATGTCCCTACATGTGCCCATGTTGCCCAATAGACAAACGGATGATCCGGTTTATTAGGGATCATAATTTGTAGATCAATTCCTGAGATCAGAGCAATCTTACACGCATCCATAAAGCTGGCATCTGGAATAAAATACGGAGTCTGAATATAGACATTCTTTTTAGCCGATAAAATCATCTTAATATACATATTTTTAAGATGTTCTGTCTCCGAATTAGGCCCACTGGAAACGATCTGGATCATACTGTTACCATGATGCTTTGCAGAACGGTACTCAAATTCATGATAATCTTCTTTTTGTTCTTTGCGAGCTTGATGCCAATCCAGAATAAATCTGCCCTGAATATGATTGACTGAATCGCCTTCTATTCTAAAATGGGTATCTCTCCAATAACCGAATTTTTTATTTAATCCAAGATATTCATCACCTACATTAAACCCACCAATATAAGCAATCGTTCCATCAATAATGCAAAGCTTGCGGTGATTTCTGTTATTGATGCGGAAATTGATTAATTTGAAAAAGGAAGGGAAAAATACTTCTACTTCTCCACCAGCTAACTGTAATTCTTTAAAAAAGGAACCTGAGATTTTTTTAGAACCTACTTCATCATAAAGTAATCTTACTTTCACGCCTTCTTGAGCTTTTTGAGTTAAAGCATCTCTTAGCCTTCTGCCCAGCGTATCAGGTTGAATAATATAATATTGGATATTAATTTCTTCCGTAGCTGCTTGAATATCTTGAAGCAAAGCATCGAACTTAACATGACCATCATCGAAAATAACGATCTCATTGTCATTCGATAATAAAGCATTGGTTGATCTAAGATTCAGCGTGACTAATTCATCATATTTGGATGGTATCAGAAATTCCTGTGACTGTGTATCTTGTAATGTAAGTAACTGCTTATCGACCTCAGATTGTACAAATCCTCGTTCTTCCGCAGAAAGCCCGTAGAAATTTTTCTTTTTAAGATTACGTCCTAGAAAGATATACACCAGAAAACCAACAATCGGAATAAAAAAGAGAATCATCAACCATGCCCAAGTATACCCTGCATCTCTTTTTTCAAAAAACAGAAATCCGATCGACAAAGCAATATTAATAACGGTAACGATCGAAACGATCAATGTGACTACATTTCCGTATTCCATATGTATGTCCCTTCTTCTAAATTCATCTATTAACTGAATAACACGTCTTTATACTAATATGTAGCTCAATATAGTTAGTTTAAAGCTTCAAGTCATCAATCACAAATGGATATTCATTTTTTACATACTTGTTAAATGCTTATGTTAAATGATATAGCGCTTTTCATTACTATTATAATCTCTAAAAACTTACAAATCATTAATTATTAAA